>JAFRWW010000072.1 GCA_017441585.1 Lachnospiraceae bacterium
GCCTGGGCATGACGTCTCTTCACATCATCAAGATTTGCACCATATAATACAGCCGCTGCATCCATCTGTGTTTCGTTCTTCTCTGCTATCATTTTTATCTCCTCCCAGGTCTTCGCCTTAAATAGCCGCACCCACTTGTCTGCCCCTATCAGGAAACTGCCTCTATCGACTTTCTCGAAGGGAATCCGTATGCACTCTCGGCGCTGTACACCGCACTCAGGATAGCCTCACTCAAAACCTGAGCCGCAAGGGTACCCACCACATCCCTGTCGGCGCTCACATCTCCCAGGGACACAGCATAGATGCTGTCGCCGTCTGCCGACGTATGAACAGGATTAATGGATCTGGCCATGCCGTCATGAGCCATGCCGGCGATTTTGCACAGAGCAGATTTATCAAAGGCCGTGTTAGTCACGATGATACCTATCGTGGTATTACCGGTGAACTTATTCTCCACCACCTCGATATTCTTTTCCATGAGCCCCAGCGTATCCCTGAAACCCGTCTTATCTTCATTCAAAAGACCGGCCACCTTTTTCCCCGTCTTATGATCGAAAATATCACCCAGGGCATTCACTATCACCACGGCGCCTACCTCCAGCTCGCCGATCCTTACGGCGTAAGAACCTATGCCCGTCTTCATGCAGTAGTCCATGCCGCAGTATTTACCCACAGTGGCGCCTGTACCTCCGCCGTAATTGCCATCCCTGTAATTGGGCGATTCAAAGGCGATCCGTGCCGCCTCAAAACCCATAGCCCGATCCGGTCTCACTTTCATGTCTCCCACCGTCAGGTCAAAAATATCAGACTGCACTACCAGCGGTACCTTGGTGACGCCCACATCAAAGCCGATTCCTTTTTCCTCCAGATATGCCTGGACGCCGTCAGCCGCTCCCAGTCCAAAAGCGCTTCCGCCCGAAAGCACTACGGCATGTATCCTGTCCGCAGCCATCAGCGGATTGAGAAGCTGGCTGTCCCTTGACGCCGGGCCTCCGCCTCTCACGTCCAGACCCGCACACATGCCTTCCTCACATATGAAAACAGTACAGCCCGTGGCAGCCTCTGCATTCTCCGTCTGTCCTATCCTTATTCCTTTTATCTCATTAATCGAAATCTGTTCTTTCATCTCTATCCCCCAATTCATTTCATTTGTGTGCTTATCAGCCGGATTTTTCCCGGTCACATCCTGATGATATCCGTTCCGAATTAGGATATGCCCTAAACTTAACACCTTTGTTCATACTTACACCTACGGTCTCGTTTTTTGAGTATCTACATACCATTTGATAGTTTCGGAACTTACATTGCCTGCTGTACTTACAAAGTAGCTACGAGTCCAGAGACTCGGCATTGCTTTAAGCTGTGGGAATTCTTCTCTTAATTGTAGTGAAGTACAACCTTTAATCTGCTTCATTATGTTTGGAAAGAGACCGCCAAACCCGCAGGACATCACTGTCCTGTCAGATCCGACGGTCATCCATTTCTATAATATCCGATTTTATTCCGCGCATAACGGACGCATTCAAAAGCCACTCCTAACGGTGTTTTTCCACCGGTTCAAATCTTCAGCGGCGCAATTACTTCCTCAAGCCTAGCCATAGATAAGCCAACGCATCTACTGATTTTTTCAATGCTGTCACCATCCAGAAACATATTTTTTGCTATCTGTTCCATGGTTTGCTCTGCCTTGGCCTGTTCACTCTTAACCGCTTTTTCCACAGCTTCATTTACTGCATCAATCTTCTCCTGTTCTATTATCTGCTCTACCTGAGTCATCATACCGATCCGCCTCCTTATTTCCTGTGCTGTTTCCCTGTCTATTACTTTATCCGTAAATGCCAGGATACATTTATAAACAAAAAGCGATGCGCTTTCCTCATCAATCCTGTCAACAAGTTCTATGGTATCATTAATAGCCTTTCTTTTAGCTTGATTTCCTTTAAATGTCAGTGGATATATGATGAGCCGCATCAGATCTTCATCCACTAGGGATATATTATGATCCATCTTATGTTTTATCCCATCATATATTTCCTTTGAATCAATGTCTGAAAGAAAAGCTTCTTCCAATTTCATCGTCATACATCCCATATTTAAATGAGGGATTGTGGCACCTTTTTCAACATCTGCGGTATATATGATTATGAATCTGATCAATGGAAATCTACCATTTTCATTATAAAGCCTTTGAGCTATTCTTGCAATATAACCAAGGTACTTGTTCTTGTTTTCCTCGGCATATCTGCTCTCATAATCCACTATGGCATAGCTTCCATCCTCGAGTTCAAATAGATTATCGAGTCTGAGTTCATTAACCTCGATAGCCGGTAAATTAGTAGGCCCTACCCTCTTTATCTTTGGAACATCTATTCCGTATACTGCAAAGGTCTTTCCCTTGAACTCTTCAGCCATCACCTTTGATGCAATATCTTTGTTCTGATACGCAATAGCTGAATCATTCTTTTTTACTTGTGTCTTTTTCCGACTCCTATATGGAGACTGATTTTGATTTTTCACACTCATACAATCCTCCAAATAAAAAACAATATCAACAATTGGCATACAATACTGACCAACACAAACACCTAAAATGATATCAAGTTGTAATGGGTGTATCGCGCCGGATACGGCACGTTACCGAAATGGATTTCAGTATAAATCTTATGACATGATCTTGTATAGATGTAATAATTAACAAAGATTATTTAAAAAAATATATAAAAAACCCCGAAGACTACCTAACCGCAAGCCTTCGGGGATATCAAAACAACTTAAAGCATCCTTATGATCTCATATCAAATTCATAGGATTTAGATTACAGGAGATCCGGACCTTTCCGGAATACGCCTCCGACTTTTCCAATTCATTCATCCGCTGCTGCACAGCCTCCAAAAATGTGATATCCTTACTCTTCACATAGAGGGTACGCCTGTGTACATCATTGATATAGGCGATGGATGCATCTGCAGGACCTATGACCACATGATCCGGCCGCGCCCATCGGTTCTGCTGTGGTACATCTGATTCAAAGTCTCCGGCCACCTGATCATCCCGATCGCCGGCCATATAGTCCTGACCATCCGTTCCTGTGCCATCCCCGGTCATCAGCTCACCTATTACTCCGGCGGCGTCCTGAGACACTCTGAGAGCCAGTTCCTTATCCTTTGATTCAAACAAAAGAGCCAGCATATTTATCACGGGAGGATATTCCAGCATCTCCCTGTAGACTATCTCCCTTTCATAAAATGCAGCGTAGTCCTGAGCCGCTCCCGCCAGGATATAAGGGTCCTTGGGATTGTAGGTCTGTATCACCACATGCCCGGGCTTATCCGCACGCCCTGCCCTGCCGCAGGCCTGGGTCAGCAGCTGAAAGGTCCGCTCACCGGCCCTGTGATCAGGAGCATATAAGGACAGATCCGCCGCCAGTATCCCCACGCAGGTCACCTCCGGAAAATCATGGCCCTTCACTATCATCTGGGTACCGATGAGGATATCCGCCTCATGATCCGCAAAGGAGGAAAGTATCTTTTCATACTCACCTTTTTTAGCGGTGGTATCCCTGTCCATACGGAGTACCTTAGCCTCAGGGAAGAGCTTTTTGACCGCTATCTCCATAGCCTCGGTTCCCGCCTTCATGACGCCGATATATTTAGACGAACACTCCGGACATTTCTTTTCAAACCCGATCTCATGTCCGCAGTAATGACATTTTAGTCTGGTGCCGTATTTCGACCCATGGGCAAAAAGCGTCACATCACAGTGAGGACACCGATAAACAAAACCGCAGGCCCGGCATGACACAAAACCGGCATAGCCCCTTCTGTTAAGAAAGAGCATAACCTGCTCTTTTTTTGAAAGGCTCTCAGCCATCCTTTTATACAGTAGGCGGCTTATGGGACTTTTATTCCCGGCTATCAGCTCGGCTCTTAAATCCGTGATCTCCACCTCGGGAAGAGCGGCTCCCGTAGCCCTCTCATTCATGGTATAAAGCGAATACTCACCCTTTAAGGCACGGTAATATGAATCCACGGAAGGCGTGGCCGAACCCAACACCACAGCTGCCCCGCTCATTTTGGCCAGCTCGATGGCAGTCTCCCTGGCGTGATACATGGGAGTCTGCCCGGACTTATAGCTGTCCTCGTGTTCCTCATCAAGTATGATGAGTTTTAAATTAGAAAAGGGAGTAAAAAGGGCAGATCTGGGACCTATCATCACATCCACTTCGCCCCTTGACGCCTTCATGAACCTCTCGTACTTTTCACCTGCGCTGAGCTTTGAATTGATGGAGGATACCCTGTCTTTGAACCGCTCATAAAAACGCATCATCATCTGATATGTCAGGGCGATCTCGGGTATCAGCATGATCACCTGTCCCCCCTGCGCTACCACGGCTTCGCTGAGGCTCAAATACACCTCGGTCTTACCCGAGCCTGTGATCCCGTGGATGAGGGAGACCCGGGGCGTAGTTCCCACCGGATTTCCCAAGTAATGATCCTCACAGGATCCTTTGTTATCAGAGGGTAGGTCATCCATCCCCGACAGTATCCCGTCCACCACCGTCTGCTGCGCAGCATTGAGCACCGGCCTTTTGACTTCCTTTGCCTCATCCAAGTATATGCTGTTTTCGCTTCGCTCACACAGTCCGTTTGAAATGAGATAATCTATGACGCTCTTATTAATATTCAGCTTATCCCTTGCGATATCCTCAGGGATCTCCCTGTTTTCCATGAGCGCCGCAAAAAGCCGCAACCTGGCCCTTTGATTTTTCTTTTCAAAAAAACGGACGAACTCATCACACTTTTCTGCATCCGCAGAAAGCTGCAGATAATGAGGCGTCCTTGGATTGATTTTCTGTTTTACGGGAAATACGGTACGAAGCGCCAGCGCAAAGGTACAGCCATAGGTCTTGGCCATCCAGGCAGCCAGCTTTACCAGTCTGGGCTCAGCCATATCCGACACATCGCAGACCTCGGAGATATTTCTGATCTTTTCCTCATCGATCACTGGCTCTGATGATAGAGAAACTACATAGCCACGCTTCAGAGCTTTGGCATTGCCGAAATGTACCTTGACCATGGAACCCACGCAGACTTCCCCCATCATGTCATAGGGGATCCTGTATTGGAAAGTCCTGTCCAGACTCGCAGTATTTATATCTATGATCACGTCTGCGTACATTTGCACTCCTGTGTTTTTTATGAATTGATCACTTGATTGAGTTTTTATGCGTTTTCAAGATCCTTCGCTGCGCTCAGGATGACAACCGGGATTTAATCTGCGATCTCCTCCAAAACCTGAGCGATGAGTTCCCTCTCATCCATGTGATGCTTCACGCCCTCTATCTCCTGATAATCCTCGTGGCCCTTGCCCGCCAGCACGATCACATCACCTTTTTGTCCATTCTCTATTACATACCTGATAGCTTCTTTTCTGTCAGGTATCTCCACGAATTCTCCATCCGTCTTTTTTATGCCGGTCACAATGTCAGCAATGATATCGAGAGGCTTTTCAAATCTGGGATTGTCCGAGGTGATGACTGTCAGATCCGCCAGTTTTCCCGACACCTCGCCCATCTCATAGCGGCGAAGCTTCGACCTGTTGCCGCCGCAGCCAAAGACGCTGACCAGGCGGCCGGGCTCATATTCTCTGAGGGTGGTCAAAAGACTTTCCAGAGCCATGGCGTTATGGGCGTAATCTATCATCAGGGAAAAATCATCGGATACTTTTATAAACTCGATACGTCCTTTCACCTTTGCGCCTGCTATGGCCTCCTTCATGACATCCGTATCCACACCCAGGCTGTGGCAAACCGACATGGCGCACAGCGCATTATACACGGAAAACCTGCCGGGCATATTTACACGTGCTCGAAGGTTCATCTGTCCCTTCACATCAAAATCCACTCCCAGATGAGTACCGCTGTTTACCAACTCACAGTTCGTGACTCTTATGTCACAATCCTCACCAAAGCCGTACCCTGTTATGGTGCAGGTATGCCCCTTTATGACATCTTTGGTATGCTCATCATCCATATTTACGATGCCATGTTTACACTGCTTAAAGAGCATGCCTTTACATCTTAGATAATCGTCAAAGTCCTCATGCTCACCTGGGCCTATATGATCCGGAGATATGTTGGTAAATACTCCCACCTCAAAGGTGATTCCTGCGGTACGGTGCAGTTTAAAGCCCTGGGATGACGCTTCCATCACCACGGCCTCACAGCCCTCATCCGCCATTTTGTTAAGTGTAGCTTGCAGCACATCCGAATCGGGGGTGGTATTTTGGGAAGGAATGTGCTCATCCCCTATCACCGTCTCTATGGTTCCGATGAGTCCCGTCTTTATACCTGCCCTCTCCAGCACCGACTTTATCATATAGGTGGTGGTGGTCTTGCCCTTTGTACCGGTGACGCCTATCACCTTTAATCTCTGATCCGGATGATCGTACCATGCAGCGCAAAGAAGGGCCAGTGCCAGTCTCGTATCCTTAACCTTTATGACTGCGGCATCCCTGACGCCTTTCACCTCCTTTGAGGCTACTATGACAGCAGCACCCCCGGCATCCGCCTTTGCGGCCGATTCATGTCCGTCAAAATTCATACCCTCTATACAGACGAAGATGCAGTCCTTTTCTATCTTCCGATCATCGCGACATATGCCGGTGATCTCTATGTCCGGAATCTGACCTTGAATAAGTTCATATTCGATTTCCGACAGTAATCCTGACAGTTTTTTCATAACAGTATTTCCTCCCACTTCGTCATTTGCACTCCTCGTCTATCCATTCTTTTCTGTACTTAAGCCAGATGTGGAGCCACTCCACCTGGGCGTCCCAGGAGGTATCCTCCATATAGAAATATATCCTGTTGTTCTGGGGCTCATCAAGGATATCCCACCTCAGGAAATTCATCATGGCCGCCGTCCTTATGTCCTCAGCCTTTTGCGGTATGGCTTTTATGCACTCATCCATGACATCAGCCATATCAGAGCGCCTATATACTTCATCGACCTTTTGGGCAAATTCCTCACGTTCAAATAAAGGCTTATACCACTCCTCATACCGCACGGCCCATTCCTGGGGATAGAGATAATCCACCTCGCGCATATATGGCTCCACCACGCCTGCGGTCTGATCCATATCCCAGACAGGATTCATATACATCCTGCCCTCATCCGCCATCCACACGGTATAAAGGCTCCTTGATGTGGCGTCCGTATTTTTGCCCAGTTCCTGTATCCAGTAATACTTAGCCCAGCTCTCCATGTCTATCATGGACAGGCACTCATCCGATGACGTATCCTCTATCTTTAGCATCAGATCATCCGCTATCTTAAAGGCCTTTTCACGCACGGACTCGTCCTTAAGGTCCCTCACCTCCACCACATTGGTGGGCTCATCCCTAAAGACAAAGGAAGACAGAGGTCGTGCCTCATCCCCGGGCATCCCCCATCTGTAAAGGAAATCATGCCCCTGTCTTATGTCCACGCTGTTTTCATTTATGCGAACCTTCGTGGTCAGGGAGTATACGCCTCTGTAATCGCCGTCAATGAACAGCTCCACCTTCCTTAGCTTCGGAGAATACCTGATGCCACATTTTTCAGCCATATCATAGAATACCTGATTGCGAAGGAGCGTCCGGTCTATACCGTCTGCCAGCAGCACCCATTCATCATCCATTCCCATAGAAAGCACATCCGCCAGATTTTCCCAGTAAACGTTGTAGGACTTTTTATCCAAAAGCCAGGAGGCGTTTCCGTGGCCACGCAAGGACATGCTGCCCTTTAAACCATAATCCAGATTCCTGGAGGACACCACCGTTTCCCAGCCGTTTTGTAAAGCCGCTTCATCAGTGCAGCTGACCACCATATCGCCGAAGGCCCGAAATTCATGATCCTTGTCATCCTCCACCTCCTCAAGGCTGCTGCCTGTACCCGAAAAGGATATCTCCACACTGGGAAGCAGGGACTGATAGGCCCTTAACACTATGGCTTCATGAAGCAGGCACACGCCGCCGCTAAGATCCAGCCGGGCCCGCTCCAGGGGCTCATCCCCTTCACCCAGCATATATATCGTCAGATCAGAAATATCAGCCCTTGCCGGCAAGAACAAAAGGTACTCTCCGTCCTTTTCATATGCCTTCAGGTCAAAACTGACGCCCTCATTTTCATCGGCAGGAAGGAGGATCCCCGTCACCTGCGACGCATCGCTTACCCCCGGCAGGGATACCCTGGAAAAAGCCTTGGTTTTATACAGGAAAAATATAACTATGAATATAAATATAAAAATAAAGATCAACAGTAATCTGCGTTTCATTATATTCCCGATAAAAAGGTGTGTGCCAAAGGACACACACCTTTATCTTAAATCATCCCAGCGCTCTGTGGAGGATCTTCTCCACCTGGGCCTGCTCATAGGGCTTCGTTATATAATCGAATGCACCATCCTTGATACACTGGATCACTTTATTCTGCTGTCCCACCGCTGTGACCATGACCACCTTGGCTTTGGGGTCAAACTCTAAAATACCCTTCATGGACTCGACTCCGTCCAAAACCGGCATAGTGATATCCATGGTTACCAGATCGGGCTTTAACTCTTTATACTTATCTATGCCCTCCTGACCGTTTACCGCCTCATCTGCGACAGTAAAGCCGGCGGCTTCCACCATGTTCCTCATCATCTTTCTGGATGTACGCGAATCATCTACGATCAAAACTGCGGCCATCATACACCTCCTTCTGCTTCGTTAACCAGCAGCGCTGAATCCATTGCTATTATAAAATATATGGTCTTGCCCTTACTGATCATGGGCACCACATAAAACTCCGCAGCATTTATATCCACGCGCTTATCGTAAAGCTCGGGAGGCAGCATCTCCAGCTCTACTCCCATGGAATAGGTCTCGGTAGTAAACAGACCGTTCACACAGTTTGTAAACTCTGCCACCGAATCCAGCGCATCCAGGTCCACCTGTTCAAACTCTTCCTTTGCAAAGGTCGATGCCATATCAAGTAAGGCATCCCCGTCACCTGCAAAACCCGAAGCCGTATTATTCATGCCATAGGTCCTCTGGCATGCGAAGCGGTCAACCTCCAGATGGCTGCACTTAAATGCACGTCTGATATATACATTTGAGTCTATCAATCGTAAAAATGTCTTTACGGCTATTGAACACAGCCTGCCGTACATCTGATCCTGATTGGGAAGATAAACATCCACTACTCTGGTCACATCTCCGCTGATGAGAGAATCCATCTCGGAATTGGACAATCCCTCTTCCTTCTGATACTCCTGAAGCTCCTCATCCAGTTGCTCCAGTGTATACTTTCCGGTATTGATGGTAGCCTGCAGGAAATGATAAAAGTAATTACCCTGTATCCGCAAAATGGAATTCAGCTCAGCGGGGGTGATATAACCCTTTTCCACTGCCAGATCACCGAAACGGCAGTCCGTGGAAGCCTGAAGGGCGTTTACCTCGTCAGCCTGCTCCGCCGTCATAAAGCCTTCCCTTACGGCTATCATGCCCAGCTTAACAAATTCATGCATCATATCCGCATAAATATTGTCAAGTTCCTCTTTTGTGAGCTTACCCTTTTTTAACAGATACTCACCGAAAATCTTATCAAACATCTTGTCACTCCTAGATTGAAATAGACAACAGTTCCGTATAATGCATTAAGATCACATCTTAAAGAATTTCATCTCATCCGACAGTCTCTCGGATACATTCCTTAAGGATGCCGCGTTCTGGGCCAAAGTGGTGACCGTGGCTGCCAGTTCTTCCATGGATGCTCCCGTCTCTTCGCTGCTGGCCGCATTCTCCTCGGATATGGCCGAAAGAGAATCCATGGCGTCTGCCACCACATCCTTTGCCGTCACGCAGTCCTCGGCATTGTCCGATATGGTCCTGACGCTTCTGACGGTATCCTCTATATCGGCGAGCATGCCGTTTACGCTCTGGGCGGTATCGGCGATGACCTCCTGCTGTTCATTGTTGGTCTTCTGGACTTCATTAGCCATTTCCACGGCTGACTGCGATTCCTTGAGCAGCCTGTCCATCTCGTTCCTTATCTTGCCTGCGGACTCATTTGACTCCGTGGCCAGCTTTCCTATCTCTTCTGCCACTACGGCAAAGCCTCTGCCTGCCTCTCCTGCCCTGGCGGCCTCTATGGAAGCATTAAGTGCCAGCAGGTTAGTCTGGGACGCGATATTGGTTATGGACTCTACCATATCGTTTATGTCTTCCACCGCATCCGATGTGGCGCTTATCTTCTCAGTGATCTTCCTGATGGCGTCATTCATGTTCTCGGAAGACTTCTGAAGTTTTTCAAGTGAATGCGCAGACTCGGAAGAGGCTGTCTGCATACGTCCTGCCACATTCTCCAGATCTGTCGTGGAGCCCTGAACCTGACCTACGGCGTCTGCTATACGGTTGGTGTTCTCCGTGGCATTCTGAATCTCGTCGGCCTGCTGTGTGGCACCTGCCGCGATATCCTGAACAGCATTGGATACTCCGTCCACGTTCTGTGATATCTGATCCGACATGCCTGCCAGCTCATCTGCTGCACTGTGCACGGTATTCGCACTGCTTACGATATTGCCGACTATATCTCTCAATTTCTCCATAACCTCATTGGAGTGACGGATTATCTCTCCCAGCTCATCATTCCTGCCGCTGAATTTATCTATCTGATAGAACTTACCCTCAGCCAGGCCTGCCAGGGAGGTATTTACCTCCTGCAGGGGATCCGTGATGGATTTTGCATATTTTAATCCCACGAATACACTGATGCCCAAAAAGATGAGGCCCAGTATGATCTGCATGGCTGCGGTCTTGTATACGGTACCCAGCGCCACTTCCTTTACACGGCAGGATGCCACTATCCAGCCGCTCCTTTCCATCTTTTCCCAGGAGATCATCCAGGTATCTCCCATAAAAGGCGCCACATAAGATCCCTCGGTCTTATCGCCTCTGGAGTCTGTGTAGAAAGGATTCTGATCCTGCCTTTCAGGATCTTCCACGTTCACACTTCTTAAGGAATGGGCCACCACGGTACCGGTGCGGTCCACCACCACTATCTCCTGACGATCCTGGGTGACCTCACCCGCCAGAAGGTCATGGAGCACGCCCACGTCATAGTTACGCTGTACTATTCCTATGACCTGTGATCCGTCCTGGCTGTATACGGGAACGGAAAAAGTGGAAATGGCGGTGCCCGTGGACTTTGAGATTATCATATCCGAAATATAAAAATCGGCGCCGTTCATGGGCTCCTTAAAGTATTCACGCTCTGCCACGTTTACCGGCTTACCGATGGTACGAAGAAGCTGCTGGCCGTCCATGCCGGAAATGGCTGTGGAATTGCCATCGTTCATGGACTCATCGATGCTCTTCATCTGCTTCAGGATATTCTCATCCCCACTGCCTGCAGGAGCGGGGCCCTCGCCGTTCGCTTCCACATAGGCAGCCACCTCTGCTCCTGCTCCGCCGGCATTCTTTTCTTCCAGAAAAGCGATGGTGGAAGGAGCTGAAGCAAAGCCCTTAAGGGCTGCTATATTCTCCATGTAGATAGTCTCGATGCTCTCGCCTACCAGAGCAGCCTGCGCGGTGTTGACCTCATTTGCATTGTCGGTCCCCTGCCTGATGGTATTAAAAAGGCTGATCACAGTCAGCACAACTACAGGCACAGCCACCAATAAAGTCATGATCAGCACCAGTGAGGTACTGATCTTCTTCTGCTTTTTACCATTCATTTTCATAAACCCCCTTTATAAAAAGAATAATGGCCTTCTCAGTCATATAAAAGAATTTTATCACAACTCTGTCGTTTTTACCATATACCTTTTTGAAAAATCATCGCCATGCCTCGATCTGTATCTGAATCTTCCTCCGGCCCCTGTATTCGTCCACGACCACTTTATAGATCACGGAATGTCTCCCTCCGTCTTCAAGAGTCTCCTGTATCTTTACACCTTCGCCGAAGGCCTTTGCCTCCAGGGTGACGCCGTCTTCATCCGTAGCCTTCGCCACATATACTTTTCCCGTTGCCCCCCTTACGGTTCCGTTTGAAAAGGTCACGTTTTTGCAGGCGAAAAGCGGCGCGGGATTATCCGTGCCGAAGGGTGCGAGTTTTTCCAGTTCCGACGCCAGGTTTTCGCTCACGGCGCCAAAGGGGAGGATCGCGTCAAACCTTATCTTTTTCACAAAAGATTCCTCGTTAAGACCGGTATCAGTGTTTATCCTTCGTCTAAACTCCTCCACCCTATCAAAAGCCTCTTCATCGCTTTGAGCCTGCATGGAAAGCCCCGCTGCCATGGCGTGTCCTCCGAACTTGCAAAACAGATCCGCGATCCGGTTTAATGACTCATACATATGATAGCCTTCTATGGATCTGGCGGAGCCCTTCACCCCGTCGCGGGACCTGGTGATGACTATCGCCGGATGATAATACTTTTCCTTTAACCTGCCTGCGATGAGGCCCGCCAGAGACTCATGACAGTCGGGCAGATATACCACCAGCACGTCATCCAGAGCAGCCTGTGCCTCCAGCATGGCCTCAGCCCTCGCCTGTCCCTCGCGGGTCAGTTCCACGCGCTGAGCGTTCAGCTCATTCATTAAAAGAGCTATCTTTTGTGCCTCATCATGATCCGAACTGTCCAGAAGACTCCTCGCCAGGTCTGCACTGTCTATCCTGCCTGTGGCATTTATCCTCGGGCCGATCACGAAACCGCAATGATATACGCTTATGGGAGTACCCTCCGTCAGTGAGCACACATCCAGAAGGGCGCGCATTCCGATATTTTCGGTATGGGTAAGCTTCTTCAAGCCCTCCCTCACTATTATCCTGTTCTCTCCGGTAAGAGGCATCACATCCGCCACCGTAGCCAGGGCAGCCATGTCCAGATACTTGTATTCCGAAAGCGACGTATAGCTTTTCAGCATATACACCGATATCTTAAAAGCCACGCCTGCACCGCACAGCCTGCTGTAGGGATAGCCGCAGTCCTCTCTCATGGGATCCACCACTGCATCCGCCGGAGGCAGCGCATATATCCTCTGTTCATCCTCATCCCTGTAGGGTATCTCATGATGGTCAGTCACCAGATAGGTCAGGCCTTTTTCCCTCGCATAGACACATTCGTCATAAGCCGATATCCCGTTGTCACAGGTGATGATCGTATCCACGCCGTCCCCGATGGCTTCGTCGATCATTTTCATGTTTATGCCGTAATCATCCCTCACCCTGTGGGGGATACGGGAATCCACCGGCACTTCTTCCTCTTCGGGATGTATGGCCCCAAAGCAGTCCCTTATCATATGCTCCAGGATATATGAAGAGCACACGCCGTCCACGTCATAATCACCGATGACCCTTATCCTTTTCTTTTCTTTGATCTTCTGTGCCAGGATCTCACACAGCCTGTCAAAATCCTTCATAAGCCGCCCGTCATGAAGCATCTCGCAGCCGGCCGTCATAAAGGCCTCCATATCCTCCGGTGAAACGCCCCTGTTGGCCATGACTCTGGCCGTCACCGGGGAGATGCCAAGAGCTCTTCCCATGGCGGCGTAGTCTCCCGCTTTTCTTATTTCAAACCATTCCTGGGTTGTACACATAAACGCTTTCCTTCCTGCTTCTAATCACACATTCAACAAGAGCCCCGGACTTGCCGGAGCTCTTATCATTCATTTTGAGATCATCCGGAACATGCTTACACTTAAGCCGTCCGTTTTCAAATGATCATATCCTTATTACTTTCTCTTGCCGCCTGTTGCGGTGCTGTTCTTGATCTTGGTCTTGAGCACATACCACAGTGCGCCTGCCACACATACGGAGGAGTAAGCACCGCAGATGATACCTACCATCAGAGGAAGTGCAAACTCTCTTACAGAGGTTACTCCGAAATAATAGATACAAGCAACCATGATGAAGGTGGTCAGTGAGGTGAAGATGGATCTGGTCAGTGTCTGTGTAACCGACTTGTTCACTATCTCAGTAAGCTCACTCTTCTTACCGCGCAGGTTCTCTCTGATACGGTCAAAGATAACGATGGTGGCGTTTATGGAATAACCGACTATGGTCAGCATACATGCTATGAAGGTGTTGCCGACTGAGATCTTTGCCAGTGCATAGAAGGCCAGAACCACCAGCACGTCATGTACCAGACACAGAACGGATGAAACGCCGAATCTGATATCCTTGAATCTGAAGTAGATGTAGATCAGCATCAGTATTACGGCTATGATCACAGCGACCACAGAGTCAGTCTTCATCTCGTTTGAGATGGTGGAGCTAATGGTCTCGGTCTGGATCTGATCCTCGGTTACGGAGAATTTCTCCTCCAGCATGGTGTCGAAAGCCTCTCTCTCTGGAACCGTAAGAGTTCTGGTCTTAAAGATGACTTCATTGGAATCAGCCACCTTGGCCTGCTGTATATTACCGTCTCCGGTTATCTTCTCGATCTCGGGGATGACCTTGGTCTCCAGATCCTCGATGGACATATTCTCATTGAAGGTCACATTGGTGGAAGTACCGCCAAGGAACTCCAGTGAGTAGTTCAGAGGATTGCCGATCTTTGACTGGTTCACGCCCATGAATACGAAGCCGGACAGAATAGCTGCTATGGATATTGCAAAGAAGATATGCCTCTTGCCTACGAAATCAATGCTCTTAACATCTTTTGCCCTACCGTAGAATTTCTCATCACGAAGACCCAGCTCATAGAATGCGTCCATGATGGCTCTGGTGACGAACAGTGCGGTAATGACTGAGATCACGATACCGAGGAACAGTGTCTGGGCGAAGCCCTTAACCGTACCTGAGCCCTTGATCATAAGGACTACGGCAGCCAGCACCGTGGTGACGTTACCGTCGATGATGGCTGAGAGAGCCGTCTCATAACCGCTCTTCATAGCCGCCTTTACGGTCTTGCCTGCTGAGATCTCCTCACGGATCCTGGCGAAGATGATAACGTTTGCATCCACCGCCATACCGACTGACAGAATGATACCTGCGATACCGGGCAGTGTAAGGGTGATCCTGAATCCGAGGATCAAAAGGATATCAAGTATTACATAGATGGCAAGTGCGAGCACTGAAGCCACGCCGGGCAGCCAGTACACTGCTATCATGAAGATCGCTATGATAATGAAACCGATGATGGCAGCCTTGATGGAAGTCTCGATGGCTGTGGAACCCAGCTGTGCGCCTACCACATTTGAACGAAGCTCCTGAAGCTCTACGTTAAGTCCGCCGATACGGATGGTGGAAGCCAGCTTGGAAGCCGCGTCAAAGGACTCCATTCCGGTGATGACTGCGGAGCCGTCTGAGATGACTGCCTGTACAGTGGGTACGGAAATGAACTTTCCGTCATAGTAGATACCGATGCTCTGTCCGTTTGAGAAAGCCTTCTCTGTAGCTACCGCAAATGACTTTGCACCTTCATCCGTGAAAGTAAGGGATACTACGAATTCCTTTTCCTTGACTCCGGTTCCGGAGGTCTGTGTGGTAGCCGTAGCGCCCTTTATCTGTGAACCTTCGATGACGATGGAGCCGTCTGCCTTGAGGGAATCGATGGTCTTGCCCTCAGCCAGCACATAGCCCACATTTCCGTCTGCATCGATACCGTAGCTGTAATTGTCAGCGCCGTTGGAATCGGTCTGTGCTATGAAATAGAGCGTTCCGGGATTACCCAGCTCCTCAAGGATGGTATTTGCATCGCTCACGCCGGGGATCTCGATATTGATACGGTCCTCGCCTTCCTGATATACCTGAGCTTCGGTGCTGTAGTTCTCCACTCTCTGCTGCAGCTTATAGATGGTATCACTCATATCCTCTCTGGAGGGAGTGCCCTCACCGATGACCTGATATGTGATGGATACACCGCCTGCCAGATCCAGGCCCTTCTTAATGCCTGATGCAAGAGGGGTCTTCTCCCCGGGCTTGGCAGCGTCATTACCTGAAACCGCATCGGAGCTGACCGTGCCTCCCGACGTCTTGATCGTGTCCACAAAGGTAATGTAGCCCACGAGGCCCACTACCAGCAGTACGATGATCAGCGTCAATACTGCTTTGAATTTTTTCATAATAATCTCCTTTCAATATCGGCATGTAAAATCCTGATGCCCATTTCATTCATGTATTTACGCTTCGGCTTCCTGATCTGCCAAAGCCGCCTTGATCATGATAGCGCACTCTATACGCTTTCTCTGAAGTATGCAGCCTGTTTCATAATTACCGTTCACATCCCCGGTGAAATTGTAGGCGTTTGCCATGCAGCCTCCGGAACAGTAAAACTTGGCAAAACAGTCTCTGCATTTTTCCTTCGTATATACGTTACAGGAGAGGAATTTTTCTTTGATATCCTGACGTTCTATTCCGCCGTAAACATCTCCCATCTTAAACTCCTCATCGCCCACAAACTGATGACAGGGATACAGCTCGCCCTGGGGCGTCACTGCCAGATACTCGCTACCGGCTCCGCACCCCGAAAGGCGCTTGGCCACGCAGGGTCCCTGCTCCAGGTCTATCATAAAGTGGAAAAAGTTTACGAACTCACCTTTTTTCCTGCGCTTTATGATCTCCTGTGCCAGCAGATCGTACTGCTTCAAAAGCTCGGGTATATCCTCATCCCTGATGGCGTATGACTCTTCGGGCCCTGCCACCACGGGCTCCACGGATATCTGTTCAAAGCCCTCATCCATCAGATGTATCACATCCTCGGAAAAATCTGTATTATCATGTGTGTATGTACCGCGCACATAATAATTGTTCTGCCCACGCGAAGTGGCTACCTTTTTGAACTTGGGAAGTATGATATCATAGCTTCCCTGTCCGCCTCTCAATGGCCTTTTCTTATCATGGATCTCTTTACGGCCGTCTATGGAACATACCACATTTGCCATTTCCTTATTGGCAAATTCTATGATCTCATCATTCAAAAGAACGCCATTGGTGGTCAGGGTAAAGCGGAAATTCTTGCCCGTTTCCTTTTCACGCGACCTGCCGTACTGCACCAGGTCCTTTACGACCTGCCAGTTCATAAGCGGCTCCCCGCCGAAAAAATCCACCTCGAGATTCCTTCTGCTTCCGGAATTTTCTATCAGAAAATCCAATGCCTTCTTACCCACCTCATATGACATGAGCGCGCGCTCGCCCTTATATACGCCCTCGCCCGCAAAACAATACTCACAGCTCAGATTGCAGTCATGAGCCATGTGAAGACACAGAGCCTTAACCACCATGGCGCGGTGTTTTGAAAACTCTGAGACATACTGTTCATATACATCGGGGGAATATAGAGCGCCGGCATCAGCCAGCTCGCAGATCTCTTCCACTGCTTCCCTGAGCTCTTCATCGCAAAATCGCTTCAGGGCTTCCTCATCCCTTATCTGCGCCAGCCTGTCAAGAGCCGTCTGCAGGGGGAGGGGAGAATCAGCCGTTTTACTGACGACGCTTTCCATGAGCGGTATCAGCTCATAAGCAGCATCGTCCACGATATGTACGGCTCCGCTTTCCACATCCAGAACAATATTATATCCGCCGGCCTTGTATAAATGAACCACCTGCGGATCTCCTTACACAACATAACGAGCGAGAGAGGCCAAACACCTCACTCGCCCGTTAAAATCTTTATTTGTCTGTCCTTATCTGCTCTCAGACTTCTTTAAAGTCTCACAGCTCTGATTACCTACCGTACAGGAAGTCTTGCATGCCGACTGGCAGGAAGTCTGGCACTCACCGCAGCCGCCTGTCTTCATGCTCTTCTTGTAATCTCTGGTGTTTAATGTCTTAATATGCTTCATGACATCCTCCTCATAAAACCTTTGTTTATATCCGTTTTGCGATCAAAAACAAGGTTTAATATACCAAATTCAGACTGTTTTTGCAAGTCTTATTTGAAGAAGCTTACCAGTTCATTCATCTTACGGCTTAAGTCGGACATGGTAATGGACTCATCCTTGGTATCACTCACCGCCATGGCGATATTCTCCACGCTAGCCGTAACCTCTTCGTTGGAAGCTGCATTTTCCTCGGAAACGGAGGACAGATCCGATACATTCGACATGATACCATCCTTCACGCCACCTAAGGATTCCACCTTGTCCCTTATGATGGCGATCTCTTCAATGGCCTTTTCCACCTCGGCGGAAAGTATCTCCACCTTTGACCGGGTAGCGTCAATAGATTCTTTTTCTTCATTAATTATAAGGGCTATGCCCTCCGCCTTCTTCACGGTCTCGCCGGACATCTTTGTCATCTGATCGGCGATCTGCCTGATCTCATTGGCGCCGTCCGATGACTGCTGTGCCAGTGCCGAGATTTCCTCAGCCACCACGGCAAAGCCTCTTCCCGCTTCGCCCGCCCTGGCAGCCTCAATGGATGCGTTAAGGGCCAAAAGCTGTGTCTGACTGGCAATGCTCAGTATCAGCTGTACCGCATGACCGATATTGGAAATGGCTGCATTGGTCTCCTCTATCTGTTCGCTGATTTCCCTGGTAGCCACCACCGAAGAATCGGAAGCCTTTGCCACCTGTATCATATAGTCAGAGGCTTCGTTATTAGCAGCCTTTATGCTCTCAGAGCCTGCGCTCAGCATCTCCACATTCTCTTCAATGTCGCCCAGGCTGTTACCCATCTCGATGATCATGGTATTTACATCCTGAACGCTCTCCGCCATCTGCTGCGCCCCGATGGCCAACTCATTGATGGCCTGGGATATCTGATCGGTACCCACGCTGGCAGTCTCAGCCAATGAGGAAACATGACCGGTCTTATCTTCCAGTACCTGAGCCATATCCTTGATACCGAAAACGGCCCTGCCCAGAGTCTCATGAAGCTCATCAATGGCGCTCACAACCTTATCAAACTCATCCACTCCCGATGAGACCTCAAATGTATCGGTGATATCTCCTCCCGCTATGCTCTGGGCTGCTTCCACTATCACCGCCAGAGGTGCGGACACCTTTTTTGAAATAAGAACGATCGCCACCGAAGCAATGATGCATACGATGACTCCCGCCAGGATCAAAAGGAAGATAATATGGTTTACGGACTTTTCCACATCCGCAGCCGGTGAGCCAGCAAAGCCCATGCCGTAAAACTGTGTCTCCGCCTCATCTGAATACAGAGGCACATAATATACAAAATACTTCTGATCGTTGATCATCGTATTATGGGAGGAATAATCCTGCCCCGTCTTAACCTGCGCATAGACATCGGCGCCGGCCTGGGAACCCTCGTTCCTCTGTCCGTCAGCCTTATACAGACTGGTCATGAACCGGGTATCTCCCTCAAACACCGTGAGATCTATATCCTGTTCCTTAAGCGAGTCCACGAAATCATGGGACTCCTCATATTCGATCTCCCCCTTTGCCCAAAGCTGCTCCTCATAATTCTTGGTGAGCGAGGTGGCTGCGGCCTGAAGCTTCTGAACATAAGCCTCTTCCATGTTCTTCCTGATCTGCACTCCCGCGATCACCACGCACAGCACCGTGGCCACAATGGTGGGAATAAGCCCCATCATCAGCACCATTGACGAAAACCTGATCTTCTTTTTCATAATCCCTTCTCCTTTTTAAATATTTTAAAATTTTAAAGGCATTATACAACCAGCACTCAATATTCAAGCCTGCCGTTGTCGATTATACACCAAAAAAGCAGTTTTGAGTAGTAGATTATTGAAAAATATGTCAAACAAACGACTAATATTAACTTTTTAAGGGAATTTTGTCCGAAAAGAATACTCAGAACTGGATCTCGGGCTCATCATCGGACGCGGATGAAGGATGATAACCGGGATTGGGATTGATCCTCTCTCCGGTTATATTACCGTCGGATATGGTGATGATGCGGCCGGTCTCTTCTGCCAATTCCGGCGCGTGAGTGATAAGGACAATGGTCTTGCCCTGTTCCTGGTTAAGTTTATGAAAAATATCCATGACGGTACGTCCCGTCTTGGAGTCCAAAGCGCCAGTAGGCTCATCCGCCAATATAATGGCAGGATCGCAGGCCATGGCCCTTGCTATGGCCACACGCTGCTTCTGTCCTCCGGAAAGTTCATCCGGTGTGTGGGACATACGCTCCTTCATCCCCACCATTTCAAGAAGCATCTGGGCCCGCTCCCTTCTCTCTTTTTTGCGAACGCCCTTATAAAGCATAGGCATTTCCACATTTTTAAGAGCGCTGGTCCTGGAGATCAGGTTATAGGTCTGGAACACAAAGCCTATCTTCCTGTTCCTGATGGCGGATAATTCCTCATCCCGTGCAGCTATTATATCCACGCCGTCCAGGGTATAGGATCCTTCCGTGGGTTTATCCAGGGCGCCGATTATATTCATGAGGGTGGACTTTCCGGAACCGGAAGCGCCTACTATAGAGGCAAACACTCCCTCCTCCACGCTCAGGCTTATCCCGTGCAGGATCTCAAGCTCATTGGGCTGTCCCACATAGAACCGCTTTATTATGTTTTCAAGATGTATTATCTCTGCCATGTCTTATCTCTGATATTCCGATACTTAGGCCTCTGTCATTCGTACCTCAGCGCATCGATAGGATTCATCTTTGCTGCCTTGTTTGCTGGATAGTATCCGAAAAAGATGCCGATGAAGGCTGAAAAACCAAAGGACACCAGAATACTCAGCACGGATATGGAGGCCTTGGCGCCCATGAGCTTACTGCCTACCATACCTATGGCAATACCCAGAGTCATGCCTATGATACCGCCCACCACGCACAGCACTATGGATTCTACTATGAACTGGATGCGGATCGAATTATTGGTGGCTCCCAGCGCCTTTCTCGTACCGATCTCGCGGGTACGCTCCGTTATGGACACCAGCATGATGTTCATGACGCCTATACCGCCTACCAGCAGCGATATGCCCGCTATGGCGGATATGGCTATGGATACGCTGGACAACTGTCCCATATACTCTTCAATAAAAGAAGTCATGGTATACGACTTTACTTTATAATGATCGTTATTCCTGTAAAATTTCTCATTCACATATTCCACGATATCATTTGCCAGAGGCTCTATCTCATTGAGGTCCGCGGCTTTTACCGAAATACTGGAATATCCGGAAGTATTATGTGTCTGTTTTATCGCAGTCAGGAAAGGAAGATACAGATCCGTTATCGTATCCTTTGCCGAGGATGCGGAAAACATTCCTCCCGCCTTTGTATTATCATATTTATACACTCCCACTATGGTGTATGAATAATATTTTTTGTCTATCACCACGGATATCTTTTTGCCCAGGGCCGCATCCGTGTCTCCGCCGAACATATTGTTGCAGTAGTAATCCGACACTATGCAGATTTTTTTGCCGTCCACGTAATCTCTGTCATAAAAGCCTCTGCCGGAGAGCATTTTCAGATCATAATCATTTGTATTAAAACAATCCTTCGACAGACCTCTTACTTTCACATAGGCGTAAAGGCTTCCGTTCTTGGATGTGCCCTTTTCGGCCACTTCCTCCACCAGGGAAATACCTGAGATCCTGCCCGCGAAGTGTTCCTTCAGATCCTCGGTATATTCCGTCTTCATATAATCCGACTTCTGCATCTCACGTCCCTTGCGTTCAAAGCCCATGTCCATGAACATATAGGGATCCTCCCGATCATCGGACTTCGATGTCACATACAGGGTTATCTGATCTGCTCCCATACTGTCGGCAAAACTGGAGAACTCACCTTTTATGGAATTGCCTATGGTCATAATGGCGATCACGGAAGCAATACCGATAATGATACCCAGCATCGTGAGAACAGCTCTCGTCTTATTCGCTTTTAAGCCGGCCAGTGCCAGCATTACATTTTCAAGAATAAGCATTTATTTCACCTTATCTGGGTCCGGGACCGCCGCCGGGGCCGCCACGTTTTCCGTCTTCATCCGAATCCTCCGACGCCGTGGTTACCACATATACTTCCATACCTTCGGACAGGCCTTCGCCGGAAATGGCCGTATAATAATCGCCCTCAGCCAGTTTTTCAATCACTATCTCCCTGCCCATCTCACGGACCCTGGATATGTCGACGGAATCCAGATCTTCTCCAAAGTCAAAGGAGAACATACCTTCTTCAGTCTCTTCACCTCCATCTTTCTCACCTTTACCGGGATCCTTGAAGCCTTTTTTACCTTTATCTTCTTCAGCCAAAGTCACCTTGGAATCATCCACGGCATATATCACGAATTCATTATCAAGATTCTGGGTGATACAGGTGTAAGGAACTGCCAGGGCGTTCTCGGCAGTCTGTATGAGAATATTTGTATCCGCCGTCATACCTATACGTGCATTTTCATACAGGGAATCCAGCTTCACCTTTACTTTATAATTGGTGGAGTTATCCTCGGGTGTGGGAGACACAAAGGTCACCACGCCGTTCATGACAGCTTCCGAGTCTGCCTCGGTCTTAATGATCGCCTTCAGACCTTCCTTGACACTGGCCACACTGTATTCGTCAACAGTGCCCTCCACCAGATACATTGACGTATCATTGATGACACAGATCTCATTCTTATCATTTGCGGTCTCATTTCCCGCTTCCATCTTAACCGAAGTCACCACTCCGGAAATGGGGGCTTTAATGGTACACTTTTCTATGGACTTTTTTACGTCCTCTATCTTATCTTCCTGGGAGCTTGTGGAATTGGCCACGCTCAGCTGCTCATCATAAAGTGAATTCTGCGCATCCTGGATAGCCCTTGCGTCCGACCTTATCTTATCTTCCTTGGTCACTTCGGCACTGTCATAGCTTCGATAACTCTTTTCCAGTGACTGTGTCGCATGCTCATAGGAACGCTGGGCTTCCGTCGCCTTTTTCTCAGCGGAATCCTTTGCCGACTCCAGGGATTCCACCGTCTTTTTAAGATCCGACTTTGTCTTGGCTCCGTCCGTGGTCCCCGTGGTATCGTAATAATAAGTCTCACCGTCATATTTGACTGACTCTTTATTCTTTTTCAGTTTCTTATATTTCTTTTTTGCCTCATTATAATCGTCTTCGGCTTCCCTGTAATCCTCCAATGCGTCCTGCCAGTCCTGATAAGCGTCATCCTTATCGCCCTCTGTATATCCATAATCCGTGGACGCCTCTATTATTCCCTTCTCCATCTTATCCGCATCCACCAGAGCATCCTCAAAGGCCCTTACATAGTTTCTCTCTGCCTTTGCCAGGCTCTGTGCGTTCTTAAGCTGCTGGTTTTCCAGATCTCGCTTCGCCCTGGCCAGCTGGTTTTCAAAATCACTGGAATCAAGAACGGCTATCACGTCACCTTCATTCACATAATCGCCCACCTTGACATTTACTGCCAGCACTTCAACCTCGTTCACAGTGGAATACACCGTCTGGGATTCCTTCGCCTTTATGGTTCCCGTCATGGACACATAGTTGCTGATGGTCTGCTTACTTATGGTTTCAGTTTCCAGCTCGTCCACCTGGGCCAGTGCCTCGGCTTTTTTCTTTTTTCCGTTGTAGATGAGGACTATCGCCACGATCGCGACAATGAAAATGATGATAAGGATAATGATCAGCTTCTTATGTTTTTTAGGGGAACTCATTTATTATAATTCCTTTCAAGCTTTATGTTTACGTGCATAAACGGAATGATAGCCATGATCTCACATTGCGTCAACAGATAACACACAATCTACATAACTTTTCACAAAACGGTCACATAGTAAGATCGTATCAAACGACCGCTAAAAAATCACTTTGAACGATCATTTGAACAATCTTGCCAATCAAACACTCCGACCACAAAATACAGAATATAAGATCCGGATCAAAAAACAATTTACATAAAATAACATACGACGTTTAATGATACCTTAAATCAATAGTTATGTCAACAAAACACGTCCAAAAAACGCCATAAAAAAAGGAAAGCACCCACAAGATATAGTGCTTTCCCATGTACCCTTCCCGGTCATTATCAAAGACATGTCCAATGATTACAGCACCCCGTACTGCTCCAGTTTACTGTACAGATACTTATCCAGATACTTTTCCAGAATAACTCCCATCGGCTCATTCACTCCCTTTTCTCTGTACTTTTAAATACCCCTTTTATTGACCCTTTTACGTAAAACTTTTTATCTCAGAACCCTTTTATCTAAAGTTCTTTATATTCGAAAACCTTTTGCCTAAAACTCCTTCACCCCGGAATCATCATCGGGAAACAGATGAGTAATAAACATTTCCCTTTCTATTTCCCTTTCGTCAAAGGTCAAATACATGCTATTATCAGCCTCCACGTTCTCAAACTGGATATATACCTCATCATATAAGGGATAATCTCCAAAGGCCACTACGCCCGTTTCTTTCTTTACCTCATCAACGGCATTTTCCAGGATATCCAGATTTTTTAACAGCTGCTCTTTCGATCTGCAATAGCATTTATAATTGGCCTTGGCCGTTCCCATAGGTGTCAGGATCGCCCTGACTTGGGGCCTTGAAAAAACGAGGGCGTCAAACATTATGGGATAATAATTGGTGCGAAGCACTCTGCTTGGCGGCAATCCGGTTGGAAAAGACCATATCTGATACACCTTAAAATCAAAGTCATGATCATTATCATGAAAGGTCCAGTATATCTCATTAACCGTGGCATAACTGAATATGTCAGACTTCTTTATGACTTTTTCCTCCACAAAAGAAAAATCCTTTGAAACCTCAGAAGCCTTCGCCTTCGCATCATCGAGCTTATAATCCTTACCTAAATAGGCACAGCCCTGAATTGTCAGCAGTAACATAACTGCCAGTAATACGGTAGATATCAGATTTTTTATGGAATTAAATGAGAAGTGCTTCATAATACTTTTTTTGTCCTTATGTCGCATATTATTTAAGCTTATTCCAAATATCATGCATCCATTGTCTCTTATGTTCGACAAGTTTTTTTATATATCTGTATCTCTTCTTCTCCCTGTTTTTGATAAATATATCAATCAAAAGCAGAAGAACAACAACAATACTGATTATTATAATGATTTTCATTGAATATTCATCCCCCAAAATCCTATATCATAATAATCTAATGTTCGGCAAATTGTCAAACAATTATCAAGAAATCATAAAAACCGAACGTTCACAAAAAAAAATGTCTGCCTCCCCCTAAGGGTCTGGCAGACATTTCCAAAGTTCAGCTTATATACAAAAGATCACAGATTCTCCACTGCAGCTCTTTCAACTGCCAGGCCGGCCCTGTAGCCTTCCATGAACTTCTCAAAGCCCTCCACATCCGAAGCCACAGGCTCGATCACGGAGCCCTTAAGGGAAGCAAATATCTTCTTATCCAGATACTCATCCAAAGTCTCGTTTGCGGTATCCTCCAGCATATAAGCTGCCAGAAGAGCCATACCCCCGGGGCCGCCCTCGCCGGCTGTCTCCATTACGGTGACTGGTGCGTTGACCGCAGCTGCCAGATAGCGCTGTCCCACTACGGGAGTCTTGAAGAAGCCGCCGTGTCCCATCATCCTGTCACACTTGGCGCCTTCCTGCTTAAAAAGGATATCAAGTCCCATCTTGACCGCACCAAGTGAGGTATACAGATGTGACCTCATAAAGTTTGCCAGGGTGAATTTGGCATCAGGCTGCCTGATGACCACAGGACGTCCTTCGGTCATATTGGTGATACCCTCGCCTGAGAAATATCCGTATGACAATACTCCGCCACAGTCTGCATCGCCCTCTAGGGAATTGGTGTAAAGCTTTGAATAAAGATCTCCGGGATCAGCCTCAAAGCCCATGAGCTTTGCGAACTCCCCAAAGAGTGAAACCCAGGCATTAAGGTCGGAGGTTCCGTTGTTGGCATGAGCCATGGCTACGGGATAGCCTGTAGGGGTAGTCACCATATCTATCTCACGGTACACCTTGGACAGCTTCTTTTCCATTACCAGCATGGCAAAGGTGGAAGTACCTGCGGACACGTTTCCGGTGCGCACGCCTACGGAATTGGTAGCCGTCATGCCGGTGCCTGCATCACCCTCGGGAGGACATACGGGAACGCCTTCCTTAAGGTCGCCGCCTTCATCCAGAAAAGCTGCGCCGGCTGCGGTAAGTATACCTGCCTTCTGACCTGCAAGCAGCACCTTAGGCAGTATGTCACGAAGCTTAAAGGGCACATTCTCACCTGCTATGAGTTCATCAAACTTATCCACCATCACCTGATCATAATCCATCTTTTCCGAATCGATGGGGAAGATACCTGATGCATCGCCTATACCGGTCACCTTCTCACCGGTCAAAAGGTAATGAACATAGGAATCCAATGTGGTAACATATGCGATATTCTTTACATGCTCTGCCTTATCCAGTATCCTCTGATAGATGTGGGATATGGTCCAGCGAAGAGGTATATTGAAATCAAAGAGCTCAGTAAGCTTATCGGCTGCGGCTCCGGTATTGGAATTTCTCCAGGTCTGGAAAGGAGCCAGCAGGTTCATATCCTTATCAAAAGCCAGATAGCCGTGCATCATGGCGCTGATTCCCATGGCGCCTATAGTGGTGAGGGTCTCGCCATACTGGTCTGCAACCTTCTTTTTAAGATCTGCATAGGCATTCTTAACGCCCTTAAATATCTCATCCTGACTGTAGGTCCACACTCCGTCCACCAGCGAATTCTCCCAGTCATGGAAGCCCACTGCCAGTACGTTTCCTTCAAGGTCTATCAAAACCGCCTTGATCCTGGTGGAGCCCAGCTCTATTCCTAGCGCCGTCTTACCGTTTTTAATTATTTCGTTCATCTTTTCCCCCTTTACTATTTTATTCAATACATACTATTTCGTCTTTTTACAATTTCGTCCGTATGCTCTTCCGACTCGGTACAGACTATTTCATCTTTTCCTGATTTCGTCCGTATGCTCATTCATTATTTTTACGGACTATTTCGTCTCTTTACAATTTCGTCCGTATGCTCTTCCGACTCGGTACAGACTATTTCATCTTTTCCTGATTTCGTCCGTATGCTCATTCATTATTTTTACGGACTATTTCATCTTTTTACAATTTCGTCCGTATGCTCTTCCGACTCGGTACAGACTATTTCATCTTTTCCTGATTTCGTCCGTATTTACATATGCGGGTACAGACCATTATCAAGCCTCGACAAAAAAACATTGCAAAAAACAATTTTAAAATGCATCCATGCCCTCTTATTATCTCGCGCCCTGCCCGTAATATGCATTCGGGCCGTGTTTCCTAAGGAAATGCTTATCCTGCATGCACTGCGGCGTACACTCTGCATTGGGATTGATGGTCAGTGTCAGGATGTTCATCTTTGACACCTCTTCCAGTACCACTGCATTGTGAACCGCGTCAAAGGCGTCCTTGCCCCAGGTGAAGGGACCGTGATTCTTACATACCACTCCGGGCACATGCATGGGATCGCGATCTTTGAAGTATTCCCTGATCACCTTTCCGGTGTTCATCTCATAACCTTCTTCTATCTCCTCGGCCGTCAGATTTCTGGCACAAGGAATGGAACCGTAGAAATAATCCGCATGTGTGGTTCCAAAGCAGGGTATATCCTTTCCTGCCTGGGCCCAGGCCACTGCATGGGGTGAGTGGGTATGCACCACGCCGCCGACCTTTTCGAAAGCCTTATAGATCTCCAGATGAGTGGGAGTATCAGTAGAAGGATTATAATCTCCCTCCACCTTATTTCCCTCAAGATCCATGACCACCATATCTGAAGGCTTCATGGTATCATATTCCACACCGCTGGGCTTTATGACAAAGAGTCCCTTTTCCCTGTCGATGCCGCTCACGTTTCCCCAGGTGAATGTCACCAGATTATACTTGGGAAGCAGCATATTCGCTTCATATACTTTTTCCTTTAATTCTTCGAGCATTATAACCACCTTTCCCGATCATATCGCTTCAATCACTTCATAAAAAACTTCTGCAGATCTGCCTCTGTGGTGTCATCACCGATGGTGATGAGCTCAGTTTTGGTAAGCCTTGCAAACATGGCGATATCGCTGCGTGTAAGTGCTGTGGAAACTACTGAGTGATGTGCACCTCCTGCATAGCACCATGCAGCTGTTCCGATGGCAAAGTCAGGCTTATGACGATACATGATCCTGGCCACAGGAAGCTTGGGCATGGGCGCAGGCTGCTTAACCAGCTCGATGTCGGCACAGATGATCCTGAAACGATCACCCATATCCACCAGAGTCACCTGTATACCATCGCCGGTCACGCCGTCAAATACAAGCCTTGCAGGGTCGTCCTTTCCACCGATTCCGAGGGGATGAACCTCTATTGCGGGCTTATTTGCCGCAAAGGCCACGGGAACCTCCAGCATATGTGATGCCAGCTCCAGCTCTGATCCTGCTGTCAGATCATAGGTATAATCCTCGATAAAGCCTGTAGCCCCCTCGCGTCCCTTTGACATTTCCATCAGAACGGCACTCAGGGCGCTTATCTTGTAATCTCCCTCGGGGCCGAAGCCTATGCCCTTGCCCATGAGATCCTGAATGGCGATTCCGGGAAGCTGCTTCATGCCGTGCAGATCCTGGAAGGTATCGGTAAATGCGCCGACGCCCTTATCGGATATGAACTTTTCAAGGGCAGCCTCATACTTAGCCTGCTCTCTCACAGCTTCTATGTTATCGGTATTCATGGTGTATTTTTCTCTGTATAAAGCCATCATGCCGTCAATCTCGGCATCCGTTACGGCGTTTATATACGCTACCAGATCACCCAGAGCATAATAGTTTGTCTCCCAGCCGTATCTGATCTGGGTTTCTACCCTGTCACCATCCGTTACAGCCACTTCTCTCATGTTATTTCCGAAAGTAGCCACCTTGAGCTGATTTGAATATGCAATGGCTCTTGCCACGTCAGCAAAAGCGGCCACCTTCTTAACCACATCATCATGCTTATAATAGCCTGCCACCACCTCATGAGGTATATTCATCCTGGCCAGAATAAAGCCATACTCACGGTCACCGTGTGCGGCCTGGTTCAGATTCATGAAATCCATGTCAATGGAATCATAAGGAAGCTTTTCATTAAACTGGGTATGCAGATGCAAAAGAGGCTTTCTAAGCTGTGAAAGACCCTTGATCCACATCTTTGCAGGTGAAAAAGTGTGCATCCATGTGATAACGCCCACGCAGTCATCATCATTGTTTGCCTTACGGCAGTTTGCGATACAGATCTCTGAATTCTCCACTGTGGGCAAAAGTTCCACATGAACGTTGCCCTTCAGTTTTACATCAAAGAATTCAGCCATCTGACGGGCATCATCCGCCACCGTCTTAAGGCATTCTTCTCCGTAGAGATCCTGACTTCCCACGATAAAATACAGTTTACTCATTTGTTCCCTCCTTTTCCTTCCGGTTACTTTTTAAGCACCGTCACTTCATAATCAACCCCGTTGACACTCACACTTTCAACCCTGCCATTGGAGCTGTATATCTTCTCATCCACATATATGTCTTTAGGCGGTATGACACCGCTCTCATAATCCTTTATTATATTCTTTACGTCAGGTCCCAGATCCGGATTACATTCCACGATGCAGGATATCTTATCTTCCTTCACCATGTCTATCGCAGCCTGGCTCACTCCGTCAAAGGACATGACCATGATGGAGCGTTTTAACACGTTTCTGTTATTGATGTCAGAGCCCGGATGTCTTCCGGCGGCCTCTATGGCCTCGATGGCTCCCAACGCCTCATTATCATTTTCACAGTATACCACATTTATGTCTTTATACTTAGTGTAGAGCTGCTTCATCACCTCACGACCCTTGGCCTGGGTGAAATCGGCAGCCACCGCAGCCTTAAGATCCCAGCCATATTTTGCGGCAGCCATCTTAAGTCCCAGGGTACGGCCGATCTGAGCTGAGGATCCCAAAGTACCCTGCAGGTCCACTATGTGCACATCCTCATCCTTCATGCCAATGGCATCGATATATGCCTTAAGCCATTCGCAGGCCTTCTGTGCTTCCAGATAAAAATCGGAACCCACATGACAGAGATACAGACCGTCGGATTCCACTTCCACAGTCCTGTCCACCAGGATCACCGGTATGCCGGCATCCTTTGCCTCCATTAGAACAGTATCCCATCCGGTCTCCGTAACAGGGGACAAAAGAATATAATCCGCATCACTCTGGATAAATTTGCGTATGGCCCTGATCTGGTTGCTCTGCTTTTGCTGACCGTCCTCAAACATCAGGGTATAACCCATACTTCTTATAAACACATTTTTGATGGATTCGCTGTTTGCACTGCGGTAATCAGACTCCGCACCCAGCTGTGAAAACCCGATGATGGTATTACCCGCATCCGGCTCTTCAACAGACAAAACATCAGTTGCGGCAACAGGTCTGTTGCCACAGCCTGTTGCCGCAATAATGCTTAAAATTAATAATATTGACAAAATACGTCTGATTCCTGATCCGTTCAATTATACTGTCCTTATTATTTATTCTTTCTGGCGATGACCAGACTCTGTATCACAAGGAAGATGCAGAGCATTGCTGCTATGGTGATACCTGTCCACCATGCCTGATCAAATCCTGCCGACGTAACGATGTTCTGTATGGTACTCAGTGAAAGAACACCGAAGAGTGTACCTATGATGTTACCCACACCACCGGTAAGCATGGTACCGCCGATGATGGAGGACGCTATAGCGTTCATTTCCATACCCATCGCATGGGACGCCGATCCGGAACCTACATGCAGGAAGTATACATAGCCACCGATACCTGCCAGCATGGAACAGATGATATGTGAGATAAACTTTGTGCGCTTTACGTTTATACCGAGCATCAGCGCACTCTGCTTGTTTCCGCCGACTGCGTAGAAATTACGTCCCAGCTTCAAATAACGAAGAACCAGGAAGAACAGCACCACCACGATCAGAGCCACTATAACGCCGATCTCCACATAGGCGTCTATGTACATACCCTTCTTGTTGGTGGAACCCATTCCGGGAACGATGATCCTGGTATTCTTAAGTGCCACGAAAGCCTCGTTAGCTACGTTGAAGGGCTTGGTATTAACTATGGTGGTCATACCTCTGGCAAAGAACATACCTGCCAGAGATACGATAAAGGGCTGTATATCCAGATATGCTACCAGATATCCCTGTACCAGACCATAGAGCAGTCCGATTGCCAGCGCGATCAGAATGGATCCTGCCACGCTTCCGTTATGGTAATCCAGATATACCGCACAGCTCATACTTACCAGAGCGGCCACACCACCCACGGAGATATCGATACCGCCGGTTATCATGACTATGCTCATGCCCACGGAGGTGATGATCAGTGCTGCATTGGTGTTAAGTATGTTAAAGAAGTTCTGAGGCTTTAAAAATCCCTTGCCCAGGATCACTACGGCCCCGATATACATGAGGAAGAACACCACTATGGTTATGGCAAGAAGAAGATTGGTGTCTGTCATATTCTTAAGTTTTTTCATGACTCAGCCGCCTCCTTTCTGCTTGCTGCCATCTTTTTTCGCAACTGTTCAAGATAATCCCTGACTATGGGCGCGCTCATCACTACCAGGAAGATTACGACTACTGCCTTGTATGCGGGAAGCGCGTCTGCGGAAACCTTGAATTTGTAAAGTGTGGTGGTAAGGAACTGTATTACGTATGCGCCAAGGATGGATGCGATCATGTTGAATTTACCGCCGCTCAGCGCATTGCCGCCGAGTGCAACCGCCAGGATGGCGTCCATCTCTATATCCTTTGCTATAACGGAATAGTTGATGGTGGAGATACGGCTTACCTTGATAAGGCCTGCCACTGCCACGCAAAGTCCCAGCAGTACAAAAGCCATGAGCTTTATGAACTCGGGATTCAGACCGTTAAGCCTGGAGGAATTCTCATTGATGCCTACCGACTGGGTATAAAGTCCCAGGTTCGTAAACTTGAGTATCAGCATGGTGATTATCACACAGATGATGGCGATAAACACGGGCGTGGGAATCGGGATCCCGGGGATGAATCCGCCGAAATACGCGAAGGTCTCGGAAGCAGCGGGGCTTATAACGGGCAGGGTGTTGTTGTTGATCCATGCAGCGATGGAACGTCCCGCCGTGTACATGATCAGAGTCGCAACCATGGGCTGGATCCTGAAGAATGCCACCAGTGCGCCGTTAAACGCACCGAATATCATACATACCACACAGCTTATGAGGAATGCCACGATGATGGGGGCCTTAAGAACCTCGGGTCTGGGATCCGTACCGCACAGAACTCTCAGTATCACGCTACCGCCTATGGCGATGACCGCGCCCACCGAAATATCCTGTCCGCCGGAAGCTGCCGTCACCAGCGTCATGCCTATGGCGAGGATGGCCAGCTCGGAGCCCATGTCAAGTATGGTTATAAGATAACCTGAAAATACATAATTTCCTGCTGAGTTCTGGACCAGATTGATCTTAAAGAAACCGGGGTCCATTATCAGATTGAAAATGATCAAAAGAAGCAGTGCCGCAAGTGGTATGAACATCTGATTAGATGTGATCTTCTTTAAGGTATTCATTCTTTGCTTTCACCTCCTGCAATTGTACTCATTATCATATTCTGGGTGAGTTCGTCACCCTTAAGCTCGCCCACGACCTTTCTGTCACGCATGACTATAAGACGCGAACAGGTCCTGAGCATCTCGTCCGTCTCGGATGAGATAAAAGTAATGCTCATACCCTCTGATGCAAGCTTCAATACAAGCTTCTGAATATCCACCTTCGTACCTACGTCGATACCTCTGGTAGGCTCGTCCAGTATCAGATACTCGGGCTTTGTCAAAAGCCAGCGCGCCAGTATGCACTTCTGCTGGTTACCGCCGGAAAGAGACTTGATGGGTGTATCTGCGGAAGCAGTCTTGATTCCCAGAAGTTTAATATACTCATCGGCGAATTTATTTGCCTCAGCCTTTGTGAAAGGCTTAAAGAAGCCCTTTAATACCTGCAATGCCAGAATGATGTTATCACGCACCGAAAGGTCTCCCACGATACCGTCCAGCTTTCTGTCCTCAGGCAGATAAGCTATGCCGTTCTTCATGGCGTCTATGGGCTTGCTGATATTTATTGGCTTGCCGCTCTTTGAAACGGAACCGCCGATAACCTTATCGGCACCGAAGATGGCGCGGACACACTCGCTTCGTCCGGAGCCCAAAAGTCCGGTAAAACCGTTGACCTCACCTTTGTTAATATAAAAATCAAAAGGACTGATGCCTGCGTTTGACTGCAGACCCTTTGCCTCGAATACTTTCTCCGAAGCATCATCCTTACTGTATTCCTTTGCCTCACCTTTTATGTCTGACAGATCGTCCATTTCCTTGCCGAGCATCTTTGATACAAGCTTTACTCTGGGCAGATCGGCGATCTCGTACTCCCCTACTAACCGGCCGTCTCTAAGTACCGTGATCCTGTCACACACTTCATAAACCTGGTCCAGGAAATGGGTTACAAATATGATACCCACGCCCTTTGCCTTCAGATCTCTCATGAGCTTGAAGAGCTTGGCCACCTCCTGGTCATCCAGCGAAGATGTAGGCTCATCAAGAATGAGAACCTTACATTCCATATCCACGGCACGGGCTATGGCCACCATCTGCTGGACTGCTATGGAACAGCTTGAAAGCTGTGCGGCTGCCGTAGTGGGAATATCCAGGGACTGAAGTATCTTGTCAGCCTTCTGGTTCATATCCTTCCAGTTTACGGTAGATCCGTCGCCGCGTCCTATATACATGTTCTCCGCAACGGAAAGATTGGGGCACAGTGTGATTTCCTGATAAACCGTGCTGATGCCCAATCTCTGAGCATCCTGAGGAGAATGAATATTCACTTCCTCCGACCCTTTTAAAAATATGTGTCCGTCATCCTTAGTGTATACGCCGGTCAAAACCTTTATCAGCGTGGACTTGCCGGCGCCGTTCTCTCCCATCAGCGCATGGATCTCACCTTCCTTCAGAGTAAAATCCACTCCCATAAGCGCCCGGACACCGGGAAAGCTTTTCTGGATGTCTCTCATTTCCAATACTGAATTCTTATCCACAGGTATCTCCCTCTCTCTTTCTTAAAAAAAAGGCGCGAAACCTTTTAAAGTGTTTCGCGCCTTTAACAACTTACTGATTAGATTCCGTAGGTATCTACATCTTCCTGGGTGATCGTTTTAGCGTCAAAGCCCTTCTCGTCCATGATTATAACCTTCTCAGCGGGTGTTCCGTTCTTGATGATCTCATCAATGTAGGAAGCCTGGAAAGGATTGCACTGTCCGTCATAGTTCCAGTTGCCTGCAAGAAGCTCCTCAAGAGCCCACTTGTTGCAGTCAAAGCCCATAACGATAACATCTTTGTCAACACCGTGAGAGATACCTGCTGCATCAAGAGCTGCAACAGCACCCTTAGCCATATCGTCGTTCTCTGCATAGATTACGTTGAACTTGTCACCGGAATCGATAACTGACTGAACGATCTGCTGTGCCTTCTCTGCATTCCACTCTGCGGTCTGCTGATTAACGATGTTCCAGTTATCCTCTGCAGCTACCTTCTCATCGAGAGCGCCTGAACGTCCCTGCTGAGCTGCGGAACCCATTACACCCTGAAGGTGGATCACATTGTACTCATCAAGGCCCTGGCTTGCAAGCCAGTCAACTGCTGTCTGGCCTTCCTTAGCCATATCAGAAACGATTGATGCCTCATACAGATCCTCGGGAGCGTCGATGGTACGGTCGAAAAGGATAACCTTAACGCCTGCAGCCTGAGCATCCTGAAGTACTGAATCCCATCCTGCTGTATCAGCTGCGGAAAGAAGGAGATAATCTACTTCGTCCTGGATGAAGTTCTGTGCTGCTGCGATCTGCTCGTCGTTCTTAAGGCTGTATGCGAACTGTGCCTCATAGCCGTTCTCCTCGCAGAACATCTTCTTCATATCGGCATCGTTAGCTGTACGATATCCGGACTCGTTAGGATCATTGTTGATGATACCAACTCTGATAAGCTCACCTGCATCTGCTGCGGGAGCTGCCTCTTCGGTCTTCTCCTCTGCTGCGGGAGCGGGTGCGGGCTCCTCTGCCTTGGGCTCCTCAGCCTTGGGCTCCTCTGCTGCGGGAGCGGGTGCGGGCTCTGCGGGAGCGGGTGCTGCAGCCTGTCCGCCACAAGCGGTAAGTGCAACTGCCATCATTGCAGCAAGCATACTTGCTATTACTCTTCTCTTCATTTTGTTTCCTCCTTATCAAAAAATGAAAATACTCCTCAGGAATCAAAATTCCTTTGTCAATCGAAATTGTACATTTGAAGGAAACAATTTTCCATGGAAAAAAATATTAGTTTTTTGTTTTTTTTTATTATTTTTCAAAAAAGGTGGATTATTTTACGAAATCGGTTGAATATTTTCGTTAATTATATATATTGTGTCCCGCAACGGTCAGACGGGCGATATTTGGGGGTCGGTATACTCCTGCATGGGAAGGATTATCTTTACGATGGTCCCCTTCATATATTCACTGTCTATCTCGATACCGTACTCAGGGCCGAAATTAAGGCTTATCCTCTCATTCACATTATACAGTCCGAAGATCTCGCTGGCCGCGGGCTTTTTGAATTTAATACCCCGCCTCACCTTTAAGAGACGTTCCGGCTCCATTCCGCAGCCGTTATCGATAACGCTTATGACTACCTTTGAATCCTTAAGGGTGCCTTCCACCCTTATGACGCCGCCGCCTCTCGTATTCTTGATGCCGTGATACAGCGCATTTTCCACAAGGGGCTGGATGGTTATCTTGGGGATACGGTATTTCATTATCTCCTCAGGCACGTCTATCTCAAAGGTAAGAATGTCCTGATACCTCACGCCCTGTATATTGAGATAACTGTTAACATGCTGTATCTCTTCCCTTATGGATATGACGGTCTTTCCGTCATTCAATGAGGTACGGAAAAAGTCGGAAAGATTTCCTACCATATTTATGACCTGGCCTCTGTCTCCGGCCTCCGCCAGCCACACGATGGCATCCAACGTATTATATAAGAAGTGAGGGTTGATCTGGGCCTGGAGCACTTCAAACTCCGCCTTGCGCATATTGATCTGCTCGTTCTTTACCTGCTCGATCAGCTCATTCATCTTATCTATAAGAGCATTTAGGGAATCGGAAAGAGCCGTCACCTCCACGCCGGTATGCATATCGGCTCTGACGGACAAATCTCCCTTCGCCACCCTGTCCGTGATCTTGGAAAGTTCCGTAATGGGACGGGTCAGGTGTCTGGGCAGATACCAGGACAGGAACAGCATCAGGATGATTATGATCCCGAAGACATACAATGAGGACCTGAACATATCCGAAAAAACACGCTGATACTCATTTCTGGAAGTCTGCAGTTCCCTTATCTCATAATACATATATTCCGCCACGGTATCCTGGATCAGGGAAGTCACTATCTGGACATCGTTTTCCCAGATCTCCATATTATCGTCATAGCGGTCACCTTCCTCAAGGTTTTCCTCAATACGGTTCTTGTAGGTATCCAGATTGTCCAGATATTTCTGGATATGATTGAGCCTCTCCATATTGTCCATGGAGTCAGTAAGGCCCCTAAGCTGCCCTACTATCTTTTTTGCATTGGCGAGCATATTATCCAGATCGGATTCCTGAATGGTCTTATTCTCTACGATAAGAAGATATGTCTCATAGTCATAGTCGGTCTTAAAGTCCTGGCTGAACTCACTGGCCTCAACTACGGAATTGATCATCCCTTCATATTGAAGGGAACTTAAGAACATACTGTAAAACGCAAATACCAGCAAGGATACCAGCGGCACCAGGATAAGCATATAGGTGATCTGTATCTTTGCGGCGAGGGTAGTACTTTCCCAGTATTTTCTGATACTCTCTCTCATTTACGCCCCCGATTTCATATCGGGTAAGCCCGTCCCGGCTTTCTTCTGCCTGTATTCCTTGGGCGTGATACCCGTGGTCTTTTTAAATAATGAGGAAAAATAATGAGGATCGCTGTATCCCACCATCACGCTGATCTCGGCGCTCTTTTTCCCGGTACAGCGCAAAAGCTCCTTTGCCTTGCTGATCCTGCGGTCTGTCAGATACTTTATGAAGGTCTTACCCGTCTTCTGGCTGAATACGGTACTCAGATGATTGGGGGACAGACCCACATGGGAGGCCACGTCATTGAGAGACAGACCCTCTCTGGAATAATTCTCATCTATATAGGCTATGACCGAATCCACCACGTCACGGTACTTATCGGAAGAGCTCTCCACCCTGAAGGCCACCGCACTCTTAACTATCCGGGTTATATACCTGGATGCGGTCTCCGAATCCGGTTCTCTTCTGGCCGTAAAATCAAAAACCTCGACACAAGATCTGTCGCCTCCCAGCTGCTCCATAAAATCCGCCACCATGAAATAGATGTCCATTATCATGTACTGACAGAACATCACCGATCTCATCTCGTTTGATATCTCGGCAAAGAAGTCCTCCAGAAAGATCTCCACATCCTCTGTCTCACCGGTCTTTAAGAAAGCCTTGAGTTTCTCGCTCTTAATGACCTCCAGATTGATATTTCCCACATCCAGATCCGCCTTAAATACATGCGCACCCTCAGTGTCATCACGGTCATTCTTATCCGTATAGCTGCGGCTCACCTTTTCAAAGGCACCGGAGAGTTCATTCAGCTTATCAAGGAAATCTCCTTCTTCCCTTTTCTTCAGGATCTTTTCCTTGATGCGGTCCAGTTCCTCTATAAGCTTCTCCGCGCTGATGGGTTTTAAAAGATACTGGGCCACGCCCAGCTCTATGCTGCGTTTAGCATATTCAAACTCCTCATATCCGGAAAGGATTATGATCTCGGTCTTGGGAAGCTCTTCCTTTATATGCCGGGACAGTTCCAGACCATCCATAAAAGGCATCCGTATATCCGTCACCACTATATCCGGATTAAGTTTGCGGATTAAAGAAAAAGCAAGCTCTCCATCGCCTGCTTCCCCGCAAAACTCGTATCCGTGCGCTTCCCAGTCCACATTATTCCTGATGCCTGCCCTGATGACATACTCATCTTCGGCAAGAAAAACTTTTATCATGATGTGCCTCTGTTATACTTAGTTTTTGTTTTGATCAAATCTATGGACAACCTCGAAAGTGTGGCAATGATCAGAAGATCACAATATTCCTTCCGCTCTGCTTGCCCAGATACAGCTTTTCGTCCGCTGACTTGATGATCTTTTCCAGACCGATCTTGGCATCATACTCTTCCACACCGAAGGTCATGGTGATCTTTATCTTGGTGCCGCCAAAGTCAAATTCCGCCTTACGTATTTTTACCAGAAGATTATCGAGCGCCACCTGAGCCTCATCTCCGTTAAGACCCGTGAATGCAAAAAGAAACTCTTCACCGCCCCATCTGGCCACGAATCCATAATGTTTCATGTATTCGGTAAACAACTGGCCCAGCGAAAACAGAATATAATCGCCGGCATCATGACCATAGGTATCGTTAACCTTTTTGAAGAAATCTATATCACCGATGGCCACACAGAACTGGGTGCCCAGAGCGTTGTACTGCTTTTCCATATCGGCCAGTTCATCCATGGAGCTGCGGCGGTTCATAAGCCTGGTAAGGGCATCCGTCTCCGACAGTTTTTTAAGCTGCTTATTATACATGCGCAGCATCCTCTCCGCCTCCACATACTTGGTGCAGAAGAAAAACGCCACCACAGAAAAAATGGATACGGAAAAGATGATATTCGAAACCATGACCACCCGAAGCCATACTCCGTCAAAGTCGTATACCAGACCCCTGGCCGTGATATTTACCGTGAGTATGGTGATCATCACGGCTATGAACACACTGTAGATAAGCTTACGCTTCACCGAATCCAGAGGATTATACCAGAAGATAAAGAGAACCACATAGGCCACATAGTGAAATGAGGAACGAAAACCGAAGGCGTAGGTCAGCACTCCGGAAGAAAGGGTAGCCACAAGAGAAAGCATGTAAAGCGAAACCGACGGGTGTATCCTGTAGGTAGAAATAAGCACACCAAACAAAAGGACCGCCGACACATAAACAGGCGTGTGATATCCTTTTACGGTATTGGCCGTCAGAATAACAGCCAGGAAAAGATAATACAAGCCAAGCGACAACGTGACCAGCCTGATCAGGTAAAGGAATTCATCGGATTCCCCCTTGAACGGCGACTCTTTTTTCAGTATATTTCTGATTTTCGAAATCACAACCATACGACCTTACGGCCTCTCTTAAGTATTTGAGTAAAAATATACCACATTTTTAAGGACTTTTAAAGGTTTCGGGATAAAATTTTTGAAACAGCCCATGGGTTTGACGGATAGTACAGATGGGGAAATCCGGCAAAACACCGTTCACTGATAAAACAGCAGTCATATACGACGTTGCTGCTCACCTTTACAGCCTTTGCGTCTTCACCGTTTTTGTCACAGTCCCAGTAATGGAACTCATGCCCCTTTATGGATTCCCCCTCCGGGATGAAGATGCCTGTTTTGTCATATATTTCGATATATCCGAACCGTACGCTCTTCTTCATATCCCTGCAGACTCCGTCAAAGATATTGCACATCTCATATTCCCTGCCGTCTTTTTCTATGCTTTTTTGAAGATACATAAAGCCTCCGCACTCTGCAAGGAGCATGACGCCCCTGTCATAAGCCTCATGTGTCGACTCGAGCATAGCCTTATTGTCTGACAGTCTCTTTACAAACAATTCGGGATAACCGCCGCCAAAGATTATGACATCTGTATCAGTATCTATTGATTCATCCCTGAGAGGTGAAAAAAAACCGATCCTTGCTCCATGATCCTCCAGCATAGCCAGATTATCCTTGTAATAAAAGTTAAAGGCCTCATCCCTTGCCACCAGAACCTTTCTTTTTCCGGTGAGATAATTAACTCTCAGATCCTCCGTCACGTCCTCAAAAACCGCTAAAGACGGGGCTCTTTGGGACATTTTTACGATTGAGTCAATATCAATCCCGCCGCTGACCATTTCAGTCATCAGTCCCAGTTTTTCCTTCACAGCCTCTTCATGTTCGGGAAGTATAAGCCCCAGATGTCTGCTTTCCAAACCGGCCTTTTTTTCAGCCCCAAGATGCCCAAGAACCCTGATTCCCAGTTCCTCTTCCAGTACAGGAGCGATCTTTTCATAATAATTGTCTGATATCCTGTTAAGGACCACTCCTTTTATCAAGTCACTGGTGTCATATTTAAGAAAGCCTGAAAGCATGGGTATCATGGATCTGCCCATACCCTTCACATCCGCCACCAGTATGATGGGGCAATCCAGAAATGATGCCACTTCATACGAAGAGCCCTCATCCTTCGTCGGCGACACGCCGTCATACAGTCCCATCACGCCTTCTATGACAGCAATGTCACTTTCATTTCCCGATTCCATCTCCCAGATAAAGCTTTTTCTTATGCCCTCCTTTGAGGGTGTGAAAAAGGTGTCCAGGTTTTTGGAAGGCACTCCAAACACCGTTTCATGGAAAATGGGGTCTATATAATCAGGGCCGCACTTAAAAGACTTTACCTTCATGCCCCTCTTTTTCAATATATCAAGCAGCGCAACGGTAAGAGTGGTCTTTCCGCTCCCACTCTTTATCCCTGCTATCATTATCCGGTTTATGTTATATTTCTTCAACTCAGCCATAGCACTCACCTGCCGTCAGAAGATAGCACAAAACAGCAATACAGCCCCTCACCGGGCAGTTTCCCACTCTCCGGAGGGTCGATACTTAATATCTGCTCCCGCTCAGTCCCCAGCTCATACCCCACTATGATACTCACCTTTTCACCCTCCAGTTCATGACAAAGATCACGCATATCGTCAAGCCCTGACAAAAGCACAAAGGTCCTTTCACAGCCAAGGATCCTCTCCCTTATATCCGGTACCCTCCTGCCATGCATACTTATGAGCTGCACATCATTACAGTCTGCATCTGCCTTCGCCGCCAGATATGACATGGATGATATTCCGGGCAGCACGGTTATATCCGCTTCAAAATCTCCCCCGGCTATGGCTTCATCCACCGCCTTTCTCACCCTGCGGTATGCACTGTAAAAGGAGACATCTCCGGAAAAGGCCAGACAGATACTGCAGCTTCCCAAAGATGACTCATAGGCATTCTTTATCTCATCTATGATCCGCTCCGTGTTCACCGTCGCCACGCTTCGACAGTTCCCCGGCAGGGCAAGTGAAGATATGAGTCTTTCAGATCCGACACACACGTCAGCTTCGATGAGGCATCGCTGTGAAGCCCCGGTCAGGGATATCTCATCAGCCATCCCCGCTCCGAAAAAGATTAGTTTCACCGGTCTTTTCGAAGATAGTTTAACTCCGGTGATTTCTTCAAGCTTTTTACATACCCCGGCCATATCCTCCCCTTCATCCTCCGGAGCCCCTATCACAAAAAAGGCGGCCCCGCAATTATGCGCAGCATCCGCCTTTTCAAAAAAACCGCCCTCTCTTCCGCTCTGCTTGCTGACCACGACAGTTATGTCATACTGCCTTATGATCTCCTCGTTCATGCTCACGGAAAAAGGGCCGTGCATGGCAATTATGTGCGATGATGATATGCCGCATTTCTCACAGATTTCAAGACTTTCCATCCGGGGGATGACTCTCACATATAATCTTTCCCTAAGTCCCTCTTCCTCACAAAATACAGCCAGATCCTTGCTGCCCGTAGTCAGCAGTATATTTCCCTTTGTCAAAGACAGAGCCTCGGCACAAGATCTCACATCGTCAAAAATCCTTATGCCTTCTGTTACCCCCTTCAGGCTTCTGCTAAGCCGCAGATACACTGCGCCTGCCTCTTTCGCGGCGGCCTTTATATTTTTGCCTGCCTCCTTCGCATAAGGATGTGTAGCATCCACAATAATGTCAAAGAGCATGTCCGCACATTCTGCCGTTTTATCAAATGCTGTTTCTCCTCGCTCTCCTTTTATGAGACGGACCATCCCCTCCTCATCCAGGGCTCCTGCGTGAACCCGGGCAAAATTTTCATCATAACCCATACTCACGCCGTATTCACTTACCACGCAGACGCCATGACTTATATGTGCCCCCGACAGGATATCCGACAACATTCTGCCCTCTGTAGTACCCGAAAATATAAGTATACTGTTTTTACCCGAATATCCCTGATTCAAAATTCATACCCCCTGGGGGTTATAAGTCTGCCGTTTACCACACGGCTTTGGGAGTTACCGATAAACACCGTAGTGTACATATCAGCCCTGTATTCCTTTAATTCACTTAAGGTCATGATCCGGTACTCTTCACCCTCACGGCCTATATTTCTGACCACGCCGCAAAGACGATCCCCTCCTGTTTTTTCCATCAGTATTTCACAGGCTTCTTTAAGGGCGTCTGTCCTAAGACGGCTGCCCGGATTGTAAAGGACGATCACCATATCGGATATGGCTGCGCATTCCAGTCTTTTTCTGATAAGCTCACGGGGCGTCAGATAGTCCGACAGACTGATGGTACAAAAATCATGATTCACCACGGCACCTAGAATGGCAGAACCGCCCAGTGCCGCCGTGATTCCGGGGATTACACTTACTTCCACATCTGTCCCCGATTTTACATCGGGGAAGCCCGTCCCGGCTTTGAGGGACTTCAAGACTTCTCCGGCAGGAGAAGTTTCCTTATCTGTCCCCTTCGAAAGCAGTTCAAAAATAAGAGAAGCCATGCCGTAAACCTGTGAATCCCCGCTACAAACAAGAGCCACGGATCTGCCCTTTGCTGCTTCTTCAAGGGCCATCCTGCATCGATCTATCTCCTGCCTCATCCCCGTGGTAATATATTCCTTTCCCGGATATCTGTCCTTTATCAGATCCACATAGAGATCATATCCCGCTATGACCTGCACGTTTCTTAGGCACTCATCGGCTCTTATAGTCATATCCTCATGATTTCCCGGACCGATACCCACCACATAGATCACATTACCCAATTTTTCATCCTCTTATCTGATCAATGTCACCCCAGGATCACACTCTTCATCCTTGCCACCGCCAGGCTCATTCCGGAATATACGCTCTTTTCCCTGATGAGCTCGCCGCCTTCTTTTGCCCCTAAAACGGCAGCCCTTTCACATACATTATCCACTCCCGTGACTTCCTCCACGAAATCAGAATGACTGAAGGTGCCCACTGCCTCAGCCAGCTCCCCTGCACTGTATGTGATAAGCTCCAGTCCGTACTTTCTGCAAAAATCAAGAAGTCCGGGCTCATCGCTTTTAATGTCTATGGTCGCCATGGCATATATCTCAAGCAAAGATATATCCATCTCATCCAAAATGCTGTCCACAAAGGACTCTATCTCCTCCCGGCTCTTTCCCCTCTTGAGCCCGATTCCCAGCACATAACGCCTGGGCATGAGGATGAGGGCTCCACTCTCCATAGCCTTTTTATAAAGCTGTGAATTCCTGCCCGAAGGCATGATGAAGATATCCACCTTCTCGGACACTTCATTTCCGTATATATCCGAGATCACGTCATTATCGTTTTTATACACGTCCTCCCTGATCCTGTCATTCACATTATAAATGTGATCCATAAGGGAATCGTCCACCTTATATATGTCGGATCTGTAATCCCTCTTTGACACATCGGGAGCGTTTTTTGCGAAATCGCGGGAAGACTTTTCTTTCAAAGGCTCTGACAAACTGCCGTAATACACGATCTCCACATCGGACGGCAGTTCAAAGCCCTCCGGCAGATCTTCCCTGTTCACGCACATTTTAACCTTCTGTCCCGAAAGAAGCCTTGAGGACACGGCAGCTATCTGCCCCTTATTGGCTATGCTCATATTGTTTTTGACGGCAAAGCTGTCCACGGAAAACTTCCCGTTTATGTCAGTGGCCGTGGTTATGACACACTGTGCTCCCAGACGCTCACTGAGATTAAGGGCCAGATCATTGGCTCCTCCCACATGTCCCGACAGGACGGGGATCACATACTGCCCCGCCTCATCTATGACGATCACCGCAGGATCGCTCATCTTATCCCTGACAAAAGGCGCTATAGTCCTCACGGCTATTCCGCAGGCGCCTATAAAAATAAGGACGTTCTTTTGCTCAAAATTATCCCGGGCAAAACTCCCCAGATCACCCACTTTTGTCACATCTTCGAACCCGGCTGGATCGAACTCACGCCAGGCACTATAAAGCCTCACATTTTCTGACGACTCCCTTATGCTCTTTATCTTTTGGGATAACAAAAGCCCGCGCCCGGTAAAAGATATTATAGATATATTCATGATCGCCTCCCCATAATCATCCTGTTTTATTAGTATAAGACTCTTCCTCTCGTTTATCATTATTACCTCGGTCATCCTGAGGCTTTGCCAAAGGATCTTTAACATACTCCCCGGAATAAAGATAAGCCCTGTCATATCCGCACTGTCCCACAGCATCCCCCACCAGTATCACGGCGGTGGAATCTATCCCTGCCTTTTTACCCTCAGCAGGAAAAGATGACACGGTACACATGATCTTCTTTTCCTCATCCCAGGTAGCCTTATACACGATAGCCGCAGGCGTATCACCATCATACCCCCCCGCCATAAGCGCACGGCTCAGATCCTCCATCATACCTGAGCTCAGATATATGGCCATGGATGCACGATGGGCAGCCAGTGACTCTATGGACTCCCCCTCCGGCACCGGGGTCTTTCCCGCCATTCTGGTGATGATAAGACTCTGGCTCACTCCCGGCAGGGTATACTCTATTCCCAGAGAAGCTGCAGCCCCAAAGCAGGCGCTCACTCCCGGTACGCATTCAAAACCTATACCGAGCTTTGACAGTTCATCGATCTCCTGTCTGATGGCTCCGTAAAGCGAAGGCTCTCCGGAGTGAAGCCGAACCGTGACCTTTGCCTCCTTATCGCCCCTTAAGAGCGCCTTTGTGATCTCCTCCAGCGTCATCTTTGCACTGTCATACATTATACAGCTTTTGGGCACATATTCCAATATCTCCGGATTGATCAAAGAGCCGGCATACACCAGAACCTGCGCCCTTTCCAGTATCCTCATACCCCTTACGGTTATCAGATCTTTTGCCCCGCAGCCTGCTCCCACGATATAAACCATTCGTCCGCTCCTTTACTCTTTATCAGTTCACCGCGTTCATTCGAATAAACTATATGATCTATCTTCATTCTCCCGTTTACTTTTTTCTCCAGATGTTTTCCTATCCATTCACCCAGTACAGCCATGGTCTCATCCAGTATTCCCTCACGGGACAAAATATCAAGGGCGGCATCCGTGGACACGCAGTCCAGGATACCCGCGATCCTGTCTCTGTCAGCCCCCGCAAACATGGCAGCGCCTGCTAGCAGCTCCATCCTGCAGTCCGCATAGGAAGAGTGGGTATTCATGATCCCCCCTGCCAGCTTCACCATCTTGCCGATATGTCCGGTCAAAAGCACATGATCAAAACCCATGTCCATAACCATATCTAGAGCGTCCCCCACAAAGTTGGATATCTTTACACTAATATCCAGATCATATCCGTATCTTTCCTTCATATAATCGCGTCCGTAATTGCCAAAGGTGAGGGCCACCTGACGAAATCCGAGCTTACACTTCTGGTTAAGCTCCAGCCTGATGGTCTCCTTTATCGCCGAAAGACTCATGGGCTCCACGATACCACTGGTACCTATTATGGATATCCCGCCTTCTATCCCCAGCCTTTCATTAAAAGTCTTCTTTGCCCTCTCTTTTCCCTCAGGGGCATATATCTGCACAAATATCCTTCCGTCATATCCGTTTATGTCACACTCCTTTAGCACCTCATTTCTTATCATCTTAAGAGGCACGGGATTTATGGCCGGCCTGCCCACGGCAACAGAAAGGCCCGGTTTGGTGACACGGCCTATGCCGAAGCCTGCGCATATCACCACTTTCTCATCACCTATATAATTTTTTTCGCTGTCAGCATCGCCACTGCCATCCCCATAATCCTCATACGAAGCCCTGGCATATATCAGCATGCCGGCGGTCACATCCGGATCATCCCCCGATATCTTTTTTACCGCGCACCACGCCTGATCCTCTGTCACATTGATATCCAAAAGAGGAGCTTCATACTCTATGCCCGCAGGCGTCATTATCGTCATCTTTTCAGCTATTTCACCGGTCAGCAGCATGTGTACGGCGCCTCTTGCGGCGGCGGACGCACAGCTTCCGGTTGTAAATCCCTGTTTCATATAAATTCACTACTCACTATAATATTTGAATATTTCCAAAGATTCTTCAACAATTTTTTTCAGGCAGCATTGACTTTTATCACCAAAAACAGTACTGTTTATCTCATGACTGTTTTACAAAGCTTTAAAACTAAATTCATAGGCGATCGTGAATTTTACAAAAGAGTGCTCATGATCACCATCCCCATCATGATCCAGAGCGGCATCACCAATTTTGTCAACTTCCTGGACAACATCATGGTGGGACGCCTCGGCACGGAACCCATGAGCGGCGTGGCCATAGTCAACCAGCTCATTTTTGTCTTCTTCCTGTGCATATTCGGAGGAATGGCAGGAGCCGGATTATTTACCGCGCAGTACTATGGCAAAAAAGATCACGAAGGCATCCGCTACACCTTCAGATACAAGCTCATGCTGGGTTTTGTACTGGTCTGCACTGCCCTCGCCGTGTATCTGGTCTTCGGCGATGCCCTCATCGGCCTGTACCTTAAGGGTTCAAATGACGGAGGGGATATCGCAGGCACTTTTGCCTACGCAAAGGATTACCTCCTGATCATCCTTACTACACTTCCCGCCATTGCCCTGGGACAGATTTATTCCAACACCCTGCGCGAGTGTTCACAGACCATCGTCCCCATGAAAGCGGGACTTGTTGCCATACTCATAAATCTGACCCTCAACTATCTGCTGATCTACGGAAAGCTGGGCTTTCCCATGATGGGTGTCAAAGGCGCGGCCCTGGCCACGGTGATCTCCAGATACGCCGAGGTTCTGATCGTTGTCCTCTGGGCACATACAAAAAAAGACCGCTGTCCCTATCTGGTGGGGGTATACAAAAGCCTTTATGTACCCCTTACCGTGGTCAAAAAGATATTCATAACCGGAATGCCTCTCCTTGTAAATGAAACACTCTGGTCCTCCGGCGTAGCCATCCTGGCCCAGTGCTATTCCATGAGAGGTCTCAACGCGGTGGCTGCATACGAAATACTCGGAGTCATCTCAAATGTGTTCAACGTGATCTTCTTTTCCATGGGTGACGCCATCGCCATCATAGTAGGTCAGCATCTGGGAGCGGGAAATCTGAAAAAAGCAAGGGAAGATGACAACAAAATAATCGCACTTTCCATTTTTATCGCCATCGGCGTGGCCCTTGTCATAGCAGGAGCATCAAAGTATTTCCCCCTGCTTTACAATACCAATGAAAATGCCAGAGCCCTGGCCACACAGTTCCTGCTGGCCCAGGCCTTCTTTACGCCGCAGATAGCCTTCCTGCACACCACTTATTTCACCCTGCGCTCCGGAGGCCGCACTGTCATCACCTTTTTGTTTGACAGCTTTTACATGTGGGTAGTCTGCGTGCCTCTGGCCTATTGTCTAAGCCGTTACACGAATCTTCACGTCATCTGGATCTACTGCCTGCTGCAGATGTCCGACTGGATCAAATGCGTCATAGGCTTCATCCTGGTAAAGAACGGCTCCTGGATGCAAAATATTGTGAAGAATACTTAATAAAGAATCCTATACATAAGCGCATTTACTATCGCGGCAGCCACGTTGCTGCCGCCTTTTCTTCCCCTGGCGACTATGCAGGGAATACCCGATTCGATGATCAGTTCCTTCGACGCTTCCACATTCACAAAGCCCACGGGGACCGCAATAACCAGATCTTTTATATCCTTATAGTCCTGCGTCCTGCCGGATCCTTCCCGGAATTCACCTTCCATATCTGATCCATCCACGTACTTATCTGTCATAGATCGACCTGTCTGCCCTTCACGCTTTTTATCGCAAATCATCTCGTACAGACTTACCAGTGCCGTGGGGGCATTTCCTATGGCGAAGATCTTTTCCCCCGGCAGTTTCATGGCTCTTTCCATGCTCACATAAGCCCTGGTGACATTTCGCGCCTTTGCCTCCATGGCCACATCCTCATCAGCCATAAAACAGTGAAGCTTAAGGTCCAGTTTCTCCGCTGCCTTTTTATTTATCCCCGCCAGGGCCATGTTGGTATCCGTGATCACATGCGCCCCCTTTTTAAGAAGGGAGAAGGCATGTTCCACCGCGCCTTTTGAATAATACATATTTTTTGCATAATCAAAGTCCGCGCCGGTATGTATCACTCTCTTTGTGATGAAGGCCGTTTCCTCATCCAAAGCGATCCCCATGCGTTCAAGCTCTTCTCCGATTATCTCAAAGCTTCTTTTTTCTATCTCCCCGGGAGATATTATCTCAAGTTCCATATCCACACCTGCCCCCGATTTTAATATACTAAATCATATGTCATCCTGAGGAGCAAAGCGACGAAGGATCTTTTCCTGTAATAACACACAGTGCGTTTATCAATCCCACATTCTCGTCATGAACCTTGACCGCCATCCGGTAATATCCCTCTTTAAGTCCCCTCATATTCCGGCAGTCCCTGATCAGAAATCCCTTCTTCAGCAATGGTTCATACAGCTCGATCCCGGATCTGATCAGAATAAAATTTGCTTCTGTCTTAATGACCTCAAATCCCAGATCCTCAAAAGCCATGCACAAAATTTTACGTTCATCGGCCACCATGCTCCTCATATCCGCGATATATTTTTCATCCGTCCCCCACAGCATCCCTGCGACCATGGCAAAAGATGAGATATTCCACTCCGGCAGCCGCTGCTTTATCCTGTCAGTCAGTTCCTCATCAGACACCAGTATACATCCCAGCCTCACTCCGGGGGCTGCATAGGTCTTGGTAAAGGACTTGATGATCAGCAGATTCTCGTGATCTCTTATCTCATCCGACAAAGAAGTCACCGATCCTGCCCCCGATTTTACATCGGGGGGCGCAAAACGTCCAGTGGACGTTTGTTCTGCGCCGACCGAAGCGAAGCGAAGACCCGTCCCACATACAAAATCGGAAAAGCTCTCATCCATAACGAGATAAGTTTCCTTTTTTTCACATTCCGAAAGGATGTCCATCAGGAGTTTTCTTTCCGTCACTGCACCTGTGGGATTATTGGGATTGCCCAGTATCACCACGCCCTTTTCCGGTATCATGTCAAATATATCTTCATTCAAAGAGAAATCCGCAACCTGTCCCGCTTTCAATTTGCCCATATCATAATATGTCACATCCATTCCAGCCGCCACAGCCGC
>JAFRWW010000073.1 GCA_017441585.1 Lachnospiraceae bacterium
ATATGTATTGCACACGATTTTTCAAAATCGGGGCTGAATCAGTTCATTTACCTGAAATCCGCTGTCATTCTGAGACGCATGCGACTAAGGATCTTGACAGAATGGGAGCGACTTTTTACATTGTACCAAACCGCTTCGTTCCTGTCTATGCCTGCAACGGCAACGGTCTGTTTATTGCATAATAGAATCACAGCAGCCTTTTACCCTCAAATATTGTAACGACTCAGAAAATTAACTTGCTCACAACTCGACAAAAAAATAAATGTTGGGTTATAATCGATTTAAATATGTTTGATTGGGCGGCGCTGTAAAACCGTATTTGAAAAAAGAAAAGCTATGAAGATATTGTATCTGGATTACCCCGCCATAGGCGGCGAGATAATTAAAAAAACATTCAAAAAACTGGGACATGAGGTGATATGTTTTGATTTTCCTCATGACTCGGCTGAGGTCAGAAATGGAGAAGAACTGGGGGTGGGCATAGCCGAGGCGCTACTTAAGGCAGATGCGGATCTGGTTTTTTCTTTTAATTTTTATCCTGTGGCGGCGACAGCGGTTCATGCCTGCAGGCGCAAATATGTGTCATGGGTTTATGATTGTCCCACATCGCTTCTTTATTCCATGGCGGTTTTCTTTCCGGAGAATTACATTTTTCATTTCGATTCTCATGAGGTGGAAAAGCTGCGCCGCGAGGGCGTGGAACATGCGTGGTATCTGTCGCTGGCGTCGAATGCGGATGAGTATGACAGCATGGTGCCGGATGAGCCGGCCCGGACAAAATATGGGGCTGACATAGCCATGATCGGGTCTTTGTATCGCGATAAATATCATATGTTCAAAAAATATGAGGACAGTTTTGATGCCTATTTAAAAGGATATCTGGACGGCGTCATCACATCTCAGGAGGAGTTGTATGGCGTGGATATATTGGAGCCGGCTCTAAGCGATGATATCATGTCCCGGATACTAAAGGCGGTGCCTCTTCCTTTGGAGCGGGGAGATGGTTTTGACACGCCCCGCTGGATATTTGCCAATTATTATATGGGCATGAGGGTGACGGCAAATGAGAGGGTTAAATATCTGTCGGCGCTTTCGGAGCATTATGATACTGCGCTCTACACGCCGCAGCCAGTGCCGGAGCTAAAAAAAGTCCGGAACATGGGGGCCGTGGAGTATTATAAGGAAGCGCCCTATGCTATAAAGTGCGCTAAGATAAATCTGAATATCACTCTGCATTGCATACAGAGAGGAATACCTTTAAGGGTTATGGATATCCTGGGCTGTGGTGGATTCCTTATGACTAATTATCAGGCGGATCTGTGCGAGGAATTTGTGCCGGGCGAGGATTTTGTCATGTTTGACAGTGTGGCGGATGCTGTGGAAAAGGCAGGCTACTATCTGGAACATGAGGATGAGAGAGAGCAGATCGCAAAGAATGGTCATGCGAAGGTTAAGGAACTGCACGGGTTTGAGACGAAGGTCAGTGCCATGTTGGATGAAGTGGATTCTTCTTGGAAGGATTAAACTTGCGGTATCCGGTGGGAATTGCAGTTGACGTAAAGAGTTAAGAATAGTAAAATAAATTGAAAAGAGTAAAAGATAGTAAAGAATAGTAAATGAATTTAAAAAGAGTAAAGAATAGTAAAACGAATGGCATGAATAATAAGGATAAAAAAAATAATCCCTTTTCAATAGCATTTGGAAAAGAACCATATCAGTATATTGGAAGGCTTCGGTATGAGGATACTGTGATCCATGATTTTTCAGGCGATCATCCGGCTGGACAAGTATATATGTTGACCGGGGTAAGAGGCGCTGGGAAAACAGTGCTTCTTACTGAAATATCAAAAAAATTGAAACGTGATAAGAATTGGATCGTGATCGATCTGAATCCTGAGAGAGATTTATTGCAGTCCTTTGCAACTCAACTTTGCGATAATGTGGACATATATGCTGAATTGAAAAAAGCAAGAATAAATATCTCTATTCCTGGATTTAGCATGGATTTGGAAGGCGAAAAGCCAATAAGTGATATAGAGATTGTGATCAGAAAATTACTTGAAAAAGCTAATGAAAAAGGAAAAAAAGTTCTGGTAGCAATAGATGAAGTGACTAACACAGAATATATGCGTATATTTTGTGCGGCATTTCAGATTTTGATAAGAAATGAGTTACCTGTATTTCTGGTTATGACCGGTCTTTATGAAAATATAAACAGTCTTCAAAACGAAAAATCGCTGACTTTTTTGCATAGAGCGCCTAAATTGAAGATGACTCCACTTGGTATAAGCACAATGGCGGACAGATACGAATCTGTGTTTGATATAGATAGAAATACAGCGGTTGAGATGGCTCGTCTGACGAAGGGTTATGCTTATGCTTTTCAGGTTTTGGGCTACTTATGTTGGGAGAAAAATACTGATTACCGGAGTGTTATGCCGGAATATGGTTCTTATCTGGATGAATATGTTTACGATAAGATATGGTCTGAATTGTCCCGTAAGGATAAGCAGGTTTTATTCGGAATAGCTAATTGTGAATCAGGAAGGATATTGGAAATTCGTGAATTGTTAAAATTGAAAAATGGTGAATTTAATCCATATAGAAAAAGGCTTATTCAGAAAGGTTTGATAAATGGAGACGAGCATGGCTATGTACGATTCACATTGCCATTGTTTGAAAGATATGTTTTAGAAAACTATGAGGAAGGGTTACCCGTTACTGATGATACTGATCATGGAGATCACGCGGTTTAATACCGTGTGATCTTTTTTTACGGCCAGATAGCCGTTCATGGCTATCTCACGGCGCTCATCATCGTGAGTCAGATAGTAGCGGCATTTTTCGGTTAGTTCTTCTTTTGTTTCGTATACGTCAAGATGCGTGCCGATCTGCAGGAACTCAGGGATCTCGGTCTGTGCATTGGTCAGAAGGAACCCTCCGCTTCCCAGTACGTCCCAGATGCGCTGGGGGAGTCCGGTGCGGATGGCGCGCATGGTGGTGTTAATGTTAATGCGGCTGGTCCTGAAGACGCGGGGCATCTCTACATGGCTTGATACTCCACCATGGCAGACCACGTTCTTTAGTTCATCGGTTTTGCTCCGAGTGAAGAGATGGATCTTATATTCGGGAAGTTCCATGGCCAGATGATTTAAAAGGTTTACCCTGTCCATGTGGGTCAGGTGGTAGCTCAGATAATGATCCGTGATGTGGGTGATGTCCATGTTATGGATGCAGTATTTGCTGTCCGGGAAATCGGGATCAGGTTTTTTGAATACTTCCGCATCTTTAGAGGTCAGTTTTTCTTCCATGAGGGAAAGCCCCGGATGGGGGAACTGCTCATCGATCATAGCGTCGAAGCGTGCGCGATTTGCCTCGGGTAATGCGAGGTTAGCATAGTGATCTTTTTCATTGTAAAGTGATCCGATGAATGAGATGTCGTAATCATAGTTAACGTCCCGCAATTCCCCAATCTCCCCATCGATCCGTTCCGCATCCACTCCAAGCGGCAGGTGAAAGATGCCCGTGGGGTTCTCATCTTTTACGGAAAGATACTGTGCCCTGTCAAATAAAAAGATCCTGTTGCAGGAATTACGGATGGAGATGTCATAGATCTCATCTACGGGGCAGTCCACACTGACAGATACATAAGTGACGTGCAGCTTTTCGCAGACCATGGAAATATACGGAAAATAGTTGATGGAAAAGACAAAAAGAGGCCGGTGGGTCAGTATGAGCTCTGCCATGGTGTCCACGCGCCTTTGGGCAGAAATTGACTTGTTGACCATTTCTTCCGTGTCTTCTATGACATCAAGACCTATGGTTTTGAATGCCCTGATGTAGTCGGGCTCACATATGCTGTTATAGCGGTGTATGATTATGTTCATATCAACAAATATGTTAACAGAAATCATGGATTTGTGCTATACTTAATATCGTTGAATCAAGCGATACTGAGTTATTTGCTGACTGGATAGCATCATATCTTTTGAAGACACTGACTGTTGATCGCAGATGTCAAAGATTTGATCGTTGTCTTACGGATACCGTTTGCTTTGCAGCTATGGATCTTTTGCAGCCAAGGATTATTGCAGCCATGGATTATTGCACAAAGAATTGATGTAAGGAATCACGCCTATGAACAGTTTCGATACCCTCATAGTAATAACCGAAAAAGATTTCCGGCGGGTGCAGTCCCAGTATCCGCGTCTTTTAAATAACATGCCGGGCAAAAAAGTCATTTTTGTGGGGGCTCCCGGGGTGGGAGCGGCCATAAAGGAGGCGGGACTTTCCGAGCGAGCAGCGTTTCTTGATGAGAACAGTATCCTGCCCTTTGATGAGGTGCATGCCGTCATGACTGAGCATATGGCTGAGCGCCTGGGTGACCAGGAGATGCCCCGTGGCGTGACGGGCTGGTATTATCAGCAGTTTCTGAAACTGAATTATGCCAATATCTGTCAGGATAAGTATTATATGACTTGGGACGGTGATACCATTCCCTGCGCAAGATTTGATATGTTTTCCGAAGAAACGGGTTTGCCTTGTCTGGATATGAAGAGAGAGCTCCATGAGGAGTACTTTATCACCATGCCCAGGCTCCTGCCCGGTGTTAAAAAGGTGATGGAAAAGTCTTTTATCTCCGAGCATATGCTGTTTCGGGTGGACATAGTGAAGGAAATGATCGCGGCCATTGAGGCTAATGATGTCATTCCCGGGACGCATTTCTGGGAAAAGATAATAAGGGCCATAGAACCTGAGCGGATCACCAAGAGTGCTTTCAGTGAATTTGAAACCTATGGGAATTATGTGGCCCTTAAGCATCCCGGTGATTACAGGTTAAGAGACTGGCATTCCTTCAGGCTGGCAGGGGATTTTTTTGATATCAATACTATCTGCGATCGTGATTATGAGTGGCTCTCCCGCGATTTTCAGGCCATATCCTTTGAGAAGTGGTCTGAGCTCCGGGATGATCAGCGCAATCTTTTTGATAATCCTGAGTATCAGGCAAAGCTGTCAGCCAGGCAGATGCTGGAGATAGCTCAGGAAGAGTTCACCGATGGCTATAAGGAAGTGTGGGATTAGATGAGATTTTTGTACATCCATGCGGGTAATTCTGTGCTGGATCTGCCCATGAGCCTTGAGGGTATGGGACATGAGGTGGACTGCTTCGATGAAGTCAGATTTTTCCCTGATGACACCCCGGATGAAGCATATGAAAAACTGGATAAAAGGATAAGAGAAGGCAGCTATGATTTTCTCATATCCTATCTTTTTTTTGACAGGATATCCCGGATATGTCAGGATCGCGGCCTTCGATATATCTCTTGGGTCTATGATTCGCCTCTGGTTCCGCTATTTGATAAAGAGGCGGAAAATGAGGTCAATCATATCTTTGTCTTTGATAAAAAAGAATATGAGCGGCTGAAAGCCCAGTTTGACATACCTCATCTGTATTACATGCCCATGGCCTCCTGCACACAGCGGATCGGCAGGGTTTCCATTACAGAGGCTGATCAGGAGAGATTTTCCCATGATATAAGCTTTGTGGGAGATATGTATGAGGATAATGCCTACGATCTGGTACTGCCTCATCTTCCGGAGGAAATGGCGGACCGCCTTAAGGCAAAACTGACGGGTGCTCTTTGTAAGTGGGATAAAGTAAGGCCCTGGCCCAGGCTTGATGATGATATGGTCTCGCTCTTTAGGGAAAAGAAGCTTCTTAATGATAAGCGCGCCCATTCGCTGGATGTGAATACCTTTATCGGAGTGGCCATAGAGAGCCGTAAACTGGCCCAGCTGGAGAGAGCCACGGTGCTCAATGCCCTGGCCACCATGCATCCCGTGGACCTTTATACCAGAGGTGAACCCTCATATCTTCAGGGCGTGACGATACATCCCGGAGTGGATTATTACACGGACATGACTAAGGTGTTTAACCTCTCCCGCATCAATTTGAATATTACCATCCCGTCCATCGAGACGGGGATCCCCCAGAGAGTCTGGGATATAATCGGAAGCGGAGGGTTCTGCCTCACGAATTATCAGGAAGAGATCGAGGAATACTTCGTCATCGGACAGGACATCGAGACGTTCAAATCCATAGATGAGCTTCTGGTGAAGGCGGATTACTACCTTAAGCATGAGGACGTCCGGATGCAAATCTTATGCAACGGATATGAAAAGGTGACGGCCCAACACAGCTACGAGCATCGGATCAAGCGTATGATGGAATTAGTTTAAGCTGGTAAATTACTTGTTTAGCCAGATTATATGTAAGCGAAAGACGAGCCGTGTCAGAAAACCTATACGGTCGTCTGAAGCGAATTATAGTTGGCAGCCTCAAGAAAGGAATAACCATGACAACAGCAATTGTGATAGCCAGCGGCAGCGGGCGAAGAATGGGACAGGACATCCCCAAACAGTTCATCAGCGTGAATGATAAGCCCGTCCTCATCTACACCCTGGAAACCTTCCAGAGACACCCCGGGATCGATTCCATCCTCCTGGTCTGCCTGGACGGCTGGCAGGATGTGGTGAACGCCTACGCCAAGCAGTTCCAAATAGACAAACTCAAATGGATCATAAAAGGCGGCGACAGCGCCCAGGATTCCATCAGAAACGGAGTCTTTGAGCTGAGGGACCACCTTAAGGATGACGATATGGTCATAATCCACGACGGAGTCCGCCCCTTCATAGATGAGGCGGTGCTGACCAATGTAATAGTGACCTGTCAGCAGCATGGCAACGCGGTTTCATCCATGCCCTACAATGAGCAGATCTTTCTGGTGGATGATGAGATATCCACCATCAGCTATATCCCCAGAGAGACTTTAAGGCGCGTGGTCACGCCACAGGCCTACACCTACGGCATCCTCTACGAAAAGTATAAGGAAGCCTATGAGACCGGCAAAGGTATCCACGGCTCAGCCTATGCAAATACCATGATGGTGGAACTGGGGGAACGTCTCTATTTTGCCCCGGGCTCCGATAAGAATATAAAGCTCACCACGGCGGAGGATCTGGAGATATTCAAGGCCTGGGTGAATTCAAAAATAAGCCTTTAAATGTGTATTTGTGTGTGATAAAATATAAAGGTTAATGCATTCTGCCTGATCAAAAGAACTTACCTTTTGATAAATACGGAGAAAAAGATGAACAGATACGGAAAGCCCCTGGGGGATCTGATAAATATTAAGAGTGATTTTTTTGAGCATAATGACAAGAATCTGGCCATGGCTGACGACATGGCGGATGCCCTTTGCGCCCAGCCTTTGCGTAAGGAGTGCAAGATCTGTCATCATCCCATAGAGGGTGAGATTCTGTTCAAAAGTCATAAGATGGGCTATTATCAGTGCCCGGTGTGCTCACATCTTAACTCAGAGCATGAGGACACGGACGCCTTCGCCCAGAAGGTTTATATTGACGATGACTATGCGGGGAATTATTCCGCAGCCGATAAGGAGCGCTATGAAAAGCGCCTCGACATGATATATATTCCCAAGGCTCAGTTTTTGCTGGATGCTCTTAAGGAAGACGGTTTCACGCCCGCGGATTTAAGGGTACTGGATGACGGAGCGGGGTCCGGATATTTTGTGGGAGCCCTAAAGAAGCTCGGCGTGGATGCGACGGGAATAGAGATATCGTCATCTCAGGTCCGCTTTGCAAATGAGATGGCGGGGGAAGAGATCCTTAAGCAGATAGACGCGGACAGGATCACGGACGCCATCAGGACCACAGACAGAAATGTGATCTCTGCCATAGGCGTTTTGGAACATATCATCAGGCTGGATGAGACCTTGGATGCCATCAGGGATAACAAAAATATTAAGTACATGTATATCTCGGTTCCCATGTTCTCATTCTCCGCACTTTTTGAAGCCTCCCATCAGCAGTGCTATAACAGGCATCTGGGGGGCACTCACACTCATCTTTTCACCGATGGTTCGCTAAAATTCATGGCGGAGCGTATCGGATTTGAGATCGCCCACACCTGGAGGTTCGGCTCGGATATGATGGATCTGTACAGGTTTTTGTGCGTATCTTTGGAAAAAGAAGGAAATAAGGGAGCCAAAGATGTGCTGGATAAGGAGTTTAAGCCTCTGTTGGATAAGCTGCAGCTGGTGGTGGACGAGAGTGGCTTTGGCTCCGAGATACATATGATATTGAAGAGGGCTTAAATGAAGGGTTTAACCAGAGACAAAAGAGTGATCATATTTTTATCGCTGTTTGTTTTGTTCGTGGCCCTTTTGCCTCTTTTTTCGGTAAATTGCATCAACGGACATGATATAAAATACCATCTTCTTCGCATAGAAGCCCTTAAGGAAGGGATTCTTGCCGGCAAGCCTTTTCTCAAGGTCAACATGCTGTATTTCGGCGGCAGGGGCTATGCCAGTTCTTTGTTTTATCCCGATCTGATGCTCTATCTGCCTGCATTTTTGCGGTGCGCGGGGTTTTCCATTAATTTATCATTTCATATTTTTGCGGGAGTTTGCATCCTGCTTTCTTTTGCATCCATGTTTTATTCCGTGAAACTCATTCTTTCGCGTTTTATGGATGACAAAAATACCCGTGTTCTTGTGTCTTCGGCCATGGCGGCCTTTTGCTATACTCTGGCACAGTATCATCTGGATGATATTTACACCCGCGCAGCAGTGGGCGAATACACGGCCATGATCTTTTTGCCGCTTTATATCTATGGCCTGTTTGATCTGATCCTGGGCAGTATGAAAAAGCCATTCATCACATCCATCGCCTTTGCGGGGCTGATCCTTTGCCATACCAATACCACGGTCTTTGCCGTGATCCTATATCTGTTGATCTTTTTGTATATTTTCATCAGAAGATGCATAAGGGGCAGGCTCAGGATCGCCTGGTTTTTTAAGGTGGTTCTGGCGGTGGGTACATCCATGCTGCTCAGTGCCTTTTACTGGATCCCCGTGCTGGAGCAGTTCGCGGCGGCGGATTTTAGGACGGATGCCGGCGGGTTTGATCTGGATTATGAGAAACTGATGCTTAAGGACGTGTTCTCGACAAAGTCCCCCTCTCTGGGTTTCATACTCTTCGTTTTGTGGATCGCATTTTTTGTCATGGCACATTATCTTAAAAAGGATAAGAAGCTTCTGTTTTTTGCGGATGTATCCGGTATTTGCGCCGTATGTTTTACCCTGGGCGCCACGGGGCTCGTACCCTGGAAGCGTCTTTCGGGCGTGCTTTCCTTTGTACAGTTTCCCTGGAGACTCTTTATCATGGCGACTCCTCTTTTCTGTGTGGCCATTGCCTTGTATGCGGCGATAGTTTTTTCCTCGGGCAGATGCGCTCATCATGCATCTTTCCCCGTGTTCACCTTGGCGATCGTCACCTGCGCGATGATCATCTTTGCCTTTATGGTGATCGACAGGAGTGAAGAGGGCTATTATTCATATTCAAATGATTATTTTTCATACATCCCCTACACAGGTTCGGTGATAGGCGGCGAGTGGCTGCCGGTGACTGTGAAGGACAGGGATGCCCTGATCAAAGATTGTGACATGGCGTATTTGAGTGATGGAAGGACAGTTGAAGTGTCCAGACACGCCAATGAGCTCACGGTGGTCATGCCCGACCGGGCTGATTTCGTGGATGTGCCCTTTATTTATTACAAAGGTTACGCCGCAGTCAATTCAAACGGCACCCCTCTGGTGGTGGACGGCAGCGGCAAAAACGGGAGCGTTCGTATCGACAACCCCCAGCCCGGCCCTATAAGGGTGTATTATGCAGGCACCATGGCCCAGAATATATCCATGGTAGTAAGCGTGCTGACATTGGCTATTTTGGCGTGGGTGGTAGCAGGAAGAGGAAAGATCCTTTCTGTTGCTTCGCACCCCTCGATTTTCATCCTAAGGGGTACCACGAAGTGGTGGATTCCTTAGGATATCCCGGGGCGGCATCACACCACTTCGTGATGTGATATGCGTCTGGCTGAAGCCTCAGGATGACAGCTGATTTAGTCGTTCTGAGCGAATTTTTAAAAAGTGTGAATGGAAAAGATTGATATATTAGACATAAAAACTTCCCACATACCATTAACTGGATTTGATATAAGGTATAATCCGCGCAGGCAAGCAGACTTTGGAGCGAGTTGGTTTTCTGTTTGAGCGTAAAAGGCTGCTGCCGTTGCAGGCATAGAATTGGCTTTATTAAAGAAAATGTAGTTTGTGTGGGAAGTTTGAGTTAGATATATAAAGAGGAGAATAATTATGAAAATCACAGTACTTGCAGGCGGAACCAGTACCGAGAGGGACGTATCCCTGGTCAGCGGTTCCATGATCTATAAAGCTTTGCGCACGGCAGGCCATGACGCCATTCTGATAGACGTCTTTACCGGCGTAAAGGAAGAAATTATCGAAAGTATCGCAGGTCAGGATTATGATCTGTCCGGAGTTTTTATCGCCGATGTGGACTGGGCCGAGAGCATAAAGCAGATCGGTGAAGAGCGTACCGACATAGCAAAGCTCATAGAGGAGCGCGGTCCCAGTGAGGATGGATATTTCGGACCCTACGTGCTGGAACTGTGCAAGGCGTCGGACATAGTATTTATGGCCCTTCACGGAGAAAACGGCGAGAATGGCAAGGTGCAGGCTGCCTTTGACCTTCTGGATATCAGGTATACCGGTACAGATTATGCGTCAAGCGCCCTGTCCATGAACAAGTGCCTGACTAAGAGCGTGTTTGAGGTTAAGGGTATTCCCACGCCATCATATTTTGTGATAAGCTCCGACATTCCCAAGGAAAAAATAGAGGCCGAAGATGTGCGTTTCCCCGATGAATATCCTATCGTGGTAAAGACTGCCTGTGGCGGATCCAGCGTGGGTGTGTACATCGTAAAGGATAAGGAAGAGTATCTGAATGCGCTTAAGGAAGCCATAGTCTTTGACGCGGACATCATCGTGGAGCAGTATATCAAGGGCCGTGAGTTTTCCGTGGGCGTGGTGGACGGCGAGGCTTATCCCATCATCGAGATAGCTCCTATCAGCGGCTTCTATGATTATAAAAATAAGTATCAGGCGGGCTCTACCATAGAGACCTGTCCCGCGCGCCTGCCCTGGGAGATCACGGCAGCCATGCAGAAGACTGCTGAGGATGCGTATGCGGCTCTTAACATGAGCAGCTACGGCAGGCTGGATTTCATGATGGATGAGGACAATAAGTTTTATTGCCTGGAGGCAAATACCCTGCCCGGCATGACGCCCACCTCACTTCTTCCCCAGGAGGCTGCAGCCAGGGGCGAGGATTTCGTGACTTTGGTGGAGAAGATCGTGCATGTGTCACTGCGCAAGTATATGCAGAAGGTTTTTAAATAAGCTACTGAAACTTCCCACATGTCATCCTTCGTCACGATGTTCCTCAGGATGACAAAGATTTTGTTTGTCTCCTTGCTATAAGGATTTTAAATTGTATTTGGATAGTAAAAATATAAGGATTATAAGCATGCTGAAATTAAGAGAACTCATAGATATCACAGGCGGAACTTTCATGGGCAGCGAAGCCAATCTGGACAAAGAGATGGCCGCAGCCAGGATAGATTCCCGCGATGTGGAGCCAGGCGATATATTTTTTGCCGTAAAGGGTGAAAAGACCGACGGCCATAATTATGTGAAAAAGGCCCATGAACTGGGGGCTTTGTGCAGCATATGTGAAAGGGATACGGGAGATGACTGCAACAGGATCATCGTAAAGGATTCCCTGGCGGCCTTAAGGCAGATAGCCGTAGCCCACAGAGACCGGTTTTCCATTCCAATAGTGGGCATATCCGGAAGTGTGGGCAAGACCAGCACCAAGGAGGCCATCGCCTATGTTTTGTCAGCAAAATATAAGACCCAAAAGACTGCAGGTAATTATAATAATGACATAGGCGTCCCTGTGACGCTTCTTTCCATAAATGATTCACATGAAGCGGCAGTGGTGGAAATGGGGATCAGCGATTTCGGTGAGATGGATATCATCTCATCTTTTGCCCGTCCCGATATCTGTGTGCTGACTAATATCGGTCTGTGTCATCTGGAAAATCTGGGGACTCAGGAAGGCATCATGAAGGCCAAGACCGAGATGTTCGCCCACAGAAATAAGAAGGGGGCCGTGATACTAAACGGCGACGACCCTTTGCTCAATACCATCCGGGACGTGGATGGCACAAAGCCGGTGAGATTCGGTTATGGTGAAAGCTGTGATGTCAGGGTGGAAAATGTGAACCCTAAGGGACTCCTTGGCACTGACTTTGATCTGGTGATAAAGGGTGAACGGCGTATAAGCTGTCACTGTGATATCCCCGGAGTACATGGCGCCATAAATGCTGCCTGCGCTGCTGCGGTGGGCCTTGAGATGGGCCTTGATGATGAGCAGATAAGGCAGGGAATAGCCCGGATAAAGGCGCTTCCCGGCCGCAGCAATATAATACATACCGACGATCACATCATTATCGATGACTGTTATAACGCAAATCCCGTTTCCATGAAGGCGGCCCTTGACATGCTTTCCCTGTGGGAGGGCAGGAAGGTGGCTCTCTTAGGAGATATGTTTGAGCTTGGCAGCGACGAGAAGAAGCTTCATTTTGAAGTGGGAGAGCATGCGGCCCAAAAAGGCATCGACCTTTTGCTGGCGGTAGGAGATCTGGCCTCAAATCTGGCGGACGGAGCCATAAGCGCGGGCATGGATGCATCAGCGGTTATCAGACTTAAGGATACCGATGAGGCAAAGGAAAAGATCGGAGACTGCATAAAAAAAGGGGATGCCCTTTTGATAAAGGCATCCCACGGTATGCATTTTGAAAAGATAGTCGCTTTATTTTGACTTTATTATGGCCATGTGTTCCTTTCTCATTTCGAGGATGATGTTTCTGACTTCCTCCGGCAGCTTTTTCATGGCGGCCCGGTCGAGAGTGGAAGTGTCGATGGGCTCGCCATACTGGATGATGACGCGTCCGGGCCGTACCTTGGGCAGATGTTTTTCAAAGATGTCTGCCGTTCCGGTAATGGCCATGGGCACTATCTTGCAGCCGGATTTTTGGGCTATGTGGAAGGACCCTGCGTGAAATTCCTGAACCAGATTTTCGTCCTCATGCTTATTACGGGTACCCTCCGGAAAGATGACCATGGAGTTACCCTTTTTGATGTTTTCGGCGGCCTTGTTTACCATTCGCATGCCGTCTCTCGGATTGTCTCTTTTTAAGAATAAGCAGCCTACCAATACCATCCAGACATTTAAAAGAGGAAGCTGTCCCAGATCCTTTTTGGCGATGTATCCTGTACAGGTTTTGAAGGTGCAGTAACTGAGTACGATGTCAAAATATGAGCAGTGGTTTCCCACATAGAGTACGCCTTCGTCTTTGGCCAGATTCTCCTGTCCGATGACGGTGAGTCTGATGCCGGAGAGGAGTCTGACGGGCACCAGCAGGATCTTCCCTCCTATGTGCGCCAATTTGTAGCCCAGTTTATACATCGGTGAGATCCGCAGCAGATAGATGATGGGCATGAACGGTATGGATGCCACCAGAAAGAATACGACCCAAATAATATCGATTATTGAAAAGAACATAAATAATACCCCGTTTTGTATATTTATACTGATGGATCTGATCTACATCTTGCGTGGTAATGATGGTCCCGGAAATCTAATACCGTCAGTATATGATATAATGATCCGAAAAGGGATCAGCCTCGATATATGATAGCATAAGAAAGGAATCTAATCAAATGCTGATGATCACAAATGTCCGCCTGCTGGATCCAGCCACCGGGCGGGATGAGAAAGTGGATATATATGTGGAAAATGACAGGGTTTCAAAGATCGTAGGTTTAAAGGGAAATGCATCGCATAACGATCCTTGTAAGAGTGATGATCTCACTTCATCGGGTGTATCCGGTGAGAACTGTAAAGATGCAAATGATCGGAGTGGTTTTGCGAAAGGTGATTCAGAAACCTGCGAGGTCATCGACGGAACCGGACTTTGCGCAGCACCCGGTTTTGTGGACGTGCATGTGCATTTCCGCGATCCCGGCTTTACTTATAAGGAAGATGTGGGATCAGGCGCAACCGCTGCGGCATTCGGAGGCTTTACCTCTGTGGTCTGCATGGCAAATATCTCGCCTGTTGCGGACAGTGCGGAGGTGATCGACGACGTGATAAAAAGAGGCGCAGCCACAGGCATTCATGTGTATCAGGCCGGCAGCGTGACAAAGGGGCTTAAGGGAAAGGAACTGACGGATTTTGAAACTCTCATGGCGCATGGCGCTCCGGGATTCACCGATGACGGTATTCCGATCCTTGATGAAAACATATTGCGACAGGCCATGGAAAAGTCGGCAGCCTTGAATGTGCCCCTGTCTTTTCATGAGGAGAATCCGCAGTATATCGAAAATAATGGAATAAACTCCGATTATGCAAAAAGAGAACTGGGGATCGGCGGCTCAGACAGACAGGCTGAGATCTCCATGATCGAAAGGGATGTGGCCCTGGCAAAAGAAACGAAGGCTATAGTAAATGTGCAGCATATATCTACCGCCGAGGGAGTGGATATCATAAGGAAGGCGGTACAGGATGAGGCTCAAGGGGCATTTAGGAACGATTCACAGAGCGAACTTCAGGATGGAAATATGGGAACATCTTGGAAGGAGGCTTGTGATGGATCGCAGGGAACAAGTGTATCACGAAGACGAATCCATGCGGAAGCCTGTCCCCATCATTTTACCCTGACACAGGAAGCCTTGTCAGAGCATGGTACCCTGGCTAAAATGAATCCGCCGCTTCGCCTTGAAAGCGACCGACAGGCCATAATCGCAGGGCTCAAAGATGGCACCATAGACATCATCGCCACCGATCATGCACCCCATGCTCCTGAGGAGAAAGCCCGTGAACTGACCAAAGCTCCCAGCGGCATCCTCGGCCTTCAGACTGCATTTGCCCTTGGTATCACACAACTGGTGAAACCGGGACATCTGACTCTGATGCAGCTTATGGAAAAGATGAGCCTTAATCCTGCCGGACTTTATGGATTTGATGCAGGCCGTATATACGAAGGCGGCCCTGCCGATATCACGATTTTTGATCCGGATGAGGAGTGGACATTTACCGAAGATATGATAAGATCAAAGTCGGTGAATTCGCCGTTTGTAGGGTGGAAGCTTACCGGACGTGTTAAATATACCATTTGTGCAGGTCAGATCGTGTTTAGCTAAATTATATGCTAGCGAAAGACAGAAATTGTTCAAAACAAACTAATCCATACAAGAAAAAGGTAACAAAACATGAAAACAGAAATCGCAAAAATAATATCCAACCGTCCCATAACCGGCGGCATCTACGACATGTGGATTAAAACCACCATCGCAAAAGAAGCCAGATGTGGCCAGTTCATAGGCGTATATCCCAAAGACGGATCCAGACTCCTGCAGCGCCCCATCAGCATTTGCCGTATATCAGACGATAAAGAGAGCCTCAGGATCGTATATAGAGTAGCGGGAAAAGGAACCGACGAGATCTCATCCTTTAAAGCAGATGAAGATATAACCATCCTCGGCCCTTGCGGAAATGGCTTTGATCCCGATGTGCTAAAGATAGGACAGACAGCTCTGCTCCTTGGCGGCGGCATAGGCCTGCCCCCTATGCTCCAGCTGGGCTACGAGCTTAAGAATAAATGCCTCGACTTTAAATATGTCCTGGGCTACAGAGACAGCGACACCTTTATGCTGGATGAGTATGAAGAGTGCGCAGGAGCAGGAAACGTGATCATCGCTACGGATGACGGCTCAAAAGGCGTAAAAGGCACGGTCATCGACGCCATAAATGCCAATGGCCTGAAAGCAGACGTGATCTATGCCTGTGGTCCCATGCCCATGCTCCGTGCCGTTAAGCAGACCTCAGAGCAGATGGGCGCCACAGCTTTTATCTCTCTTGAAGAGAGGATGGCCTGCGGAGTGGGCGCCTGCCTTGGCTGTGTATGCAAAACTACGAAAAAAGATGACCATTCAAAGGTGAATAACGCCCGCGTATGCGTGGAAGGCCCGGTTTTTCGGGCAGAAGATGTACAGATATGATGTGCGTGTAAACTATGATTCTTACAACTCTATATTATAAACCGTGAAACGTGTCAAAATAAAGGATGTGAATACATGAATACAAGTGTACAGATAGCAGGAGTAGAATTTAAAAATCCCGTGATGACCGCCTCCGGAACCTTTGGAAGCGGCATGGAATACGTTGGACTCATGGATATAACCCGCCTCGGCGCTCTTATCACAAAGGGCGTGGCCCTGACTCCCTGGGAGGGTAATCCCACTCCCCGTGTGGCAGAGACCTCATCCGGCATGCTCAATGCCATCGGCCTGCAGAATCCCGGAATAGATGTCTTCTGTGAGCGCGACCTTAAATTCCTGGAAGGCAAGGATACAAAGGTTATAGTGAATGTTTGCGGCAAGACCGAAGAAGAGTACGTGGGCGTGGTGGAGCGACTGGCGGATGAAAAGCGCGTGGATATGCTGGAGATAAATGTATCCTGCCCCAATGTAAAGGAGGGCGCCATCGCCTTCGGACAAAATTCAAAGGCGCTTTTTTCCATAACCGAAAAGGTGGTAAAGGCAGCGAAGCAGCCTGTCATCATGAAGCTTTCGCCAAATGTGACGGATATCACCGAGATGGCTAAGGCTTCGGAGGCAGCGGGCGCCGACGCCATATCGCTCATCAATACCATCACAGGCATGAAGATAGATGTGGAAAGAAAGCGCTTCGTCCTGGCAAATAAAACCGGCGGTCTGTCAGGTCCTGCCATAAAGCCCGTGGCAGTGCGCATGGTCTATCAGTGCGCACAGGCTGTGAATATCCCCATAATCGGAATGGGCGGTATCGCCACGGCCGAGGATGCCTTGGAATTCATCCTTGCGGGAGCTACTGCTGTAGCCGTTGGCATGATGAATTTCCACGATCCTGCCGCCAGTGTAAAAGTGATCGACGGTATCGAAGCTTATATGAAGCGCCATGGCATTGATGATATCAATTCTCTTCGGGGTGTGGTATCATAGTATAGTTGTTCCTGATCAACTCGACTATATTTAGTGTATATAACATTGGAAAACAACTATATCGGGGGTTGATATCGTAAATAGGAAAAGAGTATTATTAATTAAGATTACCATGGGATGTAACATTTTCCCGGAGTTAAAGAATTAAAATGAAAGTTTGTAATAAATTAAAAATTAAAAATGTATTCGCATTATTCCTGGCTTTGCTGATGATGGTGATGCAGGGGCTGATGCTTTGCGCGCCTGTTTTTGCGGCAGAGCTTGTTGAGGAGACTGAGGTTGTGACCGAAGAGGCGCCCGATCCCGATTTTCATATTTATCTGGCCTTCGGGCAGAGCAATATGACCGGAGCAGCTCCCATAGAGACCATCGATCAGGACTGTGATGATGATTATCTGGCCATGTGCACCACAAGCGGTCCTAAAAACATCTTTTATAAAGAGCCTAAGGTCTGCGGCAACTGGTATAAGGCGACGCCTCCCCTTTCGGCTCCCGTTGTGGCGCAGCTGGGCGTGGCGGATTATTTTGGCAGAAATATCCTGGACCTGGAGAGGGAGGAAAATCCCAATGTCAAGGTGGGCATCATAGTGGTGGCTGTTCCCGGATCCGGCATCAGGATGTTTGACAAGGATAAGTGGCAGGAATATTTAAAGAGTGTGCCTGCCGAGAATCAGAGAGGCTTTACGACTTTCCTTGAAATGTATGGCTCTAACCCTTATCAGAGACTCATCGACTGTGCAAAAACCGCGCAGAAGGATGGCGTGATCAAAGGCATCATTATGCATCAGGGTGAGTCCGATTTCGGCGTGCCCGGCTGGGATGATGAGGTGGAAAAGATATATGGGGACATTGTTACGGATCTAAACTTATCCGAGGATGTACCCCTGATCTTGGGCGAGGTCAGACGCGGTACCAACGTGACTGACATGAATCTGTCTGTGGCTGCCCTTTCTTCCCGCAGGGAAAACTTTTATGCGGTCTCCACAAAGAACCTGGCCAAGGTGGATGAAGCTAAGGAAAATCTTCATTTCACCTCTGCCGAATACAGGGTTCTCGGGAACAGATACGCTCAAAAGATGATGGAAGCCCTGAAGGATAGTGAGGCAAGGCAGAGTGAGGGCGATGCAGATCCTTCGAGATATGTGGTGAAGAATCTGACCACAGGCAGGAAGTATCACACCCTGGCCGATGCTTTCAGCTGTGCGGCCGAGAAGAAGCATAACAAACTGAAACTTCTTATGGATGCAGAACTTACGGAGGGCACCATAATAAATAAAAAGGATGTGACCCTCGATCTTAACGGTTATTCCATAGATCTTAAGGGACATAATTTTAAAAATTACGGAAAGCTTGCGATCATCAACGGAAGCGAAAAGCAAAGAGTCCATTATTTTGCCGTGGACGACGATATATGGAGTTCGGCAAAGTATCTGACCGACCGTCAGATGGAGGCAGCTATCGATCCGGATAAAGAGGATGCCCTTGATGTCGCAGGGACTGTTAATAAGGTGGGTTCTGCAGACGCTAAAAAATATGTGAAGGTTAAGGGCAGCATACTTTATAACGGCGGTGGCTGCGATAACATGGGCGGCGCCATCCTCAATTCTGAAGCCGACGGAATGAAGGGAAGCCTTATCGTCAAAAACACAGGCTTCGTAAACTGCATCTCCTGCAACGGCGGCGTACTGAAAAATGAAGGCGACGGCGTGAAACTGAGCAAAGTAAGGGCCTATGGCTGCAGGGCGGTCTTTGGCTCTTTCATAAACAATGATAAGGACTGTGAGATCATAATTGACAAGGCAAAGGTTAAGTTTTGCGATTCTTCAAAGTCCGATGAGGCTGTCATGAATTTCGGCAGCCTGACTGAAAACGGGCTTAAGGTGTATGACTGAAGATAGATAATGAAGATTTCTTGATGGCGTGAGGTGATCCATGAAAAAAGATCCTTTCTGTTGCTTCGCAACCCCTCGCCGGGGCGGCATCACACCACTTCGTGATGTGATATGCGTCTGGCTAAAGCCTCAGGATGACAGTTGAAGTGAAAAAGATTCTTAGGAGATTTTGATCATGAGAAACAGAATGAAAACATGGAAAAAGTTAGCGGCTTCCCTGATGACAGTGGTGATGATAATTTTGTCCGCATCGCCGGTTGGGGCGTCAGTAAAGGCTGACCGTGAAACTCACGGTCTGATCTCACAGGAAGTGGTACCGGATGCGACCAAAATCCTGTTCGGTGAATTAAATGAGGGGACAGGAGATATGACCGGAAGCATGATGGCTGACGGCGAGGAAATCCTGGGTGATGGAGAGAAGCCCTCGGTGTTCATCGGCGATGTGGAGCTGAATGAAGAAAAGACCACCGCTTCATCAGAGGATTCTACATCCATTAGAAGTGGTTCGGCGCATTTGATGTATAAAAGCGCCAGAACTGAGGATACAGTTGATAAATCCTGCTATGCGGTATTGTTCCTCTGTGATGATTTTGAATTCGAAGGGGAAGGTCATGAGTTTGGCGAGAGTTCCCGGGCAGGCATATACTGTGACGGAAAGCTAATAATAGTATTGGGTTATAAAGACGCCCTTGATGATAATGATATAAAGATCACGACTTTGGATAACAGTGGTGATAATTACGGAATATATACGACAAATTCTTTGGAAATATATAATTATGTCTATACTGAAAATGAAGTGGAGTCAAGGGCAGAGGATACTTCTCTTACTGTCATTTGCGGAGCGTCTGAAAATGGAAAGAGTGTAGGCATCGGTGCAAATAAATGTACATATTGTATAAATACTGACAGATTTACCTTAGAAACCGGGGGCACTGTCTGGTTTAATAATACTTCTTCATCAGGTGCGGAAATATCGGATGATGTCAGTGTAACGGTAAATTCAGGGAATGCAAATGAAAGTTATGGAATACTTACAAAATCCGGTTTCAATCCAAAATGGAAGAAACTTATCGTTTGTTCGGGTGATGCCGAAGATGTTACCTGCGGTATTTGGGGATCATTTCCCCCTAATATAGATGATATCAGGATCACTGTCGGCACCAACACTGCTGAGGGAGGTTTGGCGTTTGGTGTGTATACGACAAAAGGAGTTTATGTGTATGAGGGTTCTTCGGTTGTTATCAGACCCTCGGGGGAAAGCGGTAAGACACAAAAGTTTTATGGTGTGTACGCAGGAACAGTCAATCTTGAAGGCGGAGAACTCAGCATATGGCAGGGCTCTGCAATCGAAGTATCGGCGGGAATCTACGCGACAAAAGACGGTATGGTTACCCAAAGTGGAAGCGTGCTGAATATTGTGGGCTCTGCCGGCAGCGGAGAATCTTACGGAATATATTCCGAAAATCCCATCCGTCTTAAAGATGGCAGCATTGTAAGGATAAAGGGCGGTAATACCGCCGATAACGAAGCAAGCAGTAAATGTATATATGTAGCATATGACGGAGATAATCCTGTCACCCTTCCGGAGAATAATAAGGGGATCACTATTGTCCGTGCAGCCGGAGGTAAGGGCATAGTAAATAAGGCCGGAGAGGAGATCTTTGCGGGAGATGATGCCGTGGCTTTGGATGAGTCAGCAACATATCTTAAGGTTATTGGACTTGAGGACAGTTATGAGCCCGGTGATAATGCACCTGATGTCTCGTCTGTCAGCGTCAAGTTGGTGGATGCTAACGGGAATGATAAGGTTATTGAGGGCGCAAGTATCAAATACAGTGGGTTTACGGGTTCAATGCGTAATGATTCAAAAGAAATTGACACCTTTGGGACCCGGGTGGCCTGGGCATGTTTTTCCATGACCTGGGAAACTGCTTCGGCAGACATTGATCCTGAAACCTTGTCGGTGTGGGAATATCCGGATTTTGGCGATCCCGTAAAACTTACGGTCGTGGACGGCGGCCCTGTGGATAAGCCGGGTACCGTCTGGAAAGCGTATATATACAAAAAATACGTGGTCGGAGATGTGCCTGCTCACAGTCTTACGTTCAAGGATCTGAGAAAAAACGGAGCTCTGCCTTTGTGGGCCAGGTCGCCCATCGAATTCTATGATGGCGAACCTCTTTCGGATATCCTGACCTTTGCAGGTGGCACAACCGCAATGGACGATATGACAAATCTTAAATATACCGAGGCCGGCAGTCAGTATCGCGCAGTGTATTATTCCGGCGATTCACAGGAACCCATAGGCGATCTCAATTTTGCCGGCGATACAAAGTATTATGCCGATACCCTCATTAATGTCGGATGGAGCGAGATGCGCAGGGTTGAAGCTATACCCGTAAAGCTTGCGCCGCCTGCTCCCGGAATGTCATTTAATGAGTGGTATGCACTGTATGAGGAAACGGAATTCGCGCTGTCTTATTCGGATAAAAAGTTTGGATATTCAAGATTCTTATATGACGACTTTGGTGATGAAGAACCATCGGGAAAGCCTCATCCTGCCACTGTTTTTGAGAAAGATAAAAAATATGCAGCAAATGTATATGTGGAACCTGACGAGGATCATTATATTGATGATGAAGATCTGCCCGTGACGGCAATAAACGGCGAGATCGTTCAGCTTAACAAAGATGAACTCCTCGGTTATTATTTCGTATATGAATTTGTCCCCGAGGAGGGAGCGGGAACCTATGACCTGACTCTTGATTATAATTATCCCGACGGAGAGAGTATCACGCATACCATAACCGGTATTCCTGCCAGTGATGGCTACGGTGACAGTCTTTATCTTATTGACGAAGATGAGCGGCTGTCTCTTTACGATGCACTGTTTTTTGGAGATATGACTTATGATCAGTTTCTTGGATACAGGGCTGAATTTGACGCTCTTTCCGAGGATAAAAGACAGGAATATCTGGATTCACATTGTGTGATGCCTGATAGCACCAGGGGAAAGTTTTTTGCCAATGACCTCGTGTTTGAATGGGACGAAGCAATCCCTTATGTTAATGTGTTCATCTCTGATAAGCCGGATTATACTGATGCACAGGATCTTATGGATACTCAGCAGGATATAGAGTATCTGCAGATAACCGAAAATATGACACTGTATGTGCCGTATAAGACACAGATTGAGGAGCTCACGATCTGTTCCGGGGATAAAGGTTGTAACCATGATGAAATGTATTGCGCTACAGCCGAAAGGATTGAAGATGATAAAGATCCGGATTCCATATTCTGCCGTTATCAGCAGGTGTGGAATAGGGCTTCGAATTCATATGATCTGGATTATCTCGTGGATGGAATGAGAGTTGAGATGGGCGGATATAACAGATATTACACGGATTGGGATGACCGCTCAAAGTTTACCTATGATGATAATAATGAACGTAAGATCGTGGCAGGTGATAAACTGTATTATCACATTAATCTTATTGATCCGGGCGTAAAGCTTGCATCCTGTGATCCGGAGTTAGATAACAGACCTTGTGAGCTTGATTCAATGGCCCCCAATGATCTTTTTGTGAAGTATATCGGACCTGATACAAAGGTGATCTTTAATCAGCAGGAATGTCCTACAGCCGTTTATAAGGTCCCTGAAAATGCCGATAAGACTTCATCGTATTATGATTATGCCAAAAGCCTTGAGGGGACCATAGAGACATGGATACCGGTGACGGTGGAACATGAATATACAGGTGAAGGGACCGTAACTGAAACGAATAAAGTGGAGGCAGGATGCGTTACCTATGGCTCTTTTGATGAAGTTAGAACCTTTATCTGCTATGAATGTGGTCAGGAAGTCAATGAAACCCTGCACAAAATAGTGCCGCCTCATGGTCATATCTGGGGAGAATGGGAACTTAAGGAGAAACCTACCGATGACACGGAAGGATACTATGAGAGGGTGTGTCAAAACAATCCGGAACATGTGGAAAAAAGGATCATTCCTGCCAAAGGCGAGTATCCCGAGCATGAACATGTTATGGTAAGGCATCCCTATAAGGACGCCACCGAGACCGAGGACGGTAACATAGAGTATTGGGAATGTGTGTTATGCTGGAATCTTTTTTCGGATGCAAAGGGCACATCTCCGATAGCTGCTGAAGATACGGTGATCCCCGCTAAGGGAACCGGACCCGAGGCTCATGTTCATACCCTTAAAAAGCATGAGGCAAAGCCTGCTACTGAGACTGAGGACGGAAATATTGAATATTGGGAGTGCACGGATCATGAGTGCGGCAAACTCTTTGCTGATGAAGCCGGAAATACGGAAATACATATTTCCGGTACCATAATACCTGCAGGCAAAACTGAGCATACGGTCCACACCCTTATAAAGCATGACGCAAAGCCTGCCACTGAGACTGAGGCCGGCAATATCGAATATTGGGAGTGCACGGTCTGCCATAAATATTTTGCCGATGAAGATGCAAAACGCGAGATCGGCATGGAAAACATCATAATCCCTGCCGGAAAGACTGAGCCTGAGCCTCATCCTGCTCCGGGAGAGCTTAAGCTGACCCACCATGCAGCCGTAGCGCCTACCATGGAAAAGGACGGTATGGCAGAGTACTGGGAGGATACCGAAACCGGTAAGCTTTATGCGGATGCTGAAGGAAAGAATGAGGTTAAGGATAAGACCTCACTCATCATTCCGATCTCATCCGTATACAATGTGACAAATGTGAAAATAGATGGCTGCTCCATTTCCATGAATGTGGTCATGGTAAAGTCCGTATCCTATAACGGCTCAAAGCATGTGACAAAGCTTTCAAAGCAGGGCAAGGGAACGACGGCTGATGTGGGTATTCTAATCAAAGGCAATTTTGACAAGATCGCCGATGTGGCTGTAAAGGATAAGAATAATAAAACCGTACCAGTAAAGGCTGAAAAGAAGCCCATGGTCACCCTGCAGCTCAAGCTTAAAAAGAGTGTGAGCAAGGAGGATAAGAAAAAGCTTAAGTCGGATATCAAGACCATCAATCGGTATTTAAAGGCCCATCCTTTTAATTATGAGATAAGCCGGACGGATCTGGGCAGTGCCACAAAGATCGAGGCTAAGAGTAACAAGACAAAGACTAAGGTCTCCGGCCTGACGGTTACTTTGAACGGACAGACTGTAAAGCTTTCAAAGAAGGACTTTAAGGTTACGGATATCAAGGATGGTGTGGCAACCATTGAAGGCGAAGGTAATTTTACAGGTAAGGTCATGGTCAAACTGTAGAAAAACTCTGCGGACCCCTTGATTTTTTGGTGAAATTATACGATAATAATTATGTATCTGCAGATGGTGGGGGCATGGATGCTCCGCCTGTGCGCACGATCCGATAAATGGGACCCCGGAGTCGTGAACGCACGCATTATTCTAAGGAGGGATGAATATGAGTACTGTTCAGAGCACTGCTGCGGTAGATGTAGCCACTACTTATAATACAGGCTATACTGCCCAGAAAAAGGACACTGCCTCCAAAAAGGCAGACACCGCCGTTACCGCTAAGGCGGATGAAAAGGCAGCCGTATATGAGAAGAGTGATAAGGCTGCCACTGATGCGGTAAGTACCAAGGCACCTGCCTACTCAAAGGTGGCTAACCCCGATCTGGTGGCTAAGCTTAAGGCTGATGTGCAGGCACGGGTGGATAATCTCCAGAGTATAGTGTCGAAGCTCATCACCGGACAGGGTGATGCTTACGGCAAGGCTAATGACATCTGGAAATTCCTGGCTGACGGCGATCTGTCCACTGTGAGTGAGGCTGCAAAGGCCCAGGCACAAAAGGATATTGCCGAGGGCGGATACTGGAGCGTGGATGAGACTGCGAACCGTATCCTGGATTTCGCCAAGGCTCTGGTAGGAGAGGGAGCCAGCGAGGAGGATATCAAGAAGATGTCGGATGCTTTTGAGAAGGGCTTTAAGGAAGCCACAAAGGCATGGGGCAAGGATCTTCCGGATATTTCCCAGCAGACCTATGACAAGGTCATGAGTGGCTTTAATGACTGGAAGACCGGCGGTTCGGAGGCGTAAAGATCTGACACTTTTTTGTAACTGACATTCAGGCGGCCGGAGCGAGATAAGTTCGCTTCGGTCGCTTTGATTTAAGCGAGGCGGTATGCCTGTAATATTATGAAAATAGACCTGAAGGCTTACGGAAAGATAAATCTGGCGCTTGATGTGCTTAAGAAAAGAGAAGACGGATATCACGAGGTTCGGATGATCATGCAGACTGTGGATCTTTTTGACAGGCTGACACTTGAAGATCGTGATGAGCCCGGCATCAGTTTAAAGACCAATCTGTCTTTTTTGCCCTGTGATGAGAATAATCTCTGCTATAAGGCGGCTGCTCTTTTGATGGATGAATTCGGCGTGAAGCGGGGAGTGACCATTGATCTGGAAAAGAAGATCCCCGTGGCAGCAGGCATGGCCGGAGGAAGTACCGATGCTGCAGCTGTGATGGTGGGGGTGAACAGACTGTTTTCACTGGGACTTAAAAAGGAAGAGCTGATGGAACGCGGCGTGAAGATCGGTGCCGACGTTCCATATTGTGTCATGAGAGGTACTGCTCTTTCTGAGGGGATAGGCGAGATACTCACCCCCCTCCCGGCTATGGTGGAATGTCCCGTGGTGATCGCAAAGCCTTCCGTGAGCGTGTCCACTAAATTTGTCTACGGTAATCTCAAGGTGAATGAGATAACAGATCATCCCCGGGTAGATGATATGATAGAAGCCATAAAGGCCGGCGATCTCAGGGGCGTGGCCGGGACTATGGCTAATGTCCTGGAAAGTGTCACCATTCCCGAGTATCCCGTCATCGGGCAGATCAAGGAATTTCTTTTGGAGCACGGCGCCCTGAATTCCCTGATGAGCGGCAGCGGGCCTACCGTATTTGCCTTGTTTGAAGATGAAGCCACCGCACAGGCGGCGGCGGATGCCCTTAGGGATACACAGATGGCTAAAAATGTGTTCGTAAAGCACATAAGGAACTGATTTAGGAATTTCGGATAAGAGAGGTTATTTTGGCGACAGGTTTCTATGCTGAAATGATGAAAAAATATTCGGATAAGCCGGCGCGTGAGATGGTCTCCCTCACTTTGAGACAGGCGATACTCACGGGACGTTTTATGCCTGGAGACAGACTCATGGAGATCCAGCTGGCATCCCAGATGGGGGTCAGTCGTACTCCGGTGAGAGAGGCTCTTAAGCTGCTGGCCACAGAGGGTCTGGTGATCATGGTGCCTAATCGTGGCGCCTATGTCTCCGATATATCCGAAAAGGGCGTCATGGATGTCCTGGAGGTGCGGCGTACCCTGGAGGGACTGGCGACGTCGAGAGCCGTCAGGCGTATGGATCCTGAGGGCATGAGGCGGTTGAATGATGCCAGGGAAGCCTGCAAGGCGGCGGTGGAGGCTGAGGATCACCGCGCGCTGGCGTCCGCTGATATAGCTTTTCATGATGTGATATTAAAGGCCACCGGTAATGACCGTCTGGTGGAGATAATGAACAATCTGGCGGACAGGATATACAGATACCGTTATGAGTTTATAAAGGATGTGAGTCATCATCCTGCCATACTTCTGGAGCATAATAAGATTTATGACGCTTTTTTTGAGCATAATGAGGATGAGGCCGTGGCGGCCATTCAGGCCCATATAGACCATCAGGCCCAGGCCATCATCACCAGCCTTAGAAGTAAGCAGGGATGATCTCATTGATCTTCAGACAGAATAGAGTAGTAATTATTGTCATTCTGAGGAGTGACACGACGAAGAATCCTGAAAAATTAAATTTCTGAAATAAAGCCGGCTTGAGAGAATAATATGACTAAGGACGTAATGATAACAGTCTGCGGAATGCAATATGATGAAAACGGTGTGGCACAGCCCATCGAGGTCATCACTCCCGGAGACTATTATTTTAAAAATAATAAACACTATGTGATCTTTGACGAACTGATCGAGGGGACCGGCGGTGTCACCAGGAGCACTTTTAAGTTTTCAAAGGATGAATGCCTTATGAAACGCACGGGAGCCGCCAATGTCCAGATGATCTTCAACACCGCCAATAAGACGGTTTCCAGTTATCTGACGCCCTTTGGCAGTTTCATGATAGGGATAGACACCAACAGTATAGATTGCAGTGAGAGTGAGGACAGTATATCCGTGGACATCGATTATGCCCTGGATGTGAATTATGAATATCTTGCCGACTGCAAGCTGAGGGTAGATATCAAGCCCCGCGGCAGCCAGATAAGCCTGCAGTGAGCAGGCTTATTTTTATGATCATTGATTTATGCTGTGCCGTGGGATAGTTTAAGAATTCTTTAAATAAAATGAGCCGGGATTTACTTCTTCAATGGCTTTGCGCCGGCCTTTTCCTTGAGATTGTCGAGCATCTGTGCGAACTTACCCTTCTTCTTTTCGGATTCGGGATTCTTAAGGCTTCCCCTGATACCCTTCACATCCACGATATAGATGCCGGCTACGGTGGCCTTGACTTCCTTCTTTACGGGGATCAGATCAAATATCTTATCGTCTGCGATGAGAGTCATGATCTGGGGACCTATCTTGGCCTTGACCACGGGAACCTTTGAACCGCGAAGGAGTCTGGGAGTATTGTCGATCACCATCTGGGGCAGACCCGCTTCCTTCATCTTCATGCGCTTCTTGTCGATGACCAGCATGGAGATGGTCTGCTTGGCACTCTGGATGGCTGCATCCTGCTCCGCCTGTTTTTTGGTGGCGTATTTGTTAAGAAAATACAGCGCCACGCCTATGATGACGGCGACTACAAGGGTTACGATCAATGCGATCTGTGGTGTACTGAGTAATAAGATACCGGTAGTGAGTGACATTTTTTCCTCCAAATTATCTGTTTGTTGTAGGTGAATTGCATTTAATCATAGCATTTGTTGATAGTTTTAGCAAGAATGTGTTATAATATTTAAGTTTGGTAAGAAAGATAGCAATGTCATTAACTTAAGAATTGCATAAGGTATATTCCGCGCAGGCAGGCAGCCTTTTAGAGCGAGTTGGTTTTCTGTCTGAGCGAAAAAGGTGCTGGGGTTGCAGGCAAAGTGTCGGGCTTAAGTTAATGACATTGTGATGGACTGAACATACTGATTAATAAAAAAGAGGAGTTACAAATTATGAAAAAATCTACTATCACAGTTTTGGCCATGACTGCGGCCATGACTGCCCTTTCGCTTATGTGGGGTTGTAACAAGAATGATGAGGCTGCGGACACGGCTCAGACAGAGGCCGAGACCACGCAGGATACACAGGCGGGAACAGACGAAAAGCCCGACTACGGTCCCCTTATCTCCGAGCTTAATCTGGGTGAGTATGTCACTCTGGGAGAGTATAAGGGCCTTTCCGTCAGCAAAAATAATACAGAGCCCACCGAAGAGGATGTAAATGCTGCCATAGACAGTGCTCTGGCTGATAAGGCTGAGAAAAAGGAAGTTACCGGCAGGCCGGTACAGAACGGCGATATCGCCAATATCGATTACGAAGGTAAAAAGGACGGTGTGGCCTTTGACGGCGGAACAGCCCAGGGTTATGACCTGACCATAGGTTCCGGACAGTTTATCCCCGGATTTGAGGACGGACTCGTGGGAGCCGAGGTGGGCGAGACCAGGGATCTGAACCTCACCTTCCCTGAAAACTATGGTAATTCGGATCTGGCAGGTGCCGATGTGGTATTTACTGTCACTGTTAATTCCATAAGCGAGTCAGTGACACCGCAGCTTACCGATGAGCTGGTAAAAGAGATAGACAGTTCCCTTAATAATGTAGCCGAGTATCGTGAACAGATCACCGAAAAGCTTCGCAGTGAAAATGAGTCCCAGGAAGATTCCAGGATTAAGAATGAGCTTTTGGACATGGTAGTGGATGCATCACAGTATGAGGAACTTCCTCAGGGCCTTGTGAATGAGCAGATCGACATCGCCATCCTTCAGGCCGGAAATTATGCCACTTCCATGGGTATTTCCACCGATGACTTCTTTAATCAGTTCTACGGTATCAACATAGATCAGTTCAAGGAGCAGTACAAGGAGTACGCCGAGCATGGCGCAAAGCAGATGCTGGCTGTGTTCGCCATAGCGGAAAAAGAAGGACTTCTTCTCAATGATTCCGAGACTGAGGCAGCTCTTAAGGAGTACATGACGAATCTCAGCTTTGACGGAGATTACAAGGCTTTCCTTGAGACCACCGACGGAAGAGGAAGCTATGAATATATTCATTACGATAAGGTGTTACAGTATCTCTATGATAATGCGGATATCAAGGAATAAAAGAATAAGGCGTATTATCGCGGCGGTTTTGTCGGCTGTGTGTCTGTTTATGTCGGGCACACAGGCTTTTGCCACCACGAAATCCCAGCTGAATAAGCAGAAGGAAAATGCCGAAAAGCAGCTGGAGAGCGCAAATGAGGCAGTGAGCGAGATCTCCTCCGAGCGCTCGGAGGCAGTGGCCGAGGTGGAGGAAGCCGATCATCAGCTGGTGCAGCTGCTTGCCACTATAGATATCCTGGACGATGAGATCGCGGCCAAAAAGGTGGATGTACAGGTCGCCGGCGAGGAGTATGACAAGGCCAGCGCCGAGGAGCACAAGCAGTATAAGACCATGAAGGAGCGCATCCGCTTCATGTATGAAAAGGGTGACGCCAGATATATTGACATTATCATGCAGTCCACCGGCTTTGCCGACGCGGTTAACAAGGCCGATTATGTGGAAAAGATATATGATTATGACCGTGAGCTGCTGGACCGTTATGCGGATGCGGCCAGGGAGGCTGATGAGACCCACGAGCGTTTAGTGAGTGAAGAGGCCGAGCTGGAAGGTATGCAGCTGGAGTTCAAGGAACAGCAGGCCGTGCTGGAGGCTACCATAGTCGAGAAAAAGGCCGTGGTGGAGAATTTTGACGAACAGCTGGCAAGGGCCCGCTCCGAAGCTAAAAAATACGAGAACCAGATAAAGGAAGCCAATACGGAGATCGCCAGGATAGCCGCTAAGGAAAAGGCGGAGAGGAAAGCCAGGGAAAAAGCCGAAAGGGAAGCCCGTGAAAAGGCCGAAAAGGAGGCTAAGGAAAAGCAGAAGAAGGCTTCTTCATCTGTTGCGGGAAAGAGTGAGGATCAGTCCGGAGAGCAGGCAAAAGACCAGGGCAAGGATCCCAACGGCGAGGAATCCCAGGAGGGTGAATATAAGGAAGAGAAGAAAAAGTCTTCTTCCACATCTTACGAGTATGATGAATCCTCCCAGGAGGGTGAGTACAAAAAGGAGACCTCCAGCGCCAAGGAAACTTCCAAGCCCGCGGTATCGGGAAGCGGTACCGGAGCCGATATCGCATCCTTTGCATGTCAGTTCATAGGCAATCCATATGTTTCCGGAGGTACGTCTCTTACGGATGGCGCCGACTGCTCGGGCTTTACTTTTTCGGTGTATAAGCATTTCGGCTACAGCATACCCAGGACTTCCTCCGAGCAGTTAGGCTGCGGCACCGGAGTGGATTATTCCGAGGCAAAGGCAGGAGACCTAGTCTGCTATGCGGGTCATGTGGGTATCTATATAGGAAACGGCATGATAGTACACGCTTCGTCGCCCGCCACCGGCATCAAGACCACGATCGCTACCTACAGGCCCATTTTATCCGTCAGAAGGGTCGTGAAGTAGGGCGAAAAATAACTGTCAGGGTGCTGCTTTGAATAGTTAAATACAAATTGACCGCGACATGAAAAAATAGTATAATAACAAAGCGGTTTTTTATTGTAAAGGGGTATATTTATGGATTTTAAACGCAGAAAAATGAGACTGGGTGACATTCTGACCGAGCAGAGTGTGATCACGCCCGAACAGCTGGATGAAGCCCTTCATGAGTCTAAGATCGAAGGTAAGCGTCTCGGTGACACCCTGGTTGAAAAGAGATTCTGTACAGAGGAACAGATAGCGGGCGCTCTGGCGGATCAGTTTGACCTCGACGTGGTGGACCTTACCACCAGGGAAGTGCCGGAGGATATCGCCGGCATGATCAAGAGCCAGATGGCAAAGAAGTATAATGCCATACCTTTTGCGATAGATCCCGAGAGGGCGAATGTGCTGATGGTCGCCATGGTGGATCCTATGGATCTGGACGCCATAGACGACCTTTCCATAGTGACTAACATGCAGATACAGCCTGTGGTCACCACCCCGACTTCCATAATACAGGCACTGGATAAGGCTTACGGACGTGCCGAGATCTCCAGCGTGGCAGACGCCTACGCAAAGGAAAAGGAGATGGAGGCTGCTGCCATAGCGGCCCAGAATGAAGAATATAATGAAGATATCGAGAACTCGCCTATAGTTCAGCTGGTTAAGGGTATGATCGAGCAGGCTGTGCGACAGAGGACTTCCGATATTCATATAGAGGCCATGGAAGGCCAGGTCAGAGTCCGTTACAGGATCGACGGTGCCCTCTATGAGAGGATGACCTACAGCCCCAGGCTTCTGCCGGCTATAGTGGCCCGTATCAAGATCATCGGAGGTATGGATATCTCCGAGAAAAGAAAACCTCAGGACGGTCGTATCACTCAGATCGTGGACAAGCAGGAGTTTGATATCCGTGTATCCATACTTCCTACAGTTCACGGCGAGAAGGTGGTTATGCGACTTACCTCAAAGAGTGCACTGAGCAGATCCAAATCCCAGCTCGGATTTAATGAGGAAGAGCTTAAGAGATTTGATCATATATTTAAGAATCCTCACGGTATCATCCTGGTTACGGGACCTACCGGTTCCGGTAAATCCACCACACTGTACACGGCTCTTTCGGAGCTTAATACAGAGGATGTTAACATCATCACTGTTGAGGACCCCGTCGAGGCGAACATCGACGGTATCAATCAGGTACATGTAAATGCGAAAGCAGGACTTACCTTCGCGGCAGCCCTTAGATCCATCCTCCGTCAGGACCCTGATATCATAATGATAGGAGAGATCCGAGACGGTGAGACGGGAAGTATAGCGGTTACCGCGTCCATCACCGGCCACCTTGTGGTTAGTACCCTCCATACCAATTCGTCATCTGCTACCATCGGACGTCTGGCGGACATGGGTATCGAGCCTTACCTTCTGGCAGACTCCATCGTGGGTATCATAGCACAGCGTCTTGCGAGAAGACTTTGCCCCGCATGTAAAAAGCCCAAGACTCCCACGGAGGAAGAGAGGGAGATCATGCAGCTTGAGCCCGGCGAGGAAGTTACCATCTATGAGCCCTGTGGCTGCGGTAAGTGCGATATGACCGGATTTAAGGGTCGTATCGGTGTGTATGAGATACTGGAGACATCACCCGCCATCAAGAGGCTGATCGCTAAAAATGCAGACGCCGAAGAAATCAAGAATGTGGCTGTCTCAGAGGGTATGAACACACTTCGTATGGCGGCATGTAAATACGTGAAGCAGGGTATCACCGCTGTTTCCGAAATGGTCAAGGTTTCCTTTGACAGTTAATTATTTTAAGGAGGGTATTTTTTTATGGAATTAGAAGTTGCGCTGAATCTGGCACACTATATGGGGGCGTCTGATATTCATTTTTCCGTCGGAAAGCCCATAATGATCCGATTGGATGGTACACTGCTCGACTTTAACGAGGCTTATGATAAGTTAAAGGTTCAGGATCCCGGCAGATTAAAGAAGCTTGAGGATACCTGTATCAGACTTAAGGGCGTAAATTACAGGGATGAGATCTTCCAGGAGTATGTGGATGTGCTCACTCCCGTGGATACCGAGAGCATGGTGCTTCCTATCTTAAGACCCGATCAGATGGATGATTTCCAGAAGAAGGGTGAGATTGACCTTGCTTATGACGGATCGTCTTTGGGTCGTTTTCGTATAAATATCTTCAGACAGAGAGGCACTGTGGCTGCCGCACTCCGTCTGCTGCCCAACAGGATACCTGCTCCCGAGGAACTGGGACTTCCTCCGGCACTGGTGGCTATGACCAGAAAGAAGAGAGGCCTGGTACTGGTTACGGGACCTACGGGTTCAGGTAAGTCCACCACCCTTGCATCTTTGATAAATATCATCAATCATACATATAAGCATCACGTGGTTACCATGGAGGATCCCATAGAGTACATGCACAGATCCGATAAATGCGTGGTTAATCAGCGTGAGGTAGGTATGGATACCCAGGGGTATGCTCCCGCACTTAGGGCGGTTCTTAGACAGGACCCCGATATCATCCTCCTCGGAGAGATGCGTGATCTGGATACCATTTCCACCGCCGTAACCGCAGCCGAGACAGGCCACCTGGTATTCTCCACCCTGCATACCATCGGAGCTGCAGCCACCATCGACCGTATCGTGGACGTGTTCCCTCCTCACCAGCAGGAGCAGATCAAGGTTCAGCTGGCTACAGTGCTTGAGTGTGTCTGCTCACAGCAGCTGATGCCCTCAGCCGATGTGGAAGGCGGACGAGTGGTCGGCATCGAGCTCATGATCTCCAGCCCCGCTATCCGTAACCTGATCCGTGAGGGCAAGACCTATCAGATCTCCTCCATGATGCAGACCAGCCGTAAGGATGGTATGGTTACCATGGATGACGCTCTCTATGAGCTGTGCATGAAGAATCGTATCACGGCCGAGACCGCCATCACCTACAGCCAGGATTACGCATACATGATGAGGAAGCTTGGCAGACCCATAGAGTAATTTACTAAAACTTCCTACTTGATGATAAAATAGGCAATTTATGTCATTCTGAGCGCAGCGAAGAATCTTTATAAAGATGACCTTTATAAATACTTTAACTCTTTCAGGATCCTTCGTTTCACTCAGGATGACATATGGGAAGTTTTTGTAATTTAAAAAAAACTTGACATTTATAAAGGTTATGTGATATCCTATCACTCGTGCCGAAGACAGCAGGTCGGAAACGGTAAGATATGAAAGTATCGCCTGCCGAGGAAACAGGATATCCACATCGTAAGATGGTGAGAATGATCTTTGAGTTTTACCTCCGTGTCGTGTGCACGGAGGTTTTTTATTCCTTTGTATTTCGGTTAATCTAAAAAGGAGGTAAAAGAATTTGGCAAAAGTAGAGCTTAAGAAACCCGTTATAGAAGAGATCCGTTCCGTAATGGAAGGCGCTAAGTCCGGAGTCCTGGTAGACCACCGCGGTCTTACCGTGGCACAGGACACACAGCTTCGTCGCGAGCTTCGTGAGGCCGGTGTTACTTACAAGGTATATAAGAACACTATGATGAGCTTCGCATTTATGGGCTCCGATTTCGGTGATCTCATCCAGCATCTCGAGGGACCTTCAGCCCTTGCGGTATCAAAGGATGACGCTACGGCTCCTGCCAGGATCCTCGGTAAGTTTGCAAAGACTGCAGACAAGCTTGAGATCAAGGCCGGTATCGTAGAAGGAAAGTACTATGATGCAGCAGGCATCATGGAGATTTCCAAGATCCCTTCAAGAGAGGAACTTCTTGCAAGACTGTTTGGTTCCATGAAGTCACCTGTAACGAACTTCGCTAGAGTAATGAACCAGCTTGCAGAAAAAGGCGGCGCAGCAGCCGCAGCCGAGGCAAAAGCTGAGGCACCTGCAGAAGAAGCACCCGCAGCAGAGTAAATAGAAGAGAGTTTACACTTGTGTAAACCGACGATCAATTTAAATTAAAATTTAGGAGGTAAAAAATGGCTAAGTTATCTACAGCAGAAATTATTGATGCTATCAAGGAGCTCTCAGTTCTGGAGCTTAACGATTTGGTAAAGGCATGTGAGGAAGAGTTCGGCGTATCTGCAGCAGCAGGCGTTGTAGTTGCAGCAGCAGCAGGCGACGGCGCAGCAGCAGCTGAGGAGAAGGATGAGTTCGACGTAGAGCTCACCGAGGTAGGCCCCAACAAGGTTAAGGTTATCAAGGTTGTCCGTGAGGTTACCGGCCTTGGTCTTAAAGAGGCTAAGGAAGTTGTTGACGGCGCTCCCAAGGTACTTAAGGAGGCAGCATCCAAGGCAGAGGCTGAGGATATCAAGTCCAAGCTCGAGGCTGAAGGCGCTAAGATCACTCTTAAGTAATATTAAGCCAAATATGGATCAAAACCCCGGTGGGATTCCGCCGGGGTTTTACTTGTCTTTATGACTTGTGTTTAAATCTGAAAGAGGCCACTATATTTAGTTGTTGACTTTATGTGGCCCATTGTGATATGATGTACTTTGCGTTTGTGGCGAGATGGGCTATTTATGCCCTTTTCGTCGTGCATTCTATTAACCTGTTAACCATTCTATTCTCTTAAGAAAGGGTAAACACCATCATGGAAAAAAATAGGATCAAACCTGTCAAGGTCGGTTACAGTACGCGAATGAGCTATTCCAGACAGAAAGAAGTGCTTGATGTGCCTAATCTGGTGGAGGTTCAGAAGGATTCCTACAATTGGTTTCTGACTGAAGGCCTCAGGGAAGTCTTCAAGGACATTTCTCCCATCGCGGACTTTAACGGCAATCTCAGCATGGAATTCGTTGACTTCAGGCTTCAGATGGAAAAGATAAAGTATTCCATTGAGGAATGCAAGGAAAGAGACGCTACATATGCGGCTCCTCTTGAGGTTAAGGTCAGACTTCATAAGAAAGTCGGAAATGAAAACGAGATAGTGGAGCGTCCTATTTTTATGGGAGATCTTCCTATTATGACTGATACGGGTACCTTTGTGATAAACGGTGCCGAGCGTGTTATCGTCAGCCAGCTGGTAAGATCACCCGGTATATACTACAGTATCGATCATGATAAGATCGGTAAGGAGCTTTACAGCTGCCAGGTCATCCCCAACAGAGGTGCATGGCTTGAGTATGAGACAGACTCCAACGATATTTTTTATGTGCGTGTGGACAGGACCAGAAAGGTGCCTGTTACCGTGCTTTTGCGCGCTTTGGGCCTGGGCACCAATCAGGAGATCCTGGATGTGTTTGGCGATGAGCCCAAGATAATGGCCACTCTTGCAAAGGATGTGGCTTCCAATTCCAACGAAGGTCTGCTGGAACTTTATAAGAAGATACGTCCCGGCGAGCCTCTTGCAGTGGAGAGTGCGCAGAATCTTATAACAGGAATGTTCTTTGACCCCCGCAGGTATGACCTGGCCAAGGTGGGCAGATATAAATTTAATAAGAAGCTTCATTTCAGAAACCGTATCAGCGGTCATGTTCTGGCCGAGGATGTGGTGGATCCCGAGACAGGTGAGATCCTGGCAAAGGCAGGAGACAAGCTCACAAAGGAAAAGGCTGACGAGCTTCAGAATGCAGCGGTTCCTTATGTTCTCCTTCAGGCAGATGAGAGAAATGTAAAGGTCATCTCCAATCTCATGGTAGATATAAATGAGTATGTGGAGTGTGACGATCCTGCCGATCTGGGTATTACCGAGCCTGTTTTCTATCCTGTGTTAAAGGAGATAATCGCTGAGCATGGTGGTGATGCCAAGGAGCTTTTTGAAGAGCTTAAGGCCCGTGTGAACGATCTTATCCCCAAGCATATCACCAAGGAGGATATTTTTGCCTCGGTGAACTACAACATGCACATCGAGTACGGTATCGGTAATAAGGATGATATCGATCATCTGGGTAACCGCCGTATCCGTGCTGTCGGTGAGCTTTTGCAGAACCAGTACAGGATAGGTCTTTCCAGAATGGACAGGGTAGTGAGAGAGCGTATGACCACTCAGGATATCGAGAGTGTTACTCCTCAGACCCTTATAAATATCAAGCCCGTGACTGCGACTGTCAAGGAGTTCTTCGGATCTTCACAGCTGTCACAGTTCATGGATCAGAATAACCCTCTGGGCGAGCTGACTCACAAGAGACGTCTTTCCGCCCTGGGTCCCGGCGGTCTGTCAAGAGACCGTGCCGGATTCGAGGTCCGCGATGTACATTATTCCCATTACGGACGTATGTGCCCCATAGAGACCCCCGAAGGTCCCAACATCGGACTGATCAACTCTCTTGCATGCTATGCCAGGATCAATCAGTACGGTTTTGTGGAGGCACCTTACAGAAAGATAGACCATACCGATCCCGAGAATCCCAGGGTTACGGATGAAGTCGTATACATGACTGCGGATGAAGAGGATAACTATCACGTAGTACAGGCTAACGAAAAGGTGGACAAGGACGGCTACTTTGAGCGTAAGTCCCTGTCAGGTCGTTATCGTGAGGAGACTCAGGAGTACGACCGCAAGCTTTTCGATTACATGGACGTGTCACCTAAGATGGTGTTCTCAGTGGCTACGGCCCTGATCCCTTTCCTGCAGAATGATGATGCGAACCGTGCACTCATGGGTTCAAACATGCAGCGTCAGGCAGTGCCTCTTATGAGTACCGAGGAGCCCGTGGTAGGTACGGGTATGGAGCGCAAGGCAGCCGTAGACTCAGGTGTCTGTGTAGTGGCAAAGGCAGCCGGTACCGTTACCAGAGTAGAGGCTGACAAGATACTGGTTAAGAACGATGACGGTTCAAAGGAAGAGTACAAGATCAGTAAATTTGCCCGCTCAAACCAGTCAAACTGCTATAACCAGAGACCCATCGTAAACAAGGGCGATCACATCGAAGCCGGCGATGTACTGGCAGACGGTGCATCCACCGCAAACGGAGAGATTGCACTGGGCAAGAATCCTCTTATCGGATTCATGACCTGGGAAGGATATAACTACGAGGACGCCGTACTTATTTCAGAGCGTCTGGTTCAGGAGGATACATATACCTCCATACATATTGAGGAGCATGAGGCTGAGGCCAGAGATACAAAGCTTGGAGCCGAGGAGATCACCAGAGACGTGCCCGGCGTGGGCGAGGATGCTCTTAAGGATCTGGATGACAGAGGTATCATCCGCATCGGTGCCGAGGTCCGCGCAGGCGATATCCTGGTAGGAAAGGTTACACCTAAGGGTGAGACCGAGCTTACTGCAGAGGAGAAGCTTCTGCGTGCCATATTTGGCGAAAAATCAAGAGAGGTCAGGGATACATCCCTTAAGGTACCTCACGGCGAGTATGGCGTGATAGTCGCAGCCAAGGTATTCACCAGGGAGAACGGCGATGAGCTTCCTCCCGGAGTAAATGAGAGCGTACGTATCTACATAGCACAGAAGAGAAAAATCTCCGTGGGCGATAAGATGGCAGGTCGTCACGGAAACAAGGGTGTGGTTTCAAGAGTTCTTCCCGTGGAGGATATGCCTTATCTTCCCAACGGTCGTCCTCTTGACATCGTGCTGAATCCTCTGGGCGTGCCTTCACGTATGAACATCGGACAGGTTTTGGAGATCCATCTTTCCCTGGCGGCAAAGGCCCTCGGATTCAATGTATCTACTCCCGTGTTCGACGGTGCAAACGAGCAGGATATCATGGATACCCTTGCGCTGGCCAACGATTACGTAAATCTTCCCTTTGACGATGCCGAGGCAAAGGCCAGGGCAAAGAAGGCAAAGGTTACATATGAGAAGGGTGATACCTTTACGTCCCTTCATAAGGATGAGCTTTTACCCGAAGTATTTAAGTTCCTTTCAGAAAACAGAGAGCACAGGAAGCTGTGGGAGGGCGTTCCCATCAGCACCGACGGAAAGGTTCGCTTAAGAGACGGACGTACCGGAGAGTTCTTTGATTCACCGGTTACCATAGGACACATGCATTATCTGAAGCTCCATCACATGGTGGACGACAAGATCCATGCACGTTCCACAGGTCCTTACTCACTGGTTACCCAGCAGCCTCTCGGCGGCAAGGCCCAGTTCGGCGGACAGCGTTTCGGAGAGATGGAGGTTTGGGCGCTGGAGGCTTACGGCGCAGCTTATACCCTTCAGGAGATCCTGACCTACAAGTCCGACGATGTGATCGGAAGAGTAAAGACTTACGAAGCTATCATAAAGGGCGACAATATCCCCGAGCCCGGCGTTCCCGAGTCCTTCAAGGTGCTGCTTAAGGAAATGCAGTCCCTGGGTCTTGACATGAGAGTCTTAAGGGATGACAACACCGAAGTGGAGATCGCCGAGAATAATGATTATGACGGCGTTACGGATCTTCGTCATGTGATAGAGGGCGAGCGTTACGGATCCGATGACACGGCAGAGTTCAGGAACAGCGGATACTCTGAGCAGAGAGTCGGCGAAGACGGTATGGAAGAGGTAGAGCCCGATGAGTATGACTCCGACGCGAGTGAAGAGTTTGAGGACGAGTTTGAGGAAGACCTCGATCCCGTGGAAGTGTAAATTGTTTTTATCCAGGAATCTTAAAGAAAGGTGAAAAAAATGGCAAAAAATAATAAGCAAAACAGCTACAAGCCACTCACATTCGATTCTATTAAGATCGGACTTGCATCTCCCGACAAGATAAGGGAATGGTCCCACGGTGTAGTGACCGAGCCGGAGACGATCAATTACAGAAACTTAAAGCCCGAGGATAACGGACTCTTCTGCGAGATCATATTCGGACCCAGCAAAGACTGGGAGTGTAAGTGCGGTAAGTATAAAAAGATCCGCTATAAGGGTGTCACCTGCGACAGATGTAAGGTAGAGGTGACCAAATCAAGCGTACGTCGTGAGAGGATGGGCCACATAGAGCTGGCTTCTCCCGTATCACATATCTGGTATTTCAAGGGTATCCCCAGCAGACTGGGTCTTATCCTGGACGTATCACCCAAGGCTCTTGACAGGGTTCTCTATTTTGCATCATATATTGTGATGGATCCCGGTGAGACAGATCTGGAGTACAAGCAGGTACTTACTGAGAGAGAATATCAGGATGCCGTAGCCCAGTGGGGCGAGGGCTCCTTCAGGGCAGGTATGGGTGCCGAGTCCGTTAAGGAACTCCTCATTGACATCGATCTTCAGGAGGAGTCCGAGAAGTTAAAGGCAGAACTTGACGATGCCACCGGCCAGAAGAAGGCCCGTATCGTAAAGCGTCTGGAGGCTATCGAGGCTTTCATCGAGTCCGGAAACAAGCCCGAGTGGATGATCCTCGACGTGATCCCTGTGATCCCTCCGGATCTTCGTCCCATGGTACAGCTGGATGGCGGACGTTTTGCTACCTCCGACCTTAACGATCTGTACCGTCGTATCATAAACAGAAACAACAGACTCAGGAGACTCCTTGATCTGGGAGCTCCCGAGATAATCGTCCGCAACGAAAAGAGAATGCTTCAGGAGGCGGTTGACGCCCTCATCGATAACGGCAGAAGAGGCCGTCCCGTTACAGGCCCCGGAAACCGTAACCTCAAGTCTCTTTCTGATATGCTTAAGGGTAAGAGCGGACGTTTCCGTCAGAACCTTCTGGGTAAGAGAGTTGACTATTCGGGCCGTTCCGTTATCGTGGTTGGTCCCGAGCTTAAGATCTATCAGTGCGGTCTCCCCAAGGAAATGGCTATCGAGCTGTTCAAGCCCTTCGTTATGAAGGAACTGGTGGCAAACGGCTCCGCACACAACATCCGTGCAGCAAAGAAGATGGTAGAGCGTCTGGAGCCCGGCGTGTGGGATGTGCTCGAGTATGTGATCAAGGAGCACCCCGTTATGCTTAACCGTGCACCTACACTTCACAGACTCGGTATCCAGGCATTCGAGCCCATCCTTGTAGAGGGTAAGGCTATCAAGCTTCATCCCCTGGTGTGTACCGCGTTTAATGCAGACTTTGATGGTGACCAGATGGCTGTGCATCTTCCCCTTTCACAGGAAGCTCAGTCCGAGTGCCGTTTCCTGCTCCTGTCACCCAATAACCTGCTGAAGCCCTCCGACGGTGGTCCCGTGGCAGTTCCTTCACAGGATATGGTGCTTGGTATCTACTATCTGACCATGCACAAATATGCTGACTTCACCGGTAATCCCGAGATCGAGGCACAGGTAGTGGCAGAGTTTGGCAGCCCCGAGGAAGCAAAAGAAGCTTTCAGGGAGTATCAGGATAAGAAAGCCAAGGCAGTAGCCGGAAAGAGCGGTGAAAAGGCAATCAAGGCAGTTGAGGCTATCAAGGGCGTGGCTCTTGAGACCGACAGCTTCATCAAGGTCTGTGTAGACACTGAGAGAAACAGGGTAGTTCTCTGCCGCATGGTGGATATCCTCGGCAGATACTACTATTCCATGGAGGAAGCTCTTCTTGCATATGAGAACAAGGAGATCACCCTTCATCAGGATATATATGTAAAGAGACAGATCACCAATCCCGACGGATCCGTGGAAGAGGGCGTTATCAATATTACCCTCGGAAGACTGATCTTCAATGAGATCCTTCCTCAGGATCTGGGATTTGTTGACAGGTCAAAGCCTGAGAATAAGTTTGAGCCCGAGATCAATTTCCATGTAGGAAAGAAACAGCTTAAGCCTATTCTGGAAAAGGTCATCAATATCCACGGCGCCACCAGGACAGCAGAGGTGCTTGATGATATCAAGGCCATGGGTTATAAGTATTCCACACAGGCAGCCATGACGGTTTCCGTTTCCGACATGACCGTGCCCGCAAAGAAGCCCGAGCTCATCAATAAGGCTCAGGAGACAGTGGACAGGATCACCGTAAATTACAGACGTGGTCTCATAACCGATGAAGAGCGCTACAAGGAGGTTGTCAGCACCTGGAAGAAGATTGATGATGAGCTGACCGTGGAGCTGCTCTCCGGACTTGATAAGTTTAACAATATCTACATGATGGCCAACTCAGGAGCGAGAGGTTCCGACAAGCAGATCAAGCAGCTTGCCGGTATGCGTGGACTGATGGCAGATACCACGGGACGTACCATCGAACTGCCCATCAAGTCAAACTTCCGTGAGGGTCTGGACGTTCTGGAGTACTTCATGTCGGCACACGGCGCACGTAAGGGACTTTCCGATACCGCGCTTCGTACCGCTGACTCCGGTTACCTGACCAGACGTCTGGTAGACGTTTCACAGGAACTGGTCATCGATGACAGCGACTGCGTGAGCGAAGGCAGGGAGATCCCCGGAATCTGGGTATATGCTTTTGCAGACGGAAGAGAGCAGATCGAGGGACTCAGGGATCGTATCCTGGGCCGCTACAGCTGCTATGATATAAAGAATGCAGACGGTGAGATCCTGGTAAAGGCAAATCACATGATCACCCCCAGAAGGGCTGACCGCATTATGGCAGAGGGTGTGGATGAGAACGGTAACCCCATTGAGAAGGTGAAGATCAGGAACATCCTGACCTGCCGTTCACATACAGGTATCTGTTCCAAGTGCTACGGTGCCAACATGGCTACCGGCGAGGCAGTTCAGGTGGGCGAGGCTGTCGGAATCATAGCCGCACAGTCCATAGGTGAGCCCGGTACACAGCTTACCATGCGTACCTTCCATACCGGTGGTGTGGCAGGTAACGATATCACACAGGGTCTTCCCCGTGTCGAGGAGCTTTTCGAGGCCAGAAAGCCTAAGGGACTTGCCATTATTTCAGAGTTTGCAGGTAAGGCAGAGCTTCGCGATACAAAGAAGAAGCGTGAAGTGGTTGTCACAAATGAAGAGACAGGTGAGTCAAAGGCTTACCTCATACCCTACGGTTCACACCTTAAGGTTCAGGACGGTGATATACTCGAGGCCGGCGATGAGCTGACAGAGGGTTCCATCAATCCTCATGATCTGCTCAAGATCAAGGGCCTGAAAGCCGTAAGGGATTACATGCTCAGAGAGGTTCAGAGAGTTTACCGTCTCCAGGGTGTTGATATCAACGATAAGCATATCGAGGTCATCGTACGTCAGATGCTTAAGAAGGTCCGCATAGAGACTTCCGGTGATTCCGATTATCTGCCCGGTTCCATGGTCAATGTCCTCGAATTTGAGGATACCAACGAGGAGCTTATTGCCGAAGGTAAGGAGCCCGCAACCGCAGAGCAGATCATGCTGGGTATCACCAAGGCATCTCTTGCCACCGACTCCTTCATGTCCGGTGCATCCTTCCAGGAGACCACCAAGGTCCTCACCGAGGCAGCCATCAAGGGTAAGATCGATACCCTGTCGGGACTTAAGGAAAATGTCATCATCGGTAAGCTGATCCCCGCAGGTACGGGACTCCGTCGTTACAGGGATGTGAAGCTCAGCACCGACAATGCCCCCGAGGATATGCTCTCGGTTGATGAGAACGATGAGGAGACAGTTGATGATAATGCCGAGGTTGTCGTAACCGAGTGATAATTTCCCCTGATTAGGGCTTGACAGAATTATAATTTAAGAGGTATACTATTTAGGCTTGCCATTTTTGGCAAGCCTTTTAGTTGAAAATATTTAAAAAGAAAAGAGGTGAAAACTAATGCCAACATTTAATCAGCTAGTAAGAAAGGGTCGTCAGACATCAGTAAAGAAGTCTACGGCACCCGCACTCCAGAAGGGATTCAACTCTCTTCACAAGAAAGCGATCGATGCATCATCACCCCAGAAGCGTGGTGTCTGCACCGCAGTTAAGACTGCTACACCTAAGAAGCCTAACTCAGCTCTTCGTAAGATCGCCAGAGTACGTCTCTCAAACGGAATCGAGGTTACTTCCTATATTCCCGGCGAGGGTCATAACCTCCAGGAGCATAGCGTGGTACTTATCAGAGGAGGAAGAGTAAAGGACCTTCCCGGTACCCGTTATCACATCATCAGAGGTACATTGGATACTGCAGGAGTGGCAAACAGAAAGCAGGCCCGTTCAAAGTACGGTGCCAAGAGGCCTAAGGACGCTAAGAAGTAAAAAGTCTTTTGGAAACATAGGTTAATGTTGGATTAGGATCGCTTTATTATATCCGGATTTTTGATCCGTATGTGAAGATGTCCGTATCCGGCATGAGACACTTTTGTAACAGTAGTGAGTACCTGTGATCTAAAACTTTATGTTTAAGGAGGGAAGAACAATGCCAAGAAAAGGACATGTTCAGAAAAGAGATGTGCTGGCAGATCCGCTTTATAACGATAAGGTCGTTACCAAGCTCATCAACAGCATCATGCTCGATGGAAAAAAGGGCGTAGCCCAGAAGATAGTTTACAACGCCTTTTCCATAGTTGAAGAAAAGGCAGGAAAGCCCGCACTTGAGGTTTTCCAGAGCGCAATGAACAACATCATGCCCAACCTGGAGGTAAAGGCTCGTCGTGTCGGCGGTGCTACCTATCAGGTGCCTATTGAAGTTCGTCCTGACCGTCGTCAGGCCCTTGCGCTTCGCTGGCTTACCATGTTTTCTCGCAAGAGATCCGAGAAGACTCAGGCAGAGAGACTGGCTAACGAGATCCTCGATGCTTCTAACAATTCGGGAGCAGCAGTAAAGAGGAAGGAAGATATGCACAAGATGGCAGATGCGAACAGAGCATTTGCACATTACAGATTCTGATAGGAGGAGATTACCATGGCAGGAAGAGAATATCCGCTTGAACGAACCAGGAATATTGGTATCATGGCGCATATTGATGCAGGTAAGACTACTCTGACGGAGCGTATCCTTTACTACACCGGCGTTAATTACAAGATCGGTGATACCCATGAGGGTACGGCTACCATGGACTGGATGGAGCAGGAGCAGGAGAGAGGTATTACCATTACCTCCGCTGCGACCACATGTCATTGGACTCTCCAGAAGGAGGCTAAGCCTTTAGCCGGAGCACTTGAGCATCGTATCAATATCATCGACACCCCCGGACACGTGGACTTCACCGTTGAGGTTGAGCGTTCACTGAGAGTCCTGGACGGAGCAGTCGGTGTGTTCTGTGCAAAGGGTGGAGTAGAGCCTCAGTCAGAAAATGTATGGCGTCAGGCAGATACCTATAATGTACCCCGTATGGCATTCATCAATAAGATGGACATACTGGGCGCAAACTTTTACGGCGCGGTAGATCAGATCAGAGAGCGCCTTGGCAAAAATGCCATAATCCTTCAGCTGCCCATAGGCAAGGAGGATGACTTCAAGGGAATCATCGATCTTTTTGAGATGAAGGCCTATATCTTTAACGATGACAAGGGTGAGGATATCACTGTTACGGATGATCTGGGTGATATGGCTGATGACGCAACCCTCTACCATGATGAGCTCATCGAGAAGGTATGCGAACTGGATGATGACCTTACAGAGAGATTTTTGGAAGAGGATATCCCCTCGGTTGAGGATATGAAGGCAGCCCTTCGTAAGGCTACCTGCGAGTGCCGTGCGGTACCCGTATGCTGCGGCAGCGCATACAGGAACAAGGGCGTTCAGAAGCTTCTGGATGCAGTTCTTGAGTACATGCCCGCACCCACCGATATCCCTTCGATAAAGGGTACCGATCTGGATGGCAATGAGATCGAGAGACATTCCTCTGATGAGGAGCCTTTTGCAGCTCTTGCATTCAAGATCATGGCAGATCCCTTCGTAGGAAAGCTTGCTTTCTTTAGAGTATATTCAGGTACACTGAACTCCGGTTCATATGTACTTAATGCCACCAAGGGTAAGAAAGAGCGTGTGGGACGTATACTTCAGATGCATGCCAATACACGTCAGGAGCTGGACAAGGTTTACTCAGGCGATATCGCCGCAGCAGTAGGCTTCAAACTCACCGGAACAGGTGATACCATCTGTGACGAGCAGCATCCCGTTATACTGGAGTCCATGGAGTTCCCCGAGCCCGTTATCGAGCTCGCTATTGAGCCCAAGACCAAGGCAGGCCAGCAGAAGCTGGGCGAGTCTCTGGCAAAGTTGGCAGAGGAGGATCCCACCTTCCGTGCACACACAGACCCCGAGACAGGTCAGACCATCATCGCAGGTATGGGCGAGCTGCATCTTGAGATCATCGTGGACAGACTTCTTCGTGAGTTCCACGTAGAGGCAAATGTCGGCGCTCCCCAGGTTGCATATAAGGAGGCCATCACCAAGAGCGTTGAGGTTGATTCTAAGTACGCTAAGCAGTCCGGTGGACGTGGTCAGTACGGTCACTGTAAAGTACGTTTCGAGCCCATGGATGCAAACGGCGAGGAGCTTTTCAAGTACGATTCCGAGATCGTCGGAGGAGCTATCCCCAAGGAGTACATCCCCGCAGTCGGCGAGGGTATCGAAGAGGCTATGCAGTCCGGTATACTGGGCGGATTCCCCGTTGTGGGTATCCACGCTACCGTATTCGACGGATCATACCACGAGGTGGATTCATCTGAGATGGCATTCCACATCGCAGGATCCATGGCATTCAAGGATGCTATGCAGAAGGCTAGCCCCGTGCTTCTTGAGCCTATCATGAAGGTCGAGGTTACCATGCCCGAGGAGTACATGGGCGACGTTATCGGCGATATCAACTCACGCCGCGGCCGTATCGAAGGTATGGACGATCTGGGCGGAGGCAAGATTGTACGCGGTTATGTGCCTCTTTCCGAGATGTTCGGATACTCTACGGATCTTAGATCCAAGACCCAGGGTCGTGGAAATTACTCCATGTTCTTCGAGAAGTATGAGCAGGTTCCCAAGAGTGTTGCTGAAAAGGTACTTTCAAGCACATCAAAGTAATATTTTTAAGTGATAATAATACTTGAAATGATACGGGATTTGTAATATAATATCGCTCGTACGGGTAAATTTTTAAATTAAGGGAGTATCGCGTGACAGCGTTATAACACATGCACTCCCGCGATACTCGTCAGTAATAATAACATGTAATCATCAGATTACGATTACACAGTCCAGGAGGAAAAAGAAATGGCAAAGGCAAAATTTGACAGAACCAAACCACATTGTAACATTGGTACTATCGGTCACGTAGACCACGGTAAGACCACTCTTACCGCTGCTATCACCAAGGTCCTTGCAGAGCGTGTAGCAGGAAATACAGCAACTGATTTCGAGAACATCGATAAGGCTCCCGAGGAGAGAGAGAGAGGAATCACCATCTCTACCGCTCACGTTGAGTATGAGACAGAGAAGAGACATTATGCACACGTTGACTGCCCCGGCCATGCTGACTATGTAAAGAACATGATCACAGGTGCAGCACAGATGGACGGCGCTATCCTCGTAGTAGCAGCTACCGACGGTGTTATGGCTCAGACCAAGGAGCACATCCTTCTTTCACGTCAGGTAGGCGTTCCTTACATCGTAGTATTCCTTAACAAGTGCGACATGGTTGACGACGAGGAACTCA
>JAFRWW010000006.1 GCA_017441585.1 Lachnospiraceae bacterium
ATCTGACGATCAAGGCACTCATGAAGATAAAGCTTCTTAAGCGGTACAAGGCGGATAAGTTTACCTTTGAGGTTCTGAAGGATGAGTATGGAATATACGCGATCCGTGGCCCCAGAGGGATCACGAACAGCCTGAGCGCAGCACTGAAATAGGATTGGTATGAAATGCATTGGAACCTGATGAATTAGTTTCCTGGGCGAAAGCAATCAATGTTGATATATGAGAAGGTGAGAAAAGATGCAATATAGAATTAACAGAAGAACCGGTGATAAGATCAGCGAGATTGGGATGGGGACAGCTTATGTAGTTGAGGCGGAGCATTCGGAAGCTGTCAGAACCGTGCGAAGAGCCTATGAAGGTGGTATTGATTATTTTGATCTGGCGGCCGCTGACGGAACCGCTTTTTCTACTTTTGGAGAGGCATTGTCGGATGTACGCGATGAAGTGATGTATCAGATACACTTTGGTGCGGATTATTCTAAGGGCACTTATGGCTGGACATTAGATCTTGATGCGGTAAAGCGTTCAGTGGATAAACAGCGGAAGGATCTTAAGACGGATTATATCAATTACGGATTTATCCATTGCCAGGATGAGTCGAAAGACTGGAAGAAGTACCAGTCGAATGGGATACTGGACTATCTTCTGGAAATGAAGAAAAAGGGTGTGGTAAAGCATATCGGGGCATCCTCGCATACGCCGGCAGTGATACAGGAGATCCTGGATACGGAGTTGATCGATATGTTGATGTTTTCGGTAAATCCGGCGTATGATTACAATCATGGGGAATACGCATATGGTGGAGTAGATGAGCGGGCAGATGTGTACAGGCGCTGTGAGAAGCTGGGAGTAGGGATATCGGTTATGAAGCCATTCTCCGGCGGGCAGCTCCTTAATGCGAAGACATCTCCTTTTGGAAAAGCACTTACGCAATATCAGTGCATCCGCTATGCGCTGGACAAGCCGGGAGTGCTGACTGTCCTGCCCGGGGCACAGAGCGTGGAAGAGATAGACTTTCTTTTGAAGTATTATGAGCAGCCGGAAGAAGCGCTGGACTACAGTGTTATCGGATCTTTTGCACCACCGGAGGCGAGCGGGAAGTGCGTATACTGCAATCACTGTCAGCCCTGCCCGGTCGGGATCGATATAGCAGCAGCGAATAAGTTTTATGATCTGACTAAGATAGGGGATGAGATGGCAAGAGAACATTATCTGTCGCTGGAAAAGAAGGCTTCGGATTGTGTGGCCTGCGGTCATTGTAACGCCAGATGTCCGTTCTCTGTGGATCAGATGAGCAGAATGAAGGAGATAGGGGAGTATTTTGAGTAAAAAGAGCTTAAAAGATTAGTATATAGGTTCTATCAAAAGATAGGTTTTGGTAATCTTGGGGCACATGTGAGTCTTTATAAAAGACTCATTTATACCGGAGGTGAAGAAAAATGATTATAAATGATATAGATAAAGGTAAGGCTTTTGACTGGGGAAAGACCTCAAAAGATTATGCAAAGTACAGGGATATATATCCACAGGAATTCTATGATCACATTTTAAATCTGGGACTTTGCAAGGATGGACAAATGGTTCTGGATATTGGTACAGGAACAGGCGTTCTTCCA
>JAFRWW010000007.1 GCA_017441585.1 Lachnospiraceae bacterium
GGCGAGCATAAACTTATGAGCATCTGATCCCCCATATTTTTAGTATTCCTCCTTAAACATTGCATTTTATTCAACATTCTTAAGCGCTTCACTCATGGGAATATGTCCGATCTTCCTGTATTCAAGGATCGCAACGACTGCGTAGGTAGCAGCTCCCATAAGGAACATCTTTACATAAACCGACGGATCAAGCCATATGACCATCCATCCGCTCATCATCTGCCTGAACATCACTCTGAATATCCCCACCATCACATAGGACAGTATCGGATAGGATATAAGAAGAGATGCCACAACCACAATGGTGGTCGGGACTATGTACAGGGCGGCCACCTCTCTTTTGGAATAACCAAGAATCTTAGCCATGGAGATCGACTGTACATTTCTCTCTATGATGAGCTTTGACAAAAGATACATCAGCACAATGAACATGATGACAGAAAAACCGTCCACCATATACATGATGTTTCCCATGGAGATCATGAGCTGCCTTGAAACTCTGGTCAGAGACTCCTCATCCACAATTGTCCCAAAGTATTTTTCATCTATATCAGTGATCTGCGTGTCGGAGAAGTAACCCGAGAAAAACTCATCGTCAAACCTGAAGACATCATTAAAATGATCCTGGCTCATGAACACCGCTATCCCGCCGTCATAGTCATATACTCCCGTAACTCTAAAGCCATAAAACCTGTCTTCATAGGGCTCTTTCAAAGTTATCACCGAGCCCTTTCCGATGCTGTATTTATCAGCATAAGCTGAGGAGATCAGAACTGTCTTTTCATTAAAAGAGCTGTGAATATATCTGCTGTCATCCTTTACGCCGTAGAGTGTCACATCCTCGATCCTGGCCCCTTTCTCTCCGGTGGTCTTTAAGCTGCAGGCAGAGAATTTCTCAGCGTCCGGGTTATTGGTGTTTATCTTATGCTGCAAAAAGACATATGAAAATGTAGCGGAAAGCTCATCCTGCGTATCTACGGCTCCGGCAGGTATCTGCAGAAGGTAGGTGTGCTTTGCAAGCATGGTCTCTGTCACGATCTTCTGGTAGTGCACCAGAAGAGGCGGAAGCATCATTCCGAAAAAGAGCAGCATGTTGGCAAACAAAAGGCCGATAAATAGAATTATGTAGCTGCTCCTGTTCTGGATGAGTATGCGGATCCTGAATCGGTCAAAGAAACGCAGGCGTTTATTCAAAGGAACGGCCTTTTTCTGCCTGCTTCCGGAAAGATCCCTCCTTATGAGCTTTAAAGGGCTCAGTGACAGCTTTTTTCTTAGGATAAAAAATGTTATCACCAGCATGATCAGAACCGGGATCAGTGTTGTCTTTACAAAGGCCTGCGCATTCCAGATCGTAACATATGTCGGAAGTGAATAACTGCCGTAATACATGGCAACGCACAGGTCCTTAAAGAAGGTATATCCCATGATGTTTCCAGTGAGCGCTGCAATAAGTGTCACAATAAGAGGCATGGCCATATAGTGCCTTACAAGCTCATTTATGGTGTATCCGGAAGCCCGCAGTGTCCCTATCACCGTAGCTTCTTTGTGGATGGTATTGCTGATGGTCACGCCAAAGACAAAGGCGACTATGATTATGATGATATACA
>JAFRWW010000008.1 GCA_017441585.1 Lachnospiraceae bacterium
ACGATTTCGATTTGTTTTGTACATTTGGAATCTCCGAAGTGCAAGGTTTTTTGAGAAAATGAAACATTTTCATGCACTTCCATTATACCAAAAATATGCTGAAACGTCAGTAAAACAAAGGACTTTCGGCGGATTTATTCAATTATAAGCAGACACTAAATATTTAAACATGAAAGATCATATAGATTTTTCTCGTATAATTGTAGATGATGAAGTTATTGCAGGACTTAATTTCAGCAGAATGATCCCAGTAGAAATTGCTCAACTATCAAAGGCGGATCTAAAAATAAGAAAGAGAGATAATTCTGAAGTTAAAAGGCGAAAAGAAGCGTATAAGAAGGAATTGAATTGGTGTAATAAAAATAAAAGGATTATTATTGATAAAGCAAATGTACTATACGAAAAATATATATCTGGTGAAAAATTTGGTCATAAGAAGGATTGTTTAAATTTCCCGGAACTCGAAGATGTATGCAAGAAGTATAACAATAAAAAAGAAACGAGCAGCCCGCTTGAGTCATAAGACTGTACGGTGAAAACCCATTTCTTTTCGCCTTATAATACTCAGATAAAACATAAATGTCAAGAAAAAATTTCTTTTCCGCTTGACAGGTGTTTCAAATTTATTTATTATCATTAACAAATCGGACGGATTAAATTCATTTCATATCCGGCCGCGGATTTCATAGCGACGCACTATCACATCGTCGCGAAAATCCCATTTTTTAAATATCACGAAGGCATCGGTTTTGTGTGTTTGCATCGGTGTGCGTAGTGATCATATTTTAGTTTTTTGCGCTATAGCGCGGAAATGGAGGTGTGGATGTATTTTTGCATTAACTCCTTTGCCTTAAGCGGCCTGTCCGTGCTGCCGGTGTCTGTTGAGGCAGATATTTCCGATGGTCTGCCTGTCATGGATCTGGTGGGATATCTGGGCAGTGAGGTGAAGGAAGCCAGGGAAAGGGTGAGGACTGCTCTTAAAAACAGCGGCTTTACCATTCCTGTCAAAAGGATCACCATCAATGTCTCCCCTGCCAGCATCAGAAAGCAGGGCACGGCTTTTGACCTGCCCATCGCCCTGTCCATGATGGTGTGCATGGAACTCATCGCTCCACAGAGTCTTGAAGGATGCGCTGTGATGGGGGAACTTAGTTTAAATGGTGACATTCAGGGGATAAACGGCGTGCTGCCACGGGTTTTAAAGGCCAGGGAGATGGGTTTTAAATCCTGTTTTGTGCCCCTTGAAAATGCTGCCGAGGGTGGTATGGTGGACGGGATCGACGTATACGGCGTGGATTCCCTTAAAGGCATGTGTGCGCATTTTTCGAAGGAGGCGGTCATTGCACCCACAAAAACCGATCTAGATGAAATATTGAATGATACGGTGAGGGAAAAGTGTGATGACTTTGCGGATATAAGGGGACAGCCCCTTATCAAGAGGTGCATGAAAATATCGGCAGCGGGCCTTCATAATGTGCTGATGATAGGGCCGCCGGGGGCAGGGAAGACCATGTCAGCCAGCCGCATGGCAGGTATACTGCCGCCGCTTACAAAGGATGAATGTCTGGAACTTACCAAGATATATTCCGTGGCAGGGATGCTGCCTGAGAGCGGGATGATACTAAGGCGTCCGGTGGTGAGTCCTCATCATACCTGCACACCCCAGGCTCTGGCCGGCGGCGGGAATATACCCAGACCCGGCGCTATCTCACTGGCGCATAAGGCCGTGCTCTTCCTGGATGAGCTGCCGGAGTTTAAAAAAGAGGCGCTGGAAATTTTGCGACAGCCTCTGGAGGAAAAGAAGGTACACATAGCCAGGGCAAACGCCAACTATACCTATCCCGCCGACTTTCTTCTGATAGCGGCCATGAATCCCTGCAGGTGCGGATACTACCCTGATATGAAAAGGTGCAGCTGCACCATAAAGGATGTGAAGAACTATCTGTCACGGATCAGCGGACCTCTTCTTGACCGGATCGATCTGTGCATAGAGGTGGGAGAGATAAGCTACGATGAACTGTCGGGAGAAGGCGCGCCTGATTTTTTGACGGACGGTACGCGGTCGATGGCAGAAGGAAATGAAGAGGCGATAAGGGAAGAGAGTACTGAGGATATTTTGAGGGATGTGATGGCGGCCAGGGAAAGGCAGTCCTTCAGATTCAGGAGCGAAGGGATAAGCGTGAATTCCCAGATGAATCCATCGATGATCATGAAGTACTGTCAACTGGGACGGCGGGAAAATTTGCTGTTAAAAGAAGCGTTTAAGCGTTTAAATATGTCAGCCAGGGCTTATCACAGGACTCTTAAGGTGGCCAGGACTATAGCGGATCTGGCGGATTCGGAAAAGATAGATGAAAAGCATCTGTATGAGGCTATATCCATGAAGATCCCGGATAAGACTTACGGCAATATGGGGGGATGAGATGCCGGATGGTTTTGAGGACGCATGTAAAGCGCACTATTCGGTCAATATCTGAGGGAACAGATGATCAGGATTAAGAACAGAGCAGAAATGTAGGGAGAAAAATGAGTGAGAATAAAAAAAATTACAGATATGTGAGCAGGCTGGATGCGGACTACCCTTACAGACTGGAGCGGATGCTGAATCCGCCCGCGGGTATTTATGTGAAGGGGCGTCTGCCGGATGAGAATGTTCCCAGCGTAGCGATAATCGGTTCCAGGCTCTGTTCCCAGTATGGAAGACTGGCTGCGGAGGAGTTTGGGAGAGTACTGGCCCTTAACGGAGTACAGGTGATCAGCGGTCTGGCAAGAGGTATAGACGGCATAGCCCAGCTGGCGGCCAGTGAGGCAGGGGGAAGCTCTTTTGGGATACTGGGGTGCGGTGTGAATGTGGTTTATCCGGCGGAAAACAAGAGAATATATGAAAAGGTGCTGGAAAATGGCGGGCTGATCTCACAGTTTAAGCCGGATGCAAGTCCCATGAAAGCATATTTTGCGGAGCGTAACAGTCTGATATCAGCACTTTCCGACCTGCTTCTGGTAGTGGAGGCAAAAGAAAGAAGCGGTACCCAGATAACCGTCAGATGTGCCCTGGAACAGGGTCGTGATATCTATGCGGTGCCGGGGCGGATAAACGATATCTGTTCGGCGGGCTGCAATGAGCTGATAGCAGCGGGCGCCGGGATCGCCGTGAGTCCTGAGAGCGTACTGAATGCTTTGGGGATTTATCCGGAATATGATTTTAAGACAGATAGTGTGAAAGAGAAAAGACCTAAGCTGGAGCGTCTGGAGAAAAAGGTATATGAACAGCTGGATCTGTACGCTATGTCTTTGGACCGGATAGCCATACTCACAAGGATCCCCGTGCCTGAGCTGTCGACCATATTGTTTCATCTGATGTTGAAGGGGTATGTGAGGGAAGAGGGAAGGAATTATTACGCGAGGGTGCAGGAGGATATCCGGCAGATGGTGTGAAAAAATAAGAATAACAGGCGTTTGGAAGATAGTGTAAGAAAAAGTTTTAGTTGTTTATCAATTAAAATATATATGAGGAGGGAGATTATGAAAAAAGAAAGATTGAAACTGATGATGGTATTTTCGCTGGCGCTGAGTCTGATATCGGCGGACATCACGCCGGGGCTGACTGTGCTGGCAGGACAGAGTGAAGATAGATATGAAGACGAATATGAAGCAATGACTTCGCAGGAAGAGTCGGAATCTTTGCTTGTCGAAATGGATTCGGTGGTTACGGATGTGGGGAATATTGGATCAGATACATTCTCTTCACAGGAAGAGGTGCAAGATATGAATGATCAGACGAATGATCCTCGCGATACAGATGATATGGTGGATCAAGAATTGACGGATAAGCAGGAGAAGGTGTCTGATGAACAGGCGGTTGATGCTAAGGAAAGTATCACCGGATGGGCAGATGAAAGTTCAGACTATGACCTTGAAAGTCCGGGATATAACTTTGAAGCTCAGGATTATGATAAGGGAGAGATGGCTGATCCTGAAGACTTATCTGTCGGAAGTGATATTTATGCAGAAGATGAGCCGGAACTTAATAAGAAAAAGAAGGATTCCGGAAAAACGGTCAGTGGAAACGACTCTTCGGAAAAAGAATCTGAAAAAACATCAGCTTCCGAAAATAAGACAAAAAAACAGGTGGTTAAATATACCGTACTAAAAGGCGGGACTGTCAAGTGCGATTTTGAAAGTCCCAACGCGAAGTCGACTTACCTGGTGCCGGCTAAGTATGCGGATAAAATCTCGGTGGATGAAAGCGGAGTCATCACAGGTCTGTCTAAGGGCAAGGCGGTCATACTGGCCACGGTAAACGGTGTGGAATATAAGATAAAAGTAAGGGTGAGAGACCCGTATCTTTCAGTCACCGAGGGCTGTGTGGCTAAAGGGGGGAAGCTTAAGATAAAGCTTAAGGATTCGGATAAGTCAGCAGTATGGAAGTCTTCAGACGAGGAGGTGGCTACTGTAGTAAAGGGCAAGGTCAGGGGAATAAACAAAGGACGATGCACCATAACCTGCACTTATATGGATAAGGACTATAACTGTTCTTTGTGTGTGGACGAAGCGACTCTGACTACAGGCGAGCTGGTATTAAAATGCGGTGAGACCAAGAGAGTGGGCATATACGGCATAGCGGATCCTGCCTATGAAGAGCACTGGTTTACAAAGGGAAAAGGGACGGTTTTTACCTTGACGGACAACGGTGCGGTGACCGGGGTAAAAAAGGGTAAAGGAAAAATATGCATTACCAGGGGAAAGAAGAAATATAAGATCAAAGTAAAAGTTACGGATGAGGTGGCGACTGACAATTCTTCGGATGAAAATTATGAGCTGCTGAAAGTGATATCCGATGAAAAGACAAAGTGTCATGATATAGTGGAAAAGATATATGCGAATGCCGCAAATTCCATGTATGTAAAGCGTGAAGAACTGGGGCATGATTATGAGGAAAGTTCCTTTACCGGTTCAACCTGTGTGGAACATGCTTTTTGTATGTTGAGATGTAAAAGATGCGGCGAGATGGTAAGGGAGGATAAGTCACTGACGGAGTATCCCTTGAAGCCCCATAATCTGACAAATATATCTAACAGGGACGGAAACGGAACCGGCAGTATCTGGCATTGCTCTGTATGTGGCGGTGACTTTGTGCTGACCAGCGGTGGTGAATATGTAAGGCTGGATGATAACGGAAAGGATGGTTCATCATCTTCGGGAAAAGACGGCGGATCATCTGAGGGTAAGGATGATGGCTCATCCTCAGGTAAGGACGGCGGATCCTCCACAGGGAAAGATGGTGACTCTTCATCAGGAAAGGATAACGGATCATCCACAGGAAAAGACGACGGCTCATCCTCAGGCAAGGGAGACGGTTCATCCTCCGGAAAAGATGATGGCTCATCCTCAGGCAAGGGAGACGGTTCATCTTCCGGCAAGGATGGTGACTCTTCATCCGGTAAGGACGACGGCTCATCCTCAGGAAAAGACAGCGGCTCTTCTTCCGGAAAAGACAGCGGCTCATCCTCGGGCAAGGATGACGGATCTTCTTCCGTAAAAACCTATAAATATACCATTACCTATGAAAACACCCTGAGTGCTAATAATGTCAATCCCCCAGGATATGATGACGGAGATGATATCATAGAACTCCTGCCGCTTAATAAGAGAGGATATGAGTTTATAGGCTGGTTTGATGAAAAGGGAAACCAGGTGGACTGCATAGTTCCTTCCTTAAGAAGAAACAGGATATTGAGGGCGGAATGGGAAGTGATAGAATACAGGATCAAATATATAAGTACGGTCTCTTCATGTCTGATCCCCGAAGAAAACCCGTTAAGCTACACGGTGGAGGATGAGATAGTATTAAAAAATCCCGTGGAGGCAGTGGGCTATGAGTTTACCGGCTGGACTGGAACAGGAGTTCCCGATGAGCGGATGAGGGTGGTGATCTCTAAGGGAAGCGTGGGAAGCAGAACCTTTATGGCCCATTTTAAGCCCGTGGAGTATAAGATCGAATATGTGATGAATGGAGGAGATAATCATCCCGACAATCCCACACATTATACAATAGAAGACGAGGTGGTTTTTGGTGAGCCCTTCAGGCAGTATTATTCCTTTGACGGATTCCATACTTCGGGAGTGCTGTCGCCGGAATCCAGGCTCGATGGTATCCCTGTCGGGAGTCACGGGGATCTGCGGCTTTACGCCAAATGGAATAAAAATGTATTTGATTATGAGGTAAATGAAGTCAGCACGGTCTATGATGGTGAATGTCACGGCGTGGATATGGTCTGCAATACTCCCGAAACGAAGATAACCTACAGGGACTCAAAGGATGAAGGCTTCACTGATGCAAAGCCCGTGTATACGGACGCAGGAATATATACTACCTATTATAAACTGGAAAAGGATAATTATGAGACGGTGACCGGTTTTGAGACTGTGTATATCGATAAGGCTCCCGGCAGTGTCACAGATGCAAAGGCTGTGAATTCCGTATATAACGGCAACGCCCAAAAACTGATGGAGACTGCACTCAGTGACACCGGCAGAGTGGTTTACAGCCTGGGCAGCACTTCCATGGGTGAGTATTATGACTATATACCCACAGCCTTAGATGCGGGGAGTTATTATGTCTGGTATTACAGCGTAGGTGACGCTAACCATTATGATTCCGATAAAAAATGCGTTCAGGCAAAGATAGATAAGGCAGCGGGCAGGGTGAAGTCTGCTCCTTTAGCAAAGAGCCTGACCTATAACGGCACCTCTCAGACTCTTGTAAAGGCCGGAGTGGCAGAAGGCGGCACCATATATTACAGGATAGGAAATACCGCCTCCTTTGATTCCTATCTGCCTACTGCGACGGACGCAGGAGTCTATACCATATATTATTACTGCGTGGGGGATAAGAACCATTACGATTCATCCGTGGGCTCCGTGAATGTGACTATTGCAAAAAAGAATATGGAAGTGTCCGTTACCGACGGCACCTTTGCCTATACGGGTAATCCGGATACGGGCGGGGCCAAGGTGGTGGTCAGTGAGCCTGTGTCGGGATACATCCTGACCTATGGCACTACGCAGGGAGTTTATGATAAGACCGCCATGCCGGCTTTTACTACGGTAGGTACCCATACCGCATATTACAGGGTGGAAGCCCCCAATTATAATGTGGCCACCGGCAGCTTTAATATAATAGTAGAAAAAGGAGTGGGGTCGTATAGGGGAGTGATGGCCAAAACCCTCACTTATACGGGGACTTTACAGGAACTGGTAACGGCAGGCAGCACTGACACCGGAACCATGTATTACAGCTTGAACAGGGACAGCGGATTCACAAAGACCATCCCCACCGCATTGAATGCGGGCAATTATTTTGTGTACTATTATTCAAGGGGAAATGATAATTACAATGATTCGCAAAAGGGAGCAGTGAAGGTTACCATTAAAAAGGCACCGCTGTATATGAGTTTTTCACCTTCTTATTTTTATAAGACGGGATATGCGGAGTATCCTGACATAAAGGTGACCTCAAGCGCTCAGCTGGCGGGAGATGAAAAAGTATGCGTATATTTTAAGGGCAAAGACGGAAGTACCTGGAAGTCCTTCCCGGAGAACGCATCTTCCTATCCCGGTTACAGTTCGTACCTGCCTTTTAATTTTACGATCAAAAAGTCTCCACTGGCATTTATCACGGATTATCCCAATATAAATGAAGGAACCTATTCCCTTAATTACATGGCCAAGGTCATGAACGGAGGCTACGGGGGAAGTAAAAGCGATAATTTTGAGACTGTGACCGCTACATGTACTTATTCAATAAGAATATGGAATTAAGCCCTGTCTGAAAAAAAGTGAATAAAAAGAGTCCTGTTTGGGGTAAAAAGATTGTTAAAAAAAAGACTTGTTTTTTTCAAACATATAAAGTACAATGTATTCCGTCAGTTTGACGTATGTATTTTTATTAATTTCAGGAGGGATTAAAAATGGCAGTTAAAGTAGCAATTAACGGATTTGGTCGTATCGGTCGTCTTGCTTTCAGACAGATGTTTGGAGCAGAAGGGTATGAGATAGTTGCAATCAACGATCTTACATCTCCCAAGATGCTGGCTCATCTTCTTAAGTATGATTCATCTCAGGGTAAGTACGCACTTGCTGATACAGTAAGCGCAGGTGAGGATACCATCACCGTTAACGGAAAGACCCTTAAGATCTATAAGGAGCCCGATGCAAACAATTGCCCTTGGGGTGAGCTCGATGTAGACGTTGTTCTTGAGTGCTCAGGTTTCTATGCTTCCAAGGATAAGGCTCAGGCTCATATCAATGCCGGCGCAAAGAAGGTTGTTATCTCTGCTCCCGCAGGAAATGATCTGCCTACCATCGTGTTCAACGTAAACCATGAGACACTTAAGGCTGATGACAAGATCATCTCCGCTGCTTCATGTACCACAAACTGCCTTGCACCCATGGCTAAGGCTCTTAACGATCTGGCTACCATCAAGTCAGGTATCATGAGCACCATCCATGCATACACAGGCGATCAGATGATCCTTGACGGACCTCAGAGAAAGGGCGATCTGAGGAGATCACGCGCAGGCGCTATCAACATCGTTCCCAACTCAACAGGTGCTGCAAAGGCAATCGGTCTGGTTATCCCCGAGCTTAACGGCAAGCTCATCGGTTCCGCTCAGCGTGTACCCACCCCTACAGGTTCTACTACTATCCTGGTTGCTACCGTAGAGA
>JAFRWW010000001.1 GCA_017441585.1 Lachnospiraceae bacterium
CACTTTTTACTCTCCAGGATGCATACATGGAAAATGCAAACGCGACCAGAAGCGCGATATACAGAATATCCGCTCTTCCGTAACCTCCGTATCCACCGTAACCTCCGTAGGAATACATGAGCCTTCACCCTTTCCCGGCAGATTTCTGCCGTATCGTTTCTCTTCTTCTGTCGGTAATGATATTTCTTTGATAATATTATACTCGCAATGCCCTGTCAAAACAATGAAAACCTCAATGAAGGCAGAAAAAAACGGATAACGATCAGCAGAGGCTGCATCATCAAAAGCTAAGATGATGCAGCCTCTGCTTTTTTTCAGAAAGAGTTTTTACCGGCAGGATCAGTCATAGATCATTCCGCCGCTCACTGAATCCGTTACGGGATCGTAGACCTCCCAGTACCCGTTGGAATACATATCCATCCGGTATCCGTCGTCGTTGAAGATGGCGACGCTGCCGTCACTGGAGTCATACCTGTAGGTGCCGTCCAGATAGTTGGTGAAGCTGGAACCGTCATAGTAGAAGGTGGTGTAGTGTCCGTCCGGATAGTAAACATCGTACTCCAGATGGCCGTTCTCGTCATAGGTATAACCGCCGTCTGTTGCACCGTAAGGGATATAGTAGGAAGGGCCGGCATATTCAGGATACGCATACGCAGGAGTCACATAGGCTGTAACATTCAGGGATGCGTGAATCGTATCGGCTGAGCCGTTTCCGTTAAAGAATGTGCAGTAGACGCTCCATCCGGTCATCCAGGTGTCAAGATTGCGGATTGTGAGCTGTGTGGTGTTCTCCCCTTCCACCGTGGCATAGGGGAAAGCATTCCGGAAGTCCTGTACGGTGCAGTCCTCACCGACAGGGTTTGTAAACGTCCAGCGAAGTGCGGTATAGCCGGTTGCATCAGAGACAAACCAGGCTGTGGTACCGGCTGTACGGGTTTCATCAGTCGGGTTCTTTGTGACAAAAATACCGGAATCGGCGAATGCGCCTGCTGTGAGGGTAAGCACCATGACCAGTGCAAGAATGATTGTTGTAAGTTTTTTCATTTGAATATTCCTCCTTGTTTTTTATTGTGGCTGCAGTATAGCATAACAAGTATCACACAACTGTCACATGGAGAAAATATTTTAAAAAAATAAGCTCCCGTTTTTTCAGGGAGCTTTTGATTGCCGTATGGTTTGGTTTTCAGCTTTCCGTTACTGCTTTTTTTCTTTATCCATCATATCCCAGGCGCCGAGCATATACATAATGCCCATCGCCCTGTCATACAGTCCGTAACCAGGGCGGCAGGATTCAGGGCCCTCATTCCAGAGCTGGCGGCCATGGTCCGGACGGATATATCCGTCAAACCCGCCGTCATGATAGGCGCGAAGAATATCCAGGATTCCTGTGTCGCCGTCACAGTCTCTGTGGGATACCTCGCAGAAATCTCCGTTCGGATAATGTTTTACATTCCGGATATGGGCAAACGCAATGCGGCTGCAGTACCGGCGTACAATGTCCGCCACATGGTTGTCCGGATTGGCATTGAGGCTGCCGGAGCAGAGCGTCAGACAGTTGTAAGGGTCATCCACCATGGCAAGAAAACGGCTGATGGACTCTTCATCAACAAGCAGCCGCGGCAGGCCGAAGATATCCCAGGGTGGGTCATCCATATGGATGGCCATCCGGATATCACATTCATGGCATACGGGCATAAGCCTTTCCAGGAAATACTGCAGATTTGCCCACAGTTTTTCCTTCGTAACATCTTTATAGGCCTCAAAAAGCTCATCAAGGTGTGCCATACGCTCCGGTTCCCAGCCGGGAAAGCTCAGATGGTGCTCCTCTTCATAATTCAGGAGATAGTCTGCCATGGCCTTCGGATCATCCTTGATCATATCCGCCTGGTAATACATGGCACTTGACCCGTCCGGAAGACGGTGAAACAGGTCTGTTCTCGTCCAGTCAAATACCGGCATAAAATTATAGCAGATCACTTTTACCCCGAAAGGAGCCAGGTTGCGGATAGTCTGAATATAATTGTCTATATAGATGTCTCTGGAAGGAAGTCCGATTTTGATATCATCATGGACGTTGACGGATTCCACAACTTCCATATCAAACCCATAGGGAACAATCTGATCTCTCACAGCGGCAATTTCTTCAGGCTGCCACACTTCCCCCGGCAGCTTATGATGGAGTGCCCATACGATGGTGCTCACACCGGGAATCTGGCGGATATCCGCCGGGGTGATTTTATCATTGCCTTCTCCGTACCATCGGAAACCCATTTTCATCGGCATGCGTCATGATCTCCTTCCGGTTTTTACCGGTTGATATTTTACTGTGTTTTTCAGCATATACAGATCTCGGACATAATTTTACCTGTACAGAAGTCTTTTTTCAAGTTTCAAATTCCTGCAGATCCTTGCAGATTCTGCGATGCTTTTGTTGTTACAGCTGTGTCAGAAAAGCAGTTTTTCTTATTTTGACATGTTTCATTTTATTTCATTTAACCCTATTGACACACTTTTGCATCTTATGTTATAATTCTTTCAGAACGGCAAAAGAGGTGATCCTATGCAAACATTCACTCCCGGCAGCAGAAAAGAGCTCCTTGCGCAGATCGGACAGTTGCAGGAAGGTGACTGTATTCAAATCAGCTGCCTTGCAGACGTGGCAGGCAAAGCAAAAGAAATGCTCTCTCTCCTGCAGCGCATCACAGACCGCGGAGCTGACTTTATCTCCCTCCGGGAAGGCATTGATACACGCGGTGAACAGAAAGCGGGTTTTCTCGTACTC
>JAFRWW010000009.1 GCA_017441585.1 Lachnospiraceae bacterium
AAAACAAACAATAATGATATTGACTGGTATCTACATAACCATGCAGGGATATTTGGAGAAGTTACTTCCACCCCTTATTCTTGCAATAGTAAGTTCCAGTCAGAAGTATGGGGCAACTGGAATTTAGTTTTCCAATTGACCATACCCTCAGGAAAGGAGGCGTATCGATATGTTATGCCAGTTCACGTTCAAGAATTTCAAGTCCTACAAGGACGAAACCATATTTGACTTTCAGGCAGCCGCTCTTCCTGAGTTTAAGGAGACGCTCATCACCGAAAAGTCTGCGCCTGACCTTGTTCCGGTCAGTGCCGTGTACGGCCCGAACGGCGGTGGCAAGTCCAATCTGCTCCAGGCTTTATCCTGTGTGATCTCCACCATCGTAAAGCCGGTGCATGAGCTGGGAAAGAACCGCCAGCCCCTCATTCTCCAACAGAAGGTGGATGCCGTCCCTTTCTTATTTGATAAGGTGTCGGCGGATGAGCCGACAGAATTCCGGCTGTTCATCCTAATCGGTAGCAATATGTACTGCTATTACCTTGCCCTAAAGGACGATGACGTGATTTCCGAATCACTGACACGAAAGTCTGTCACCGGCAAAAAGACTGCTGACATCTTCGACCGTGAAAAGGATAAAATCACACTCGGCTACAGTATAAACAAGAAGAGCATCAACACGAATGTAAATCCAAAGATGCCCTACCTCTCATTCCTTGCCATCAACTACGAGATCCCTGAGATTAGCGAAGTTATTACATGGTTCGAGAGCTGCATCATCCGCAGTTATGCAAATCCTATGGTAGAGCACCAGATCATGCTGGAAAAGTACGTAAAATACAAGAATCAATTCATCAGGGCGCTGAACGATATGGACATCGATATCACGGATTACCGATACGATGAAGACAGCAAGCAGCTTTACATGAAACGCAAGCTCGGTAAGAAAGAATACGAGCTTACCTTCACGGAAGAATCTGACGGTACAAGAAAATTAATCGCCGCTCTACCGGTCATCCTGCTCGCTCTTCGTGAGGGAAGACTTGTTATAATCGATGAACTCGATGCAAAGCTTCATCCGAAGCTTCTCCGTTATGTGATCCTTCTATTTAAGAATAAGGAAATCAACCATTATGGCGCACAGTTGCTCTTCACATCCCATGATATGTCCACGATGAAGAATACAATCTTCCGCCGTGATGAAATCTGGTTCGCCGCTGACAATGAAGCGCATGAAAGCGACGTATACTCCCTGCATGAAATGAGAAGCGAAGACGGCTCACGTATCAGGAATACTGCCACCTATGACAAGCAGTACCTTGAAGGCCGTTACGGTGCGGATCCCTATCTTCAAAATATGCTGGGGGGTGCGTTCGCATGAGTTTGAAGCCAGTAAAGAAAAGTGATCTGAATAAAAGCTGGATGCAACCGAGACGTGACCGCCGCAAGATGATCCAGCCCGAATATCATCTGATCGTCACGGAAGGAACCGAAACAGAACCATCCTACTTTAATGCTATGGGTAACATTATCAATAATAAATATCCGGACAAGATCAATATCAAAGTGGAAGGCAAAGGCGATAACACTTTGAGCCTGTATTCCAAAGCAAAGGAACTTGCTGCAAAATCTGCAAACGGATATCGCCATGTATGGGTAGTCTACGATACAGATGATTTCCCTGCCTCGCACATTGATGAAACCGCACGCCTCTGTGAAACTGATTCCAATGACGAAACCACATACCACGCCATCTGGTCTAACCAGTGCGTGGAGCTCTGGTTCCTACTCCACTTCAGCTTCCTTCAGTCCGATCTTAATCGGAGCGAGTATTGGCCAAAGCTTACGGAAAAGCTCAAATCTCTCGGTGAGGGAGAATACCGTAAGAACCGCGACGATATGTATCGGATCCTGTATCCACACATGAATGACGCCATCACCAACGCAGAAAAGCTTGAAGTGATCAACCAGAGAAAAGCCCCGTCAAAATCAGCGCCGGGAACGATGATCCACAAACTTGTCAAAAAGCTCAAACCATACCTGATTAGTTTGCTTTGCTTTTTCAGTTTCATTCGTCTCTATGAATAAACAAAACAAGAAAACACCCACTCCTGTACTTAGCCCGTCGGGAGTGGGTGCTCTATCTCATCAGCTCGGTCAATTTTTATTTTACCGATGTGTCAGAACCGTCACACATCATCAACGCTCGGTCAGTTTTTATTTTACCGTCCTGTCGGAACCGTCACAGGACATCTTTAGCTGAGGAAGATATTACTATCTTTACCGAAATTAATAAATTCTTATAATGATTTCGTTATAAAACTCTCCTTTGCATTATCAGAAGTATGTATAACCGAACTTCCATACCTCACACGCCAAAAGGCGAAAAAGTTTTTTGCGGACGAGAACAACTGCCTTCATGTAGAATCACTCTTTTCAAGGGAGGTTTCTAACATAACCTTAAACAATAATTAAATAAAACATAACAGAATAACCGGGGAACAATAACTATAAACAAGGGTGCATTTGCCCCAAGCAATGCCGGTTCTAGGAATTACATAAAAACTCGTCGCACGGAAAACAACTCAGGGGATACAGTATTAAATCTCCACCTCAAACTCCACAGTCTGGTTATATTTATCTAATGCAATCTGCATAACAGATATCTGTGCATCAATCTGTTCATATTCTCCCTTGACGATATTGATATCATAATTGATATACTCATATTCCGGAGTAGATCTGGATGAATAATAAGCTACACCAACTCTTGTCTTAGGCTGTTTCTTGCGCATACCGTCAAGAATTGATTTTCGCCTGTTTAACTGAGCCATCTTTACAAGAATCATATCGACTGTCATCTGAGCATCGCCAACCTGAATCATGTTAGTGCAGTTACTGACATTAATAGCATGCTTTATTTTCAAAATTTTAGCATCTATTTCAGAAATATTCTTTGCAACCTCACTGTAATCATATTCGGGAATTACAGGATCCTCATTAAGCGAAGCAGTATAAAAACAACCCTCTTTTTCTTTGGAGCGCCAAAACTCCTTATCCTCGTTAAGTTTTCTAAGCATTTTGTTTGCATGTGCCGATGTCATCTTCATCATAACGTATCCTCCCATTTCTATCAGTTTATTATACCAATTCTATTAGTTCGTGATTCAATTATAAGATATGAAACTGATTATGTCATTGAACGCGTAGTTAAATAAAAAACTCCCAACCATATGGTTGAGCGTATAAAGTAGCACGGCGAATATTTTTTCTATGAGATACGGATCATCTGCTCATAGATCAGAATCTCTTTATCCGACACATTTCTATTATTATGATAATGTCCGAAAAACCACTTTTTGTAATTTGCATAGTTCTTAATAAACTCCAGGTAATCGGTCTCCCTGTCCGGTGTATATATAGCTTCATCCAAAATGATCTGTGTACTTGTGGAGCAGCAATGCGTCACAATAAAATCCACAGTATAATCTTCATGGGGTATCCGGTAAGCCTGTCAAAATTCTCATGATTGCCATCAATAAACAAAAGGGTATAAGATCTCTCCTCAAACAAGTTAAGCCAATGCTTCTCGTTCCTGCTTTTCCACCCCACATCCCACACTCCACCAAAATCACCGCAAATAATCACATAATCATCCTTGGTCATTTCACGTTGTTCCGGGAAATTCTCCGTATTAAATCTATATTTAAACTCACCATGAGTATCTCCGGTAATATAGATCATCCTAATTCTCCTCATCTCCCGCCGATTCGTCTATTTCATCTTATATTTCCCCAAGTTTTTAAAAGCTTTATCTGCACTTGTAGTCCAGCAATATCGGTTTCATATTATAATCTTTTCAGATGAAAAGATTCCCTCGATAAGAATGCTGGTCCTATTACATGAAGATTCATCTGTACGCCCACCTACAAGACCTATAGATAACAGTTTATAGGTTTGATCGTTCTCATCTTTAATTTCTATGCCATTACGAAATTCTTCTCCTGCGCGATCAACAACTACAGCAGTATTTTTTCCAATAATCATAGTATGTAAAACATTATAAGTATCCATCATTTATCCTTCTCTCCGAAATAGATATTTCCAACGCTTTTGCAGTTTCGAGCCATGCCTTTATTCATCTAAATATACACTATCTGTTTCAGTTTCCGTCAGAAATGAATTAACAAGATCATGGTATCTTTCCTCTGTAATACCTATTCTTGTCATATTGGTCACAACATCCCAGTCATATCCATCAAATAACACATCACGGATTGTCTCCAGTAAAATTTGAATATAAAACCTCATTATCGCCCCAAACACTTCCGGCGTTGCATATGATTCATCAATAGGATATTCCTTAAACTTTTCACTATATTTTTGGTAATTGTACTTTGATATCCCCTTACAGCAATGTTCAAACTTGTCTATATCTATGAGGACTGCAAATGTTATTCCATTACTGTAACAGGTAAACTTGACAAAACAATAACGCTCATCCTCATATGCATATTCGTCACAATATCTTTCGGCAACTTCAGATGAAATATTGTGCGGGTCAAGAACTGAACACGCATCTATAAAATCATCAATCTCATCTTTAGTCATGGATGCCCAGGCAGCAATACGTTCCCTTGAAAGAGTCGAATATCCACCATTTGCTACTTTATCATTTTCATGATGCAGTATATTTACCAAAAACAATTGCTTACCGATTTCACGTTGTTTCTCGTAGTTACGATCAGCTGCATAGCCGTTTTTACACCACTTCTCCATATCTTCACAAGTATAATTATAGTCCTCGATGGTTATCGGTAAGGATTCTGTGTTATCACATCCCCCATGATGAAAATAAATAATTCTGCTCTTCCTGAGTAATTCCTGCCAATTATCAACAAGTTTTATTTCTCTTTTAAAAGCCATGTTCTCTCTGCGAAGAATAACATCAGCTATCATTTTTCCATCTGAGTAGCCACGCCAGTAATATCCCGGAAGATTAGGTCCTAAGTAAGCTTCTATAATATTAAAGATTTCAACTTCAGGACACCAATCAGTGTCCCTCCATGTAAAACGACAAATATGGGGGGCCGAAACATCATCAGCCATACCAAAGCTATCTCTTATTAAATATATGATTCTATCCATACAATTCTATCCTCTTGGTTTGCCATTATGCAAAATACATTAGATATACTCAGTAATGATTTAATTATAAAATGTTATCCCAAAACTCCGCTTAATCCCACAGATTCCAGAACCACTCTTTGAAAAGATCTAAGCCCTTATTCTTACACTCATCCTGGTAATTTCTAATTTCCGTTGCTTCTGTAAAATGAAGTTCGTCAATCTCCTTATACTCGGGCACATCTCCCAGCATATACATCCTATGAAATCCTTTTTTCTTTTCCTCGGCTTTTTTCGGTTGGTTTGATTTGGCTTATTTTAGCATTTCAGTTGCTTCATCAATTACAACATATGTACCATCATTGATTGAAGACAGTCGGTCAATAATGGTTTGTACTATCGAAAGCAATTCAGGCTTGATTTGGATAAACCGGTCTTCGTCGAATCGACATCCGTCAGTCCCATCATTGAATATAAACAAGGCCCCATACATTTTCTCTGCTTCATCATTTAAAAGCTGGATAGCTTTATCTTCGTCTATACACGGAATACCTGTTGACCATTCGCCGGATTTAACATCAAGCTTTTCTTTCCACAAAGGACCATGTAGATAATCGAATTGTATTTTAATCTCTTTCATCTTATAAAACATTATACTCAAAATCCTTTTTGTATATTTCTCTCATTGTTCACCTGTCTTAACCTACTACTATATCCTTTATGCAAACGTCATTTGCTGTACTCGTGTACAGACATACGTTATTGAGACAGCAGGTTTTAATGAATTAAGTTCTAAAAGCTCAGGAGAATCACTTAGGATTTGTTTCAGCATACGCCCTCACTTTATCCCATAGTTCCTGCAATCTCGTAAATATAGAATCCTTATCATCCAATTTAAGTGTATAACCCTCTATCCGGCTATCCCATGCATTTTTAAAAATAGTTTCCAGTGATCCTCCGGTTGAGGAAGACTTAATGCCCAGGCGCGTATAACTGGTACAGTGAGATGTGACCGGACAGTCAAGAAATTTCCCAAGTATTTCTATTGCAGAACCAACGTGATAATCAATAGTGCCGTCTCTTTTCTCTTCTCCCAAATACCATACATTCCAAAGATGATCATATGTAGGTTCTTCACACTTTCCAAATTTATCAGCGATATATCTGTCCCGGCTCTGCGTAGAAACAGTATACGGATCGAAATATGAATCATACAGATTACGCATTCGATACGCTGTTTCAAAGCCAAGAAGTCCTTCCAACAAGTCGCGTGCAGGAACTTTTACTTCATCCCGTTCTAACGTTTCTATACCTTTATTTATGTATTCTGCTATCTTTTTAATTCTTCTTTCCTGTTTATCATTTTGAGGTATAGCATATTCAAGTCCGGTCTGTAACCACTTAAAATATTCCAGATTACGCCTGATCTCAGACTCCGTTCTGTTATTATCGGAAGATATAAGCCCTACAAGAATTGAAGTCATGAAAAAATCATCCTTTGCCATATCATTAATGAGTTTTGCTGCCCTTTTCTTATTCTCCTTTTCAGCCTCTTGCAGTTGTTTTTTGAATTCATCTATTTTTTTAACAAGTGAATTAAAAGCCTTTGAGATTGACTTGTCAGCGCTTGATTCTCCGGTTTCGTTATCGATCAGTCTGTACATTCCATCCTCGAATATGACTGTGAGATTATCGATTTGATATCCTTCAGATGCATTTCTTTTCATTATGATTCCCCTTTCCCCCTTAAGACTGCTTTTTTCTTTCTATTCAAACTCGGTCTCATGTTTCTTAAAAAAATTGTAGAAATAGCGTACATTATCCAAATCCTGCCATCTGGCTTCATCCATACATCTGTCATCCATGTTATATATTTTGGCATTCAATGTTCCTAACATAAAGGGTGAATGGATTGCTATGATAAACTGACAATTCAAAAATCGTGCCAGTTTATTTATCTCTTCCGCCAACATTACCTGATTTGCGGGTGAAAGCGAAACCTCCGGTTCATCCAGCATGTACAGATTATCGGGTATTAAACTATCCAGTAAAACAGCCATAGCTGTTTCACCATTAGAGTATTTTTCCTGATTAAACTTAATACAGGCAAGTCTTGAAGATCCTCCTTTCATGACCGATGAATGAAGTTTCAGGATAGCTTGCTCTTTTGTAAGATTATTTATACGAATCTCGTCAAATACATAGCCGTTTTCAAGAGCGCTCTCCTGTTCGACCTTTTTTACCTCATAGAGTAAATCCTCACTCTTTAAGTAAAGACTACCCTTTGGGATCATCAGTTCATGTCCGTAATCATCCTCCCCGTAACCTATCGTACATTCCGAAACAAACTGCTCTATTCCCAGTTGACTGATAGTAAAATCTTCGTATCCCCTTGCACGAATCTTCTTAGCAATAAGATTTAGAAGAGTCGATTTGCCACAGCCATTGTTCCCATAAAAAATCGTTATAGGGGAAAATATAAACGGATATATCTCTTTATCACGGAACACATTATATGGGTATAGATTGGGATTATTCACACGATGCTCAGACACCTTGAAACTACTCAAATATATCATCAAAAGCCACCCATCCTTGCTGTGTAATTCATACTGTCACTCTACCAAATCAGTAGTTTTTCCTGATTCAATTATAAAATGTTATCCCAATAATGTCATTTAACGCGTAGTTAAAAAACGGGGATCGCATCATGCGATCCCCGCTCATTAACTCATCACATATTCAGATATATCATGATCATTTAAAGTAAGCCACACCGCTTTCGAAGATGCCCATATCCTGCTCGCCATAGATATTCACGGCCACATCCTTGTCACGACGTTCTGAGTGGGCCATCTTGCCCAGGATCCTGCCGTCGGGTGATATGATGCCCTCTATGGCGGCGTAGGAACCGTTTACGTTCCACTCGCCGTCCATGGTCACATTGCCGTCAAAGTCGCAATACATTGTGGCCACCTGGCCGTTCTCAAAGAGCTTCTTTATCACGCTGTCGGGACCTACGAACCTTCCTTCACCGTGAGAAGCGGGATTCGTATATACGCCGCCGAGCTTTGTATTCATGAGCCAGGGGCTCTTGTTTGTCATCACCTTTGTATAAACCATCCTGGATATATGACGACCTATGGTATTATACGTAAGCGTGGGGGAATCCTCCTTCTGTCCTGTTATGGAGCCGTTAGGTACCAGTCCCAGCTTAATGAGAGCCTGGAAGCCGTTACAGATACCGAGAGCCAGTCCGTCACGCTCATTGAGCAGTCTCATGACAGCATCCTTAAGCTTTTCGTTCTGGAAGGCGGTGGCAAAAAACTTAGCCGAACCGTCCGGCTCATCACCTGCAGAAAAGCCGCCGGGGAACATGATGATCTGGGCCTTGTCTATCTCCCTTTCAAAAGCCTCCACAGACTCTCTTATATCGTCTGCCGAAAGGTTCTTGAATACCAGGTCAGTAACCGTGGCTCCGGCTCTCTCAAAAGCTCTGCGGCTGTCATACTCACAGTTTGTTCCGGGGAATACGGGGATGAATACATGGGGCTTTGCCACCTTATGCTTACATACATACACCTCTCCCTCAAAAGGTTTTACATCCGGGATCTCACCCTCATTCTGACCCTTTGAAGGGAATACCTTTTCCAGGGTTTCCTTATATGCATCAAGAGCTTCATCCAAAGCGATGGACATGCTGCCATAGCTTATCTTCTTATCATCCGTGGTATGGCCGATCACTATAACGTCTTTGGCCGAAGGTGTAAAGCCCTTCTTCACCTGTGCCACTATATAGCCGATGGCAGGCGCGAACAATTCCTTTGCGCTTATGGCCTTATCATCAATGGACACACCCACCTTGTTTCCGAAGCACATCTGTGATATGGCGGCTGCCACGCCCTTTCCGTCCACCGCATAGGCTGCCATCACATTTTTATCCAGAATATCCTGATGAACGCTCTCATATACCGCCATGATATTTTCATAATCGGGCATGAGATCTGAATCCTGAGCTACGGGATAAAGCACTATGTCGGATTCTTCATCCTTAAGCTCGGGAGAGATGAGTTCACTGCTCTTTGCCATATCCACCGCAAATGACACCAGTGTGGGCGGTACGTCTATGTCATTAAAGGTTCCGGACATGGAATCCTTACCGCCTATGGACGCCAGACCAAAGCCCATCTGAGCGTTAAAAGCTCCCAGCAATGCGGCAAAAGGCTGTGACCACCTGGAAGGTTCATCCCACATACGTCTGAAATACTCCTGGAAAGTGAAACGAATCTTCTTATAGTCGCCGCCCGCTGCCACTATCTTTGCCACGGAGGATACCACTGCATAAGCTGCGCCGTGATAGGGGCTCCAGGATGAAAGATATGGATCAAAGCCATAGCTCATCATGGATATGGCATCCGTATTTCCTTTCAAAAGAGGCAGATGCGCTGCCATAACCTGAAGAGGAGTCATCTGATACTTACCGCCGTAGGGCATGTAGTATGAAGCTGCGCCGATGGAAGAATCGAAACGCTCAACCAGTCCTTTCTGTGAGCACACATTAAGGTCTGAAAGCTCATCCATCCACTTTTTCTTTACATCGCCCACCTCATCTGATACGTCAAAATAACCCGCATCCGCGGAAGGCTGCTCAACCTTCACATCGGTTTCCTGATGCGCGCCGTTTGTATCCAGGAAGGCCCTTGACAGATCCACTATGTTCTTGCCCCTCCAGTTAAGTACCAGCCTGGGCTCCTTCGTCACTGTCGCAACCTTTACAGCCTCCAAGTTTTCCTCGGCTGCATATTTCAAAAATTCTTCTGCATCCTCGGGAGCGATGACCACTGCCATTCTCTCCTGAGATTCCGAGATGGCAAGCTCTGTTCCGTCCAGTCCTGCATACTTTTTGGGCACCAGATCAAGGTTCACATTAAGACCGTCAGCCAGCTCACCGATGGCTACGGATACTCCGCCTGCACCGAAATCGTTACACTTCTTTATGAGACTGCTGACCTCGGGACGTCTGAAGAGTCTCTGGATCTTTCTCTCAGTGGGAGCGTTACCCTTCTGTACTTCCGCACCGCACTCCGTCAGGGACTCTTCCGTATGCACCTTTGAAGAACCCGTAGCTCCGCCGCAGCCGTCTCTTCCGGTACGACCGCCCAGAAGGATGATGATATCACCGGGATCGGAGGTCTCTCTCTTTACATTCTTTCTGGGAGCTGCGCCCATTACGGCACCTATCTCCATTCTCTTTGCCACGTAGCCGGGATGGTATATTTCCTTTACCAGTCCGGTGGCCAGACCGATCTGATTTCCGTAGGATGAATAACCCTGTGCGGCAGTCCTTACTATTCTCTTTTGTGAAAGCTTGCCCTTTAAGGTGGCAGATGAAGGAACCGTGGGGTCTGCAGCACCGGTCACACGCATGGCCTGATATACATAGGCTCTTCCCGAAAGGGGATCTCTTATGGCTCCACCCAGGCAGGTAGCAGCGCCACCGAAGGGCTCTATCTCTGTGGGATGGTTATGGGTCTCATTCTTAAAGGATACCAGCCACTCCTCTGTGGTCTCACTTCCGTCCTCATTTTTGACGGTGACGGGAACCACGATGGAGCAGGCGTTGATCTCCTCGGACTCCTCCATGTCATTGAGTTTTCCGTCTTTCTTAAGCTTCTTCATGGCCATAAGCGCCAGATCCATGAGGCAGACATATTTATCTCCGCCTTTTTCCATGACACGATCACCATAGAGCTCGTCTCTTGCCTTTAAATAGTCATTGTATGTCTTTTCCAGACGCGCCTTATATCTGCCGTCTTCAAAGGTCACATTCTTAAGCTCCGTGGAGAAGGTGGTATGACGGCAGTGATCCGACCAGTAGGTATCCAGAACCCTTATCTCCGTCATGGAAGGGTCTCTTTTTTCCTCATTTGTAAAATAGTTCTTTATGTGAAGGAAATCCTTGAAGGTCATGGCCAGTGAAAGAGACTCATAAAGTTCCTTAAGCGCTGCCTCATCCATGGATATAAAGCCGTCGAATATCTTTACATCCGCAGGCTCGTCATAGTTCACCGCCAGAGTCTCAGGTATCACGCTGTCATCCGCAAAGCCCGAATCCACGGGATTGATAACATGGGCCTTTATCTGCTCCAGTTCATCATCGGTTATATTTCCCGACAGACAGTATGTAACCGCAGTCTGTATGATGGGGTCCTGATCCTCATCTATGAACCTCACACACTGCATGGCGGAATCAGCCCTCTGATCAAACTGTCCGGGCAGGGCTTCCACAGAAAAAACCTTATCGCTTTCATCATGAGGAAAACTGCCCTCATAGAGCACATCCACGGGAGGCTCCGAAAAGACTATGCGCTCTGCCTTTTTGAACACCTCATCGCTGACATTTTCCACATCATAACGTATGAGGATGCGCAGCTTGTCCACACTCTTTATTCCCAGGTAGCTTCCGATCTCTTTTTTGAGATCCTTTGCCTGTGATGAAAACTCTTCTTTCTTTTCCACATATATTCGACGAACCATTTTTTCCTCCTCTATAAATCTTAATTTATATCTGTTCGTTTTTTTCTTCTTTTTCGTAATCTGCTTTTTTCCGTCATTTAAGGATTCTTCGCTAATGTCCTAAGGCATCCACCACTTCGTGGGTCTACGCTTCGCTTCGGTCCGCGCTGATCAAACGTCCACCGGACGTTTAGCGCCCCTTAGGACGAAGTTCGCTCAGAATGACATTAAATACATCAAACATGGTATTCTATCCTCTGACCTGGCCGGTGCCTCTTATCTTAAACTTGTAAGATGTGAGTTCCCTTAAGCCCATGGGGCCTCTGGCGTGAAGCTTCTGGGTACTGATACCTATCTCTGCCCCAAAGCCGAATTCAAAGCCGTCGGTGAACCTGGTGGACGCGTTCACATATACCGCTGCGGAATCCACTTCATTCAAAAATCTCTCAGCCGACGCCTCATCATTTGTGACTATGGCTTCCGAATGATGAGTGGAATGTGCATTTATATGCTCTATGGCTTCACTTAAGGAGCCCACTATGCATACCGATATGATGGCGTCCGCATACTCGGTGTAATAATCCTCATCTGTGGCAGCCTTTATATCATCTATGATCCTGCGGGTTTTCTCATCACCTCTTATCTCTATCCCCGCGCTCTTAAGGTCTGCACATATCATAGGGATCACCTTGTCAGCGATCTTTTCATGGATCACCAGGGATTCGCAGGCGTTGCACACGCCCAGTCTCTGGGTCTTGGCATTGTGTATGATCTTTACAGCCATATCACAGTCTGCGCTCTCATCCACATATACATGACAGTTACCTGTTCCCGTCTCGATCACAGGTATGGTGGCATTTTCCACAGCCGCCCTTATAAGGCCCGCACCGCCTCTGGGGATCAGCACATCGATATAGCGGTTCATTTTCATAAAGGCCGTGGTCACCGCCCGATCGGTGCTGTCTATAAACAAAAGAGCATCCTCGACAAAGCCGTTATCCTTAAGAGTCTGCCTCAGCACCTTCACTATGGCTCCGTTTGACTTAATGGCGTCGGATCCGCCCTTTAACACCGTCACGTTTCCCGACTTAAAGGTCAGTGCAAAGGCATCTGCCGTCACATTGGGTCTGGACTCATAGATGATCCCCACTACGCCTAAAGGTACACTGACTCTTTCTATCTTAAGTCCGTTGGGCCGCTCAAAACTCTCCAGCACATGCCCCACGGGATCGGGCAGGTCGCATACCTGAATGAGGCCTTCGGCCATGGCTTCTATGCGCTCCTTTGTGAGCTTAAGCCTGTCGATCATGGACTCCTTCATCCCATTTTCCCGGGCTGTGATAAGGTCCTCTTCATTTGCGGACAGGATGCTGTCGGCATTGTCCGTAAGCGCCTTTGCACAGAGCTTCAAGGCTTCATTTTTCTTTTCAGTATCAAGAATGCGCATTACGGCTTCGGCACGTCTTGCCTTTTTGCCTATGCCCTCCAGATACTCTGTCTTTTCATCAAAAATCTCCATAATAATTTTTCCTTGTATGTTTTATTCTTTTATTTTATAATGTCTCTTTGTCAGTGGGACGATCTGTCGCCGGCGCATTTGCGCGGGAGGAAAGTCCGGGCTTCACAGGACAGGATGCCGGATAACGTCCGGAGGGGGCGACCCCATGGAAAGTGCAACAGAAAGTATACCGCCGCTACAAGGCGGGCAAGCCCGTTTTTGCGGTAAGGGTGAAATGGCGTGTGTAAGAGACCACCGCGCACATGGTAACATGTGTGGCAGTGTAAACCCCATCCGAAGCAAGTCCAAGCAGGAGGCTATAGAGTGGTCCGCTCTGTCTCCGGGTAGGGCGCTCGAGCTTATCGGTAACGGTAAGCCTAGATAGATGACAGGTCACGACATAACCCGGCTTACAGTCCCACTGGCACTGCCCCCGATTTTATATCTGGGGTTAATTTTACACTTTTTTCTAAACCGGAAATACACTTCCGCCCACAAACTCCCTCACAATGGAATTATTTGGTATCCCTTCCGTGGATGCACCCAGGAAATACTCCAGGAACTTGAGCAGTCTTTTTGCTTCAAAATATTGGGGATCATCTTCCTCTATGCCAAATAGCAGAGGCTCCGCATACTGCTTAAGGAGCGCCAGCTCATATATGTGGGCCGAGTTAAACATCACATCAGCGCTTTCCTGATAAGGGAATATATTTTCATCCTCTCCTCTTCTCACGGAAGCCCACATATCAAGAGTCTTTGACGCGCTGGCTCCCCTGGTCCTGAAATCCCTCACCATACGGCGAAGGAGCCTGGCATCCGTGGTGGGTATCCTGTTGTGTTCATCCACATTCAATGTAGTGAGTGCACTTATATATATTTTATACTTACTGTCCTTTGGCAGTGAATATGACAGTTCGTCGTTAAGTCCGTGGATGCCCTCGATCACCAGCACATCCTCTTCTCCAAGCTTCATCAAAGGGCCGTTCATCTCACTCATTCCCGTCAGGAAATCATAGGTAGGAAGCTGCACTTCCTTTCCTGCCAGAAGGTCAGTCATGTTCTGATTGAAAAGTTCTACGTTAAGGGCCTCCAGGCATTCATAATTTTTGTTCCCGAACTCGTCAAGAGGGGTATCCGCCCTGTTCTTGAAATAATTGTCAAGCGCTATGGGATGAGGCTTATAGCCATGAGCCCTAAGCTCTATGGACAGCCTGTGGGAAAAGGAGGTCTTGCCTGAGGATGAAGGGCCTGCGATCATAATGAATTTCCGCCCGCCCCTGCCTATTATATCCTCGGCGATATCGGCTATCTTCTTTTCCATTAAGGCTTCCTGAACCAGCACCAGGTCGTTGAACCTTCCGCCTGCTATGCAGTCATTGAGCTCAGCCACTCCCGAGATCTCCAGCATCTCACCCCAGGCGGTGGACTCCTTCATGGTCTTGAAAAGCTTGGGTGAAGGAGTGAAATGCTCCACGTCATGATCGGGATCCTTTCTCTCCGGAAGCACCAGCATAAACCCTTCATCATAAAGCAGCAGGTCAAACCACTTTATATATCCGGTAGAGGGAACCATATACCCGTAATAATAATCCTCATACTTATTCAGGCTGTACACATTTACGGTGGAATATCTCCTGTATTTGAACAGACGCCTCTTCATGGCCATGCCGTGCTCTTCAAATCTCTCCACGGCCTTATTCAGTTCCATCTGGGTCTTCTTAAAAGGGATATCCTCTTTTACCAGTTCTTCCATCCTCTTTTTGATGAGAGCCAGTTTCTCTTCGTCCAGCCTAAAATCACCCCTATAGGTGCAATAGTAAGCCTTGCCTATGGAAAACTCCACCTTCACTCTGTCGATGAGTGAATTGTCTATCACATCATAAAAGGCCTTGAGCATGAGCATGCAGGCGCTGCGCTTATAGGACTTATGACCGGCGATACCGGTGAGGGGCTCAAAGCTTATATGCTCCCCTTCCTTTACGGGCCTGAACAGTTCCCTGTACTTTACTCCCTCTATGGCAAGAATGATATCCGAATCATAATCCTTTTCAAAATCCTTTGCCAGCTCACTGTAGGTGATGCCTGAAGGGTAATCATATTCTTTTCCGTTTACAAATATTTTCATCGGATACTCCTTTATAAGATTCTTCGTCACTGCGTTCCTCAGAATGACAAACGATGGTATTTCTTACAGAATGATAAATCCTTTAATATCATACGGTCGTAAAAGGTTCCCTTAAGGTCTCGCATACCACACCCACCGACTTAATATTTCTGAGTATATAATCCCTCATGTAACGGATGAACAGTTTCTCGATACCATAGTGGCCGGCGTCTATGACGCAAAGTCCCTGCTCCAGGGCATCCAGTCCGGAATGGTGGTCTATGTCTCCGGTGATATATACATCGGCCCCCGCCTCTATGGCGCTGCCGATCTCGCTCTTCCCGGAGCCCGGCAGTATGGCCACTCTGGATACTATGGTATCACCTGCGCCAAAGCACTTCACATGGGGTATCCCGAAGGTATCCTTTACCAGCTCGCAAAGCTGTATAAGACTCATTTCCCGGGGGAGCTCCCCCACTCTTCCAAAGCCGGACTTGGCGATCTCATCCTCAAAGGTGATCTCCAGCACCTCGGTATCTGAAAGACGCAGTTCATCGGCTGCGGCGTCCGCCATTCCCATTATATCAAAATTTGTGTGCATTGCCACGTATGAGATATCATTTTGTGCAAGAGTCAGGATACGGCGTCCCACAAAATCATCATCACTCACTCTCTTTACGGGTGAAAAAATAAGGGGATGATGTGTGAGCAGCATATCCGCACCTGAATCCACCGCCCTGTCTATTATCTCCTCGGTGGCATCAAGGGCCACAAATATCTTTTTGATCTCCTTGTCATGACGTCCCACCAGAAGGCCCACATTATCCCAGCCGGAGGCGTATTCAAAGGGTGCAAGTGCCGACAGATGCTCCATTATCTCATCACAGATCATAAGTACCCTCCTTCATGAACCTTAACCTATATAACTGACTGTTTCATCATTACAGTCATCCGATCTGACTCAGTTTGTCCCTTCACCATCGATCAGACCGAATAATCCGTTTAAAAGATCCGTCTTGATCGAGGGAAGTCTTTTACGCCACTCGGTTACCAGGGATATCCAAAGACGATGCTCCTCAAGCTCTTTCAGCTTCATTTTGTTTAATTCATCTTTCTTGCCTTTGGATATCTCCTTTATTGCCATGTCCGCCTTTTTCATTTCAGCGGCAAGATAATCATCATAAACCGGATTATCGGCAGTCACTATATCCCGACCAAATAAAATCTCCATCTCCCCCGGTCTTGCCGGAGCTTTTTTCGTTCTGCGCTTTACGACCTTCATCATGGGATAAAACTTCCCATCCTCAAAGACCATATCTTCCTTAAGAGTTTCAAATCCCGTGAAATACAAAAACTCCCTGAGATGCTCCACATCGGACTGAGGCTGGAGGATGATCTGTTTCATCTCATAAAAAACAGGCAGGCTCTCCAGAAGTATCCTCTCTATGAGCATACCTCCCATGCCTGCCATTACAGCGCTGTCGCACTCCTTAAGCTTAAGTTCTTTTCCTCCGTCGGAAAGACGTGTCTCTATCACATCCTCCATGCCATAGGCCGCAATATTTTCCTTTGCGATAGCAAGAGGGCCTTCCTTGACATCCATTGCGATGGCTGCCTTTACCCTCTTTTCCTTTATGGCATATATGGACAGATAAGCGTGGTCGCAGCCGATATCAGCCACTTTCCGGGCTCTTTCAAGCAGCTGCGCCACCGCCTTTATTCTGTTGGATACTACGAGCTTTTCCATAAATTACAGTTCAAGATAATCCCTGAGTTTTCGTGAACGGCTGGGGTGTCTTAACTTACGGAGGGCCTTGGCCTCGATCTGCCTGATCCTCTCTCTGGTGACCTGGAACTCCTTGCCCACTTCCTCCAGAGTCCTGGCTCTGCCGTCATCCAGACCGAACCTTAAACGCAGTACCTTCTGCTCTCTGTCAGTGAGCTGGTCCAGCACCTCATCCAGCTGCTCTCGAAGGAGGGTGAATGCCGCAGCCTCAGCGGGCACGGGTACATTATCATCCTGGATAAAATCTCCCAGATGGGAATCCTCCTCCTCACCGATAGGCGTCTCCAGTGACACGGGCTCCTGTGATATCTTGAGGATCTCCCTGACCTTTTCCACGGGAGTGTTCATGGCCTCCGCGATTTCCTCGGGGGTGGGTTCACGTCCCAGTTCCTGCAGGAGCTGTCTGCTGACTCTGATCAGCTTGTTTATGGTCTCCACCATATGCACGGGGATCCTTATGGTCCTGGCCTGGTCTGAGATAGCTCTGGTGATACCCTGACGGATCCACCAGGTGGCATAGGTCGAAAACTTATAACCCTTTCTGTAATCGAATTTTTCCACAGCCTTGATAAGACCTAAATTTCCCTCCTGGATCAGATCCAGGAAAAGCATTCCGCGGCCCACATATCTCTTTGCTATGGAAACCACCAGTCTTAAGTTAGCCTCGGCCAGTCTGTTCTTGGCGGCCTCATCGCCCTTTTCCATGCGCTTGGCCAGTTCGATCTCCTCATCGGCGGTCAGAAGGGGCACCTTACCTATCTCCTTGAGATACATCCTGACGGGATCCTCCACGGATATACCCTCGGGAGCGCTCAGATCGATATTGTCAAGGTCCACTTCCTCTTCCTTGACCTGTTCGATATCGGCATCATCGGGATCCTCATCGGGAAGATCCGTTCCGATTATCTTGGTGATGTCCACATTATTCTGTTCCAGATATTCAAAAATCTTTTCATAATCACTGTCGGAAAGATCCATGTCGCCGAAAAATTCTTCGATCTCGCCATAGTCGATCTCGTTCTTCTTTTTTCTGGCTTTATCCAGTAGATCCTTGAGTTTTTCGTCCAGTTTCTGATTTGTATTCTCTTCCATCTGTGCTCCTTTAAAGTTTGATATGCAGATTCTTTAAGTCCTTCCTCTTGTCTGCCTTAAGCCTGGCCCCTGCAATGGGATCGGATTCTTCAGTCTCATCCCCGGTATTTTCAGAGGCAGCTCTGTTGCCTACGATCTTGACGATCAGGTCCGAAATAAAATTTTCATAATCGACTCCTTCCATGGTACCTGAGTACTTGGAACTAAAAAGCCGCGATACGGTATCCCTGTCGTAAGATTCGTAATACATGTCAACTATGGCAGCAGGATTGGCCTGACCATTTTTAAGCTGGCCGAACAAAACGCCGGCCACATCGCGTACGATCCCTTCTTCAAAGTCATTCGGACTTACGTGATCGGACACCTTGGGGAATATCCTCGGATCATCCACCAGTGCCGTTAATAAATATCTCTGGGCCGTAAGCAGGGCGTCTTCCTTTTCCTGTCTGCGACTTGACATGCCGGTTCGCATTTCTTCGGGGAGCTCTATCCCCTCATTTTTGGCCACCAGTTTCATGGCCTCCCTTTTTAGGGACTGCGGCGGTATATTGTATCTCTGGGAAAGAGCCTTGACATAGCTCTCTCTTTCCAGCTCATCCTCCATCCGGGCGATGACCATTGCCACCTCTTTTGAAAAGGCGGACTCCCCGTCGGGATCTTTGAGATCAAACTGCCGCATCTTTATATCCAGTTCAAAATAAACACTGTTCTTCGCATTATCCAGGCGCTTTTGAAACTCTTCGGCGCCGTGGGCACCTATGAATTCATCGGGATCCTTGCATGGTGACAGATCCACCACCTTGCATGCAAGTCCTGCCTGCCGGCAAAGGGGAATGGCCCTCAGTGCCGCCGTCACGCCCGCGTTATCGGAATCATATATCAGTAATACCTTTTTGACCATCCTGGAAATGAGACGCACATGCTCTATGGTGAGCGCCGTTCCCAACGATGCCACAGCCTGGTCAAAGCCTGCCTGGTGCATGGCTATGACATCCATATAACCCTCGCAGATAATGAGATGATCCTTGTGGGCGTTTCTGGCTATATTCAGGCCGTAAAGGTTTTTTCGCTTTTCAAAAATGACGGTCTCGGGTGAATTCAGATACTTGGGTTTACCATCACCCATTACCCTGCCGCCAAAGCCCAGAACTCTGTTCCTGGCATCCATGATGGGAAAGATCACGCGGTTCCAGAACTTTTCGCTCATACCGTACTTTTCATTATGTACAGCTATACCGGAGGCTATCATCTCCTCATCGGTATATCCCTGATCCCTGAGTTTTTTTATGAGACCGCTCTTCACCGGGGCATAGCCCAGTCCGAACTTTTGCATGATCTCTTTTGAAAGACCGCGCTTTATAAAATAATCCATGCCGGTCTTTCCGACATTTTCATCTCTTAAGACCTTATAATAATAAGTGGCAGCCTCTTTGTTAAGAGCGATGAGTCTGGCCCTCAGGCTGTACTCTTTTTTTTTATCCTCTCCCTGATCTTCCGTTGCGATGGTCACTCCCACCTTTTCCCCCAGAAGCTTAACCGCCTCGGGAAAGGTGATGTTTTCATACTCACTGACAAAGGAAAAAACGTTACCACCCTTACCGCAGCCGAAGCACTTAAACATCTGCTTGCTCTGGGATACGGAAAAAGACGGAGACTTCTCCGTGTGGAAGGGACATAAGCCGAAATAATTAGCCCCGTGTCTCGTAAGCTTTATATAGCCTGAGACCACATCCACGATATCATTCTTTTCTCTGATCTCGTCTATTATCTCTTCCCTGATATACATCTTTGCCCCCCATTTACGCGGCTCTTTACAGCCGCCAGGAATCCGGAATAAACAGTTCCCTGTATTTGTTTACAGCATATCTGTCAGACATGGAAGAAACATAATCACATACGACCCGATGTGGCATATCTCCCCTTTGCTCCATCAGGTTCCTGTATTCATTCGGAAGCTTATCCGGATGATAAAGATAATATTCATACAGGGTGGCCACCAGATCGTGAGCTTTCTTCTCCTGGGCCTTTGCCTGCTTGTTGGTATATACATTTTCAAACATGAACTGCCGCAGATCCTTCATGGCCTCTTCCACCTCGGGAGACATACAGATGTCATCCTTATCCAGGGAATTGGTTATGATATTGTGTATGAAGCAGTCAAGTCTGGCATTGGTGGTATAACCCGTCACCTTGCAGATGCTCTCCGGTATGTCCTCATTCTTGAGGATGCCGGCCCTTATGGCGTCATCACAGTCGTGATATATGTAAGCTATCTTATCCGAGTACCGGACCACCTTTCCCTCTAAGGTACAGGGTTCCAGGCTGGTCTTGTGATTCAGTATGCCGTCCCTGACTTCCTTTGTCAGGTTCAGTCCCTTGCCGTCCTTTTCCAGCACCTCCACCACGCGCACGCTCTGCTCGTTATGTCTGAAGCCGTAGGGGCAGACGGAATCCAGTGCCCTCTCTCCCGCATGTCCGAAGGGTGTATGTCCCAGATCGTGTCCCAGGGCTATAGCCTCCACCAGGTCCTCGTTAAGCCTTAAAGCCTTGGCTATGGTCCTGGCATTCTGAGATACCTCCAGGGTATGGGTCAGACGGGTACGGTAATGATCTCCCTCAGGACTTAAGAATACCTGAGTCTTATCCTTTAATCTTCTGAAAGCTTTTGAATGAAGAATGCGGTCTCTGTCTCTCTGATATACGGGGCGTATGTCACACTGGGGCTCAGCCCTGTCCCTGCCCTTTGAATCAGCCGCGCATGAGGCGTAGGGGCTCAGATACTCCTTTTCCTCTTTTTCGATCCGCTCTCTTATGGTCATTCCTCTTCACCCATGCCGAAACGATCTATTGACACGGCCATTCCCATGATGATGAAGACAATGGGCGTGCAGATTATCTGCTGATAGCAGAAGAAATTATGCAGTATATATGCCAGCACCGATATAGCCATACCGTATATTATCGGACGCTTTTTCGAATTCTTCATGGAAGTGGCGATGGACGATATAAAAATGCCCAGATAGGTAATGAATCCTACTATACCACCGTTTATCAAAATATTAAGCCACTCGTTATGAGCACAGGTAAGGGTGGTATTTTCGCCCCAACGCTCATTTAACGGTTCGGAAAAATAAACATATACAGACTGTGCAAAACCGTCGGGCCCGGCTCCGAAAAGCTTAAGCCACAGATTTTCCTGCTTAAATGTACCCACTGCCGCCTTCCAGGAAAGCCCGCGGGAATTTCCCCAGTAGTTGTCAAACTTCAGATAATTATTACCCGATGCATACTTTTCACTGACAAGGCCGTTTGTATTGCGGTAAATATAGATCACACCGCCTGCGATACAGATGAGTACCACACCGAGCAGTACATATCTTATCGGCTTTATCACGGAAATGTTAACCTTTGTTTTTCTGACAGCCACCTGCATGATGATATAGAGGATCAGGAAAACAAAGAACGATATGGTGGTGACCTTGCTCTGGCTCATGAAGATGGACAGTTTATCCAGGCGTACCATCACATCCGCATACTTTATCTGCAACAGGCCTATCACCTTAAAGGAACCTGTGGCCAACAGCATGACCTCCAGAAATCTGATGAAATGCTTATTGGAATCCAGGGATATCCAAAGGAGCATAAAGAACACTCCTGCAATGGCCATGTACGCACTGTCGGAATTCTGTGTGACCACAGTCATGAAACACAGCACCGTAAACATTCCGAAAACTATCCTCTGCCACAGCTTATCATAAAACCAGAAAGCTATGACCACAATGGGATAGATAAGGCACAGAAAGCTGGAATACCAGGTAGCCTGTCCCAGAGTGGAAAGGAAATTCTCAACGTACTGTTCCTCCAGATCCACATACATCTCCATGGGATCGATACGGAACTTCATGATCACTCCGAAGAAAAATACCAGTCCCGAGGAACACATGTAGATGAACATGTTAAGGTCGTCCCATCTCCAGAATCTGGATACCAGGAAATATATGAGACAAAAGCCCAACTGCGCCACCAGTCCCATATACCAGCCGTCATATCCCCAGATCACATTTTCCTTATAGGGGGTGAATATGGCTGAAATAATGGTGGCCACCATGTAGGATAACACGAACCAGTCCGTGATGATCATACCGGACTTAGTCTTCGTCAGAAGTTTTTTAAATTCATGTTTACTTATAAAACATGACAGATACCAGATGAAAACTCCCAGGGCAACCACGGCAAAAACTCCCGACACCCACTTGAAGAATATCCACTTGGCATCCCCCATATTATAATATTTATCCTGATAATAAAGAGGATAGACGGCCAGCATCAGAAAAACATAAGCACCTACCGTCCAGGACATAGCCTTTGCGGCCGCATCTCCGGTCGCAGGTTTCACATATTTCTTTTTTGATTTTGCCGATGCTGCACTCATTCCTTGTTTCCTGTCTTACTCCTGTCTCAAAATAAATCCCATGATCTTTACCTTACTGCTCTCTGCCAGTTCTATCTCACGGGATATCTCATCATAACGGGAATCACCCACCGTCTCCACAAATACCACAGCCTGACTCTCTGACATATCTGCAAGAGACTTGGGAGAATACAATACACTCTCTCCTGATGAAACCTTCACCTTAGACGAAAGACGCTTTACCAGATCCTTGATGAGCTTCTCACCCTTATCACAGGCCCCTGTGATATAGAGACTTTCAAGTCCTTCCTTTGACATGGCTACCGCTATGCCTGCGCTTAGCATATCCAGACGCTTGTCATATCCGAATTCGCTCTCCCTGCCATAGAACAGGGAAGTAAGCCATTTATCTATGGGATTCTTCTTTTTATCCTTGGACTCTTCCCACACTGTTCCCAGGACAGATTTTTTGTAAGCACCGGTAATGCTTTCCTTAACCCTGACCACAGGGCGATGTACATATGACAGGCAGACAAAACCACACACCAGTATGATACCGAAGATGAAACCGGCAAGGATCAGCTTTTTATGTATGAAGCTGACGGATACCGAAGATGTCGCAGCCGTATCCGCTGCCGTTTCTTCACTTTCATCCGACTTTTCGGCAGCCTTTACATAGGCCTCAAGTGCACTTTTCTGATCCGCATTAAGTGTATTCACCACGGTCATCATGGCGCCGCGATAGTTGTTCAGTTCGTAAACATAAGATCCCTGTGTAGTGCGCATAAGGGGAGCGGGAGCCACCATATATTCCGAAGAAACCCTGATCACGTCATGCGGAACAAGAGCGGATGCGATCTCGGGCGAAGCACTGTTAACACGTCCATCCAGGGCAGCGGCGATATCCTCGCACATCTGTCTGTCCCTGCCATATATGACAGCTGTGAACAAAGCTGAGCCCTCTTCATGATCAAAGGTAATCAGTTCATCAATAAATCCCGTATCCAGCCCGTATTTTTCGGCAGTTTCATCGTATCCGCCGGAAAGCTTCTGTATATACATACCCGCCAGCTCGGAATCAAAATTCTTCTTTTCTATGACGGGATACTCCGTCTCATAATGGGAATCAACGATATAATTAACCTTGACCGTAGGCACGGCGCTGAAATCCAATGAAGCAAAAACCGACCCGTCAAGATAACGGGAAAGGGCATCACACCTTTTTTTAAAATTCATATATGCCGAAACTGCGATATCCACTTCCTGTGCTTCCTTATCGGTGAGCAGGGCCTTTATGGACTCCGCATCCTCACTGAGGGCCGCCTGATCGGCAGCCATGGCATCCGCAGACTTTTTTGACTTATATATCCCGAACATATTTGCCGCAACGGCAAAAATAACGGCAAATATGATCATAAGCCGCCATTTCAGAATAATCCTGTATAACAGATCTTTCAGGTCAACAGTAATAAAATCTTTCATGAAACCTCCTGCTTAAACAGACAGAAAACAACATCATCTGACAGCGGCATAAACCATATAAAGAGCATAGATGATAAGCATTATCACGCCTTCAAATCTCACAAGTGTCTTTCTCGTAAGCGAAAAGATGAACAAAAGAAGTGTCGCCAGCACCAGAATGATCATATCGTACAAAGACGCCACATTCATGGAAATGGGATCTATCACGGAAGAAATACCCAGGACCATAAGGAAATTAAATATATCCGAACCCAGTACATTACCTACCGCCAGATCCACCTCACCCTTCTTCGCAGCCACAACGGAAGTCACAAACTCGGGAAGGGAAGTTCCCAGAGCCACCACCGTAAGGCCCACCAGGGTCTCTGTCATGTGAAATGCGGAAGCGATGCCTTTTGCGGAATAAACCACGGCCTGTCCGCCGGCAATTATAAGAACGGCTCCGCCGACGATAAAGACGATACACTTCAGATTTGGCATGGTAGCTGTCTCGGAAGGTGCATTCTCCGGATGTATCTTGGCATCATATACAAGCGCCAGGATATAAAGTATAAAGCCTATTACAAGATAAGCGGCTATACCTCCCTGTATGACTCCCACTTCCTCGGAAACCATCATATCAAAAATCCTGCCGGAACGGATCACGTCCCAGCCCAGCCAAAGTGCAATGGTCAAAGGTGCCAAAGCCACCACGGGGAAGTCTCTCACCACCGATATCTTCTTTACGGGAATGGCGCAGAAAAGGGCGCAAAAGCCCAGAATGCCCAGAATATTAAAAATGTTCGATCCAAGCACGTTACTCAAAGCAATCTCATTGGAGCCTGCCTTAGCCGCAGTGATGCTCACCGCCAGCTCGGGAAGGGAAGTTCCCATGGAAACAACAGTAAGTCCTATCACCATAGGAGGTACTTTTAGCTTCTTGGCTGCAGCAGAGCTGCCGTCCACAAATATATCAGCGCCCTTAACCAGTCCGACAAAGCCGGCCACCAGAAGGACTATGTATAACAAAATCATCATAACGCCTCTTTAAAAAACCATTAAAAGTGCACCCAAAGCAACGCAAAATAACTGATTTACAGTCAAATCACGCACACACGTTTTAATATTATACATCATTTGACGTTTTATAACAAGTTTTTTATTCATCATCTTCACCGCTCTCTCTTGCCGCCCTGACGGCTGCCACTATCCTGCCCGTATCTATGATCCCCAGCTTTGACAATATGAATATGATAAGAGCAGCCAGAAGCATCGTCACAGCCACTCCCACAGCCACGATCTTCTGCGGTGCCACTGCCTTCTCCTCCTTATCCGGCATAATATCCTTATCCGGCAGCTCCGTATTGGCGGAGTACGCCTTGGGATAGTTTTCCACCAGCTTTTCCACCTCGAATTTATCCCCGGAGGATACGGATGAGTTAAGGCTCACGGTATATTCATCACTGTTAAAATCCCAAAGATCATCTTCAGTTTCCTCATCTTCCTCAAATTCATCATCATATTCTGACTTTATGGTCACACTCTTTCCCACGTTCTCCTGCTCTTTTGCTTTGCGGACAAAGGATGATGAGGAAGTGCTTTTTAATATAAGTTCCTTTTTTGTGATGCTGTCCGAATTTGATGACTGTGTATCCGCGCCTATCACCATGGTACTCATGGAGGATGATATCTGTTTCCTTACGGATGATGAATAATATCTTTCCCGGGCAGATGAAGAAGATGACTTCTTTTTGGCGCTTGAGGACAGGCTCCTGTCAATGACCTCCACGGTCACGCTCTGACAGACGGTATTTCCAAACTCATCGGCACCGTATATCATATACGTATCATTCTCTTCAATTTTCATAAGGACACGGACTTTTTTGTCGCCGTTATATCTTCCAAGATATTTTTTTCCCGCCTCTTCATCACCATCACCATACCATACGGCTGACATGCCGGATTTTTCGTCAACACACTCTATGCTGAGAGTCACATCATCTGCTGTCTTTCTCTCGGGTATCCCGGTAATCGTCATGACAGGCGCCTCATCATCGATATCATTCAGTTCAAAAGCCTGTCTGCTCACATTTCCCAGGCCGTCCCTCACCCTGATATGATAGATACCGTTTTTATCCGTGACAAAACTGTATGAATCGGAATAGCTCTCCCCATCGTCAAAAGAAAACGCCTCCGGATGCAGCCCGCTTTCCATATCATAAGCATATACATTTATGACGCTGCCGTGTCCGTAGCCGTTCCTCCCCTCCACGGCCTGACTTTTCACGGACGCTATCACGGGAGCGCTCCGATCTATCATATCCACATCCGTGACCACGCACGCCCTCCTGTTTTCACTATCCTTCACGGAAAAATAATATTCACCGTTTTGAGTTATCTCAAAGACATTGTCCTCCTTATAATCCTCCTCATCAAAGTCAGACGCCTCATTCTCCCCTGAAAAAGGTCCCTTCATCCCATAGCCCACAATCTTACCCCTAATGCAGCAAGCCGAAACACTCACCCTTAAAGACAAAGCGAAGCCGTTCACCGTTTCATGCGCATCAGCCTTGAGAGTGTCTATATAAAGCTCCCCCTCGGATTCTTTTTCATCCTGATCTTCTTTACCCGACTCTTTCTCATCAGACCATTTTTCATCGGAATCCTTATCACCGGAATCCTTATCACCGGAATCCTTATCACCTGAATCCCTCTCATCAGAATCCCCTTCATCTTTATCCCCTTCATCGAAATCTCTTTCACCTAAATCCTTCTCTCCGGATCCTTCATCAGCATCCTTTTCTCCGAATTCGTTTTCTCCTGACTCCTCTCCCTCTTCAAACGCCTGATTATCCGACACCCCCGCCGTGGCCAGCCTGCCACCCGAGCAAAACGTGAGCACCGACCCCATGATCATCATCACCATAATCTCACTTGCTAAATATACTCTCGATTTTTTCATATACTTCCTCCTCTTTATAACTCTGTTTAATATCTGATTAACTCTTTCTTCTTTTTTCGTAATCTAATTTCCATCATCGCCTCACATACAGTTTATCCCGCGCAGGCAGGCAAAGACCCCAATCCGTCAAGATTCTTCGTCACTTCGTTTCTCAGAATGACAAACAATCTGAATATGTTTCAACCTTCGCCTTACCATCCTCACAATGAACCATGATCGCTCCAACCCCCGCCGTCACATAGATAAGGCTCCCTGTTTTTTTGATCCTGCTGATCGCCTCCTCATGTGGATGACCATAGCGGTTGTCCCTGCCACAGGATATCAGCGTCAGCTTGGGTCTTACCTCATCCATCATCTCCTGAGAGCTGCTGTTCTTTGACCCATGATGGGCAGCCTTGTAAATAAAGAATCTTTTACCCTTAAGACTCTTAGCCAGATACTCTTCCCCGACACCTTCCACATCTCCGCCAAGAAGCACGGAAGTGCTCTCACAGTAAAGCCCCAGGACCATGGACATTTCGTTGGCTTCACCCCGGGTGCCCTTTTTCGGCCAGAGCACTTTAAGATACATATCCCCAAAGGACATTTCATCTCCTTCGCCTGCCCTGTATACCTTTATACCTTCCTTAAGGGCAGCCAGCCTCAAACTCTTTCCTGCCTCATCCAAAAGAGAATTATCCGTCATCACCAGGGCGTCTATACTTATGCCCTCATTTTTTGCACCCTCCATGACCGCGTATAATCCATTGATGTGATCTGCATCGGTATGGGAGACCACAATGGCGTTCACCTTCCTTATCCCCAAAGCCTTAAGAGCCGGCAGTCCCACATATTTTCCCACTTCGCTTTCATCCGAGCTGCCCATGTCGCTTATGATGCACGCATTTTTCGTATAAGCCAAAAGGCCGTCACCCTGACCCACATCCAGCATCACAAAATTAAATCCGTCTCTTTGCCTGGGCCATAATATGAACACCGCCATCAGCGCTAAGATAAGCCCCGGAAAAAACAGCCGGTAAAATACTTTTTTCTTTTTCCCTTCATCCTCATCTTCCATCAGGAAGTGTACTTTTTTAAACACCATCGTCAGCACCCCCAATACCAGATAATAGATGAGTATCTCCGTAAGGCGCGGCTGTCCCGTGACAAAAACGCTCCCCTTTTGCGACACAAAGAATCTGCATACCGTGACATAGGCTCCCGTAGAGGTCTCGCACAAAAATGCAAGTACCCTACAGATCCACCCTGAAAAAGGGAGCAGTGAACAAAGGGCCAGCGACATTCCGGAAAAGATCAGAATCCCCGAAAAGGGAAGCAGCATGAGATTCAGTATCAGGGAATACACCGGATACTTGCAAAAAAAGTAAAGGGTAGGCGCCAGTGTGAAGGCGGATACCGATATGCTCATCCCCGCCGTTTTGAGTATCTTATTCTCCTCAAAGATCCCATTCATATATGGTCCTAAAAGTCCAATCCCCGCAAGGGCGGAAAAGGACAGCAAAAAAGCAGGATCAAAGATCATGAAGAGATTTTGGCAAAGACAGAAAAGTGCCGACAGTGAAAGGGCCGTGATCAGATCATAGGTACGCCCCAGACAGTCTCCAAAAATGCAGATCAAAAACATGATGACTGCCCTTTGGGATGATATCCCCCGGCCGGTCATATTGCAGTAACCAAGAGTCAGGGCTCCCCCCAGGGCACAGCTTATATATAAGGAACCGGTGAGTCTTTTAAGTGCCCTGTATATTCCCACGCCCACGATGCCGATATGGGTGCCTGATATGACAAGCAGATGAGCACAGCCTGCGTTTTCAAACAACAGCTTCATGCTATCATCCAGATAATCCTTATCTCCCAGTATCATGGCCCTTAAGATACCGGCAGTGACCTCGTCCAGATATCTGTCAAAGGCGTTTGCCATTTTAAGGCGCAGTGTAAAAAGAGCCTGTGAGATCACATCATGATCCTTTGAGACATCGGTTACCACAGCCCGTGCCAGGCTGCCGCACACTCCTCTTGACCTGTAATAGGAAGCCATATCAAACTGGCCCGGATTGGATGCCTCTTTGAGATTGTAAAATGTTCCCTTTACTTTCACACGGCTTCCAAGCTTAGGCACTTCGACGGAATATGACATGGCGTCTTTGTCACAATAGCAGATCACGCCGTCCATGGATCCACTGTATTTATTCAGTTTTTCTTCATTGGGACCGATGCTCCCGGAAATGAGAACATCGTCTAAGATCAGTTGCAGTTTTTCTTGTGCAGTTTTTATTCTTATCTGTGAAAGACGCCCTGACAAAACAACGTCTTTCCCTTCAAGGTAAGGGTTATTATATAGCGGTGGCGGCTGTGCTGTCAACAGCAAAAAAAGCATCAGCACAAAAAGAGCGCAGCCCACAGCCAGTTTTCGTCCTCTGATGTCACACCTCCTATTCTCTTATCATATCCTGTTTCCTTTCAAAGGGCTGCATCAATGAAATAGTGCTCTTAAAATTCCTGTTGGTGTCACCGTCTATGGAAATCTGGACCTTATTGATATATCCCAGTTCCGTAAGGGAATTGACTATGGAATACAAAGACAGCTCCTCCGGCACCGGACTCTTGATCTCCAGCACGGGATCCGTCAGATCCACATAGCAGATACCGTCCTTGACCGTAACCGAATTTATCAGCCTGTCGGAGGAAAGCACTGCGTTATGATCCTCCACCTTGGGTCCTGCCAGCAGAGCCTCCAGGATTATCTTTTCCACAGGTACGTTGGAGGAAAAAGCTATATCCCTCTTTTCCTGCACCAGATAGGTCCCCGTCACATCCGCAAAATAAAGTGTGATGGTGGTCTTTTCATAAGAGTTGGTATCACTTCTGCTGCCGTCCACAAAATTCTCGGGGCTCATACCCGGATAAGGTATGCCCTTGGAATCCACCAGGGGAGAAGAATTCACACTTATGAGCACACTGTCCACGTCGATGAGCTGGCACAGGGTCCGGACCAGGGAAGCCCGAAACAGCACCTCTGTATTTTTAGGCAGAGTATTATATTCGGAATCAAAATCCAGTGTCAGACTCCTATCATTTCTCGTGACGCTCTTCAAGGTTACCTCATGTCCCAGTACCGCCTTCAAGGTGGGGTCCGACGGCTCTGCGGACATGGATTCCAAAAGAAGCTGTTCCGTCATGACGCCTTCATAGGGAACGCCTTCTATACGATCCTCATCTCTGGTAAGGTAGTAGATCAGGATCGGTTCATCCTCATAAGCCCCGTCATCCTGAACCTCGCCTCTTATCCTGTTCTTATCGGAGGAACAGGCGCAGAGCATACCCGTTGCCAGGAGTATGATAAAAAGGAATGATATATATATTTTTATGCATCCGTAGTTTTTCATTTTTCAATCTGTTTGATCCTGAATTCAGACAATACCGGATTTTATTTTGTCGCCGGCGTGATATATGTAAGAGGTATCCTCAAAGCGAACTCCGTACCCTGGCCCTCCAGAGATGAAACCTTTATCGCGCCTCTGTGCATTATGACCGCGCTTCTGGCTATGGCCAGGCCCAGTCCGGTGCCGCCTATCTCTCTGGAATGGGATTTGTCCACTCTGTAAAAACGTTCAAACACATGATCCTGAGCTTCAGCCGGTATTCCTATTCCCGAATCCGTGACGGTGATGAGGAAGAACTGATGATCCGCATCCAGCATGACCCTCACCCAGCCGTTGGGATTATTGTACTTTATGGCATTCTCTATGAGATTTGAAACCGCCAGGGTGAGCTTCACCTCATCCACCTCAGCCTTTACCGGCCTCACCGACTCAAAGATGAGTTCTATGCCGCTTTGATCCGCCAGAGGCTTAAGGCGCTTTAATATGGCCTCCGTCATCTCATTGATATCCACTTCCTTAATGTTCAAAGTTCCGGCGGTCTTATCCATCTTTACCAGGGAAAGAAGATCCGTGATAATGGAATTCTCCCTGTCGATCTCATGGGTGATATCCTCCATGAACTCCCTGTACATCTCACTGGTGGCACCATCCCCCATGGTGATGAGGGAATCAGCCAGAACCTTCATGGAAGCCAAGGGAGTCTTAAGTTCGTGAGACACGTTTGACACAAATTCCTGTCTGGAATCATCCAGCTTTTTCATCCTGGACAGCAGCTGGTTCAGCGCGCCTACAATAGACTCCATCTCGGTATAGCCCTTTACGTCGATAACCTCCTGCTCATAGCCTGCCTCTATCTTGTTTATGGCCTGGGTCACCCTGTCAAAAGGACGCATCAGCAGTCTGGAGCATATGATGGAAATGGCTATTATGATTATGGTGATTATGACCTCCAGCAACAGAGCGTTACGTCTCAACGCATCTATGGTGGCCATGAGGGAATCCGTGGAAGCGCAGGCTATGATCACGCCGCACCCTTCACCGGTGTTCGTGTCCAAAACCGGAGTGACCACTTCCACATAATGATTTGGCGCATCATATCCGCTGGAAGACTCACCTGAAGAAAAAGCCTTAAGCACATCCTCTGAAATTATGATCTTGGATTCATAGATACCATAAGTATCCTTGACGGCGCGAAAATCCCTGTCAATGATGATGACCCTGCCGTCATACAGATTTGCCATCTGCTCTATCTCCGCATTTACCTCATCGGACATATTTCCGTCGAGATATCCGGATGAAAGCAGATAGTTTGATAATATATTACACTGGATCGAAAGATCGGAATTACGGGAAGATACAGCGTTCTTCTCATAATATCTCAAAATGATGCCTCTTGTGATGATGACCGGGATAATACCCGTCAAAAGCAGCAAAAGGATGATCCTGAACTTTAAACTCTTTACGATAAAAGATTCGCGGATTAAATCCTTAATTTTGGAAATAATAACCTACACCCCATCTCGTCTGAACATACTTGGGCTCACTGGGCGAGTCCTCAACCTTTTCGCGCAGCCTCCTGATATGGACATCCACAGTCCTCACATCCCCGGGGTAATCCTTGCCCCATACGGTATCTAAGAGATCTTCCCTGGTGTATACCTTAAGAGGATTCAGCGCCAGAAGCTCCAGAAGGTCATACTCCTTGGCAGTCAGATTTATCTCTCTGTCACCCACATGCACTCTCCTGCTCTCACAGTCGATATGCATGCCTCTGCTGTCGATCACCCTGTTCTTTTTATCCGCGCTCTCGGTACGTCTGAATATAGCCTTTATCCTGGCCTTGACCTCCAGTACGTTAAAGGGCTTTGACATGTAATCATCCGCACCGTAATCAAGCCCCAGTATCTTATCCATTACATCACCCTTTGCGGTGAGCATGATAATGGGCACATCGGAAAACTCCCTGATGCTCTGGCACACTTCATATCCCGAAAGCTTGGGGAGCATTATATCCAAAAGTATCAGATCATAACTGCCTGCCCTGACCTTTCCGAGAGCTTCCTCTCCGTCGTAGGCAGTGTCCACCTCCATGCCGTCCTGCTCCAGGGAAAACTTAAGTCCCTTCACTATGAGTTTTTCATCATCTACCACTAATATCTTTTTAGGCATTTTAAATCCTGATCCGATCCTTTATCTTTGAATACAGCCCTTCCTTGATCCCGGAGACCTTCATGATATCCTCCAAAGATGCGAAAGGACCGTTAGCCTCTCTGTACGCCACTATATCCGCCGCCCTGCTGGCCCCTATACCGTTTATGGTCTGCAAAAGCGCTTCATCGGCGGTATTGATATTTATCCTGTCATCATCCGCCGCCCCCGTCTCATAAGCCGGATCGTATGAACCCTCCGCAGACATAGAAGCTTTTACTTCATCGGCTGAAGGCACATATATGCGCTCTCCGTCAGCTATGGGCATAGCCAGATTAAGCACGTCCTTTGCCGCATCGTCCCTTAGTCCCTGACACCTATCCAAAAGCTCATATAGCCTGCTGCCTTCCGGTAGTTCATAAACTCCGGGGGAGACCACACAGCCGCAGATATAAACTATGATGGTCCGCATCTTCTCTTTATCATCTTCGTCAGACTGAGTTGTTTCAGATGCATCCACCACGGATAACTCATCATCACCGGCCTCGCTCAGATCAAGCTCCACCGCACTGTCATCTCCTGTCACGGAACGCCCACAGCCGTAAACTGCCGTCATCATAAAGATCATAAACAGAAAAATATTTAATTTCATAAATCAGCCCTCCGATAATCCCGCGTTCAATAACGCGGATACTTACGGGGGTTCCCTTCGCTGATCTCAGATTTTATTCTACTTACAAACCGGGAATTTTTCAAGTTAAAATTTTATCAAGAATATTTTTCATCTCATCGATGTGTTCCCGGCCTATGACAAGGGGAGGAAGGAGCCTTAACACGTTTCCTTCCGCAGATATGGTCAGAAGTCCCGCTGCCTGAGCCTTGGCTATCACCTCTCCCACAGGCACCTTAAGCTCTATCCCCTGCAAAAATCCCCTGCCGCGTCTTTCCTTTATGGCATCGGGATGCGCAGCCTTAAGTTCCTCCACTACAGCCTCCAGATAAGGAGCCAGAGTCTTTACATTTTCGACTATCTTTTCTTCTTCAAATATTTCGATCACGGTGCGCACTGCCGCTGCCGCAAAAGGATTGCCTCCGTAGGTAGTCCCGTGATCGCCGGGCTTTAAGGAAGCGTTTGCCACCTTATCCGTCATCAAAAATGCACCAACGGGGATACCATTGCCTATGGCCTTCGCCACAGCCATACAGTCGGGTTTCACGCCGTAGCCCTGCCATGCGAAATAATCTCCGCATCTTCCCATGCCGCACTGTATCTCATCAAATACCAGCAGGATATCCTTTTCATCGCATATCTGCCTGAGCTGTTTTAAGAACTCTTCATCCGCAGGATAAACTCCGCCCTCGGCCTGTACGGTCTCCGTCAGTATGGCGCAGGTCTTATCATTGATCAGAGCCTTAACGCTCTCTATATCGTTAAACTTCGCAAAACGGATATTGCCGATAAGGGGCTCAAAAGCCTCACGGTAATGAGGATTGTAGGTTACGGAAAGAGCACCCATGGACCTGCCGTGGAAGGAATGCTCCATGGCGATGATCTCATGATCCGTGGTGCCGTCCTTTTCGTAGGCATACTTCCTTACGGTCTTTATTATACCCTCTATGGCCTCCGTACCGGAGTTTGTAAAAAACACCCTGTCCATACCGCTGATCTTAGCCAGTGCATTGGCCGCATCCGCGCAGACCTCATTGTAATAGAGGTTTGAGGTGTGGGTCAGTTTATCGATCTGATCCTTAAGGGCGCTCTTATATTTTTCATTTGAATATCCCAGTGAACATACGGCTATGCCCGCCTGGAAATCAAGATACTTCTTCCCGTCGGCGTCATAAAGATACACGCCTTCGCCGTGATCCAATGCTATGGGAAATCTGTTATATATCTTAAGCAGATGCTCGTCTGCCATTTTTGAAATGGTTGCTGTACCCATCCTTTTATCCTTCGCTGTTATATCTTAAAATGTTTTCTTTATTAAGTGTGAAATCGTAATAGTTAAGGTCAGTCCTCTGGGTCCAGCCTATGCCTCTCCAGAAGCTGTTGCCTATATCATTTTTAGTAAAAGCTATGAGGGAGACCTTATTTATCTTCTCTTTCCTCAAGGCTTCCATGGCCTCTACCACCATGGCCTTTCCTATGCCCTGCTTGCGGTACTCCTTTTTCACGCACACGTGATAAAAGCAGCCGCGTCTGCCGTCATGTCCGCAAAGGATGGCGCCTACGACCTCACCGTTCCTTACGGCAACAACAGAGGTAGAGGGGTTCCTCAAAAGGAACCTCTCTACACCCTCTTTTGAATCGTCGATGGATCTGATGGCGAAGCCTTCTATGGTAAGCCACAGATTTTTTACCGCCTCATAATCCTCAGTTTTCATTGTCCTTATTTGTGTATCTGTCATGCCGTCCTCTGATCTGTCAGAATTTATATTCCTCACCCACTTCACGCATCTTAAGTGCGCGAACCTTTGCGGAAAGGCCAAAGAGATTTATGAAGCCTTCCGCATCGTGATGATCGTACATATCTCCCGTGGTGAAGGAAGCTATGCTCTCATTGTAAAGTGAGTAGGGTGACTTTGTGCCTGCCTTGATGATATTACCCTTGTAGAGCTTAAACTTAACCTCGCCGGTCACATACTCCTGGGTGGTGGCGATAAATGCCTTCACTGCCTTGCAAAGAGGAGTGAACCACTTGCCCTCATATACGATCTGTGCCAGCTGGTTACCCATTTCTTCCTTAAGGCGATAGGTGTCACGATCCAGTATGAGCTCTTCAAGCTGCTGATGTGCCTCATAGAGAATGGTACCGCCAGGAGTCTCATACACGCCGCGGCTCTTCATGCCCACTACTCTGTTCTCCACGATATCCACGATACCGATTCCGTGCTTTCCGCCCAGTGCGTTAAGCTCTCTTATGATATCGGAAACCTTCATCTTCTTACCGTTTACGGAAGTGGGGATACCCTTTTCAAAGGTCATGGTGACATACTCGCCCTCATCGGGAGCCTTCTCGGGAGTCACGCCCAGCACCAGAAGATGCTCGAAGTTAGGCTCGTTGGCGGGGTCCTCCAGCTCCAGTCCCTCATGGCTTATATGCCACAGATTCCTGTCTCTTGAATAGGAGCTGTCTGCGGAGAAGGGAAGGTCTATGCCGTGTGCGCGGCAATACTCTATCTCCGACTCTCTGGAATCAAGCTTCCACTTATCATCTCTCCATGCTGCGATTATCTTAAGATCGGGAGCAAGGGCCTTGATGCCCAGCTCGAATCTGATCTGATCGTTACCCTTTCCGGTAGCGCCGTGGCAGATTGCACTGGCGCCCTCTTTTCTGGCTACCTCCACCAGTCTCTTTGCTATAACGGGTCTGGCCATGGAAGTACCAAGAAGATACTTATTCTCATAAACCGCATGAGCCTGTACGCAGGGTACGATGTACTCATCGCAGAACTCATCGATCACATCCTCTATGTAAAGCTTTGATGCACCGCAAGCTATGGCTCTTTCATTCAGTCCGTCCAGTTCCTCGCCCTGTCCGCAGTCTATGCAGCAGCAGATTACTTCATAATCATAATTCTCCTTGAGCCAGGGAATGATGGCTGTGGTATCCAGACCACCGGAGTAAGCTAATACAACCTTTTCTTTTGACATGTTATCCTCCTTAAAATAATCAAACAGCAGGAAGCCTCTTAAAAGTGACAAGGGTAATCATACACCCAAAAAGCAAATATTTCAACGCCCGATTTGCTTCTTCTTTTTTTCTTCCTTACGGCGGACAGCCTTATCTATAAGAAGTTTTGATTCCTCAAAAGCTGCGGGAAGGGCGTCATCCATCCATTCCTTACCGCTCTTTTCACTCTTCTTTATCTTGTCCCAGTTCACCAGGACCTGTGAACTGGTATCCGCACTCACATCACCGAAGACATGGGGATGGCGCCTTACCATTTTGTCGGATACCACCCTGCACACGTCCTCCATGTCAAAAAGTCCTTCTTCCTTTGCTATCTGAGCATGCATCACCACCTGGAGCAGCAGATCTCCCAGTTCCTCCAGCATGTTCTCCGGGTTATTCGTGTCGCGATAAATATTGATGCCGCACACCACCTCACAAGCTTCCTCTATGCAGGCATCCTTAAGGCTCTCATGGGTCTGCTCCCTGTCCCAGGGGCAGCCGTCGGGGGCGCGCAATGCCGCCATTATATCCAGAAGCCTTTCATACTGTACCGTATCACGGCTTTTCTTTTCTTCAATATTCATATCCGCATCTCCTATCCAAGAATCTTCATCACTATGATCAACTTGAGCCCGACACTTTGCATGCAACGGCAGCACCCTTTTTCGCTCAGACAAAAAACCAACTCGCTTCAAAGGGCGCCTGCCTGCGCGGAATATACGTTATGCAAGACTTAAGTTAATGACATTGACTTTGTTCTATCCTTTGCTTAGAATTCGGAATATATGATACAATAAGAATGTTTTATTATCAACAGGTTAGTTAAGATGAAAAAAGATCCGGTTTCCTTTTCAAAAAAAGCAGCCCTGAACGGTCTGTTCATTGCGCTTGCCATAATCTTAAGCTACGTGGAAAGTCTCATACCCGTCCCCTTTTTCATCCCCGGGATGAAGCTGGGACTTGCAAATCTGGCAGTGATGTGCGCCCTTTATCTCTTCGATGCAAAATGCGCCGCCCTGGTGAATCTCCTTCGGATCATCATCATTTTCCTGCTCTTCGGAAATGTAACTTCACTTATCTTTTCACTCTCCGGCGGTATGTTTTCCCTCCTTATCATGATACTCTTATTTAAAAGCCACAGCTTTAAAACAGTGACCCTCAGCGCCGTGGCCGGCATCAGCCATAATCTGGCACAGATGCTTGCAGCCCTCTTTGTGGTAAAGGCGGTTTCCTTTGTCCGTTACACCGCGATACTCTGGTTCGCAGGACTCCTTGCGGGACTCGTAACCGGCGCCTTATGCGGCGTCATCATAAACAGGATAAAAAAATATGGGATCGATCAAACAATATAAAAAAGATATATTGCTCCTTTCCTTTCTTATACTGGCAGGACTGATGGTCGCGATCTTTACTTACAAAGGAGAAGCCGTGGGAAAAGAGGCGGTGGTCACCATCGACTCAAGGGAGTATGGAACCTATCCTCTTGATCAGGATATATCGGTTGAAATACCCGGCTACCACGGCGGTGTGAATATACTGACCATAAAAAACAAGACAGTCAGCATCACGGACGCCGACTGCCCCGATAAACTCTGCGTAAAAACGGGTTCGATCAAAAGCATAAATGAGACCATCATCTGCCTGCCCCACCGTGTGGTGGTAAGGATCAGATAGAGTATGTACATTACCCTTAAGTGTTCCTATCAGTATAAATCCCGACTGTCAATTCCATATCACAAGTCCCGCCTGCATATACATGAAAAGGGAAGATGCGCAGTACACAAATGCGGCAAGACCCATAACAATCTTAAGTATCTTTCCACCATCCCTCATAAGCACCGCATAAAGCCCTGCGGCGGGGATTATCACATGGGCTATGTACCTGAAATCCTGGGATGAAAAATTAGGTGTCTTAAAACACAGATTCACCAGGAAAGCAAAGGAAAACAGAATATATATCACCATGAATATACCATAGGGATCCCTTTTTTTAAGCGCATGTAACAAAGCCAAAAAAGTGAACACTGCAAGAATGGCAGCGCTTATCAGAAGCACCCGGCCCGTCAGGGTTGCAAAAGGTGAAACGTCGGAAAAGTCCGCCTCTCCAAAGAGCGCCGTCTTTATGATGGCAAGGGGCACATTGAATTCATCATAGGAATGACCCGTAGCCTGCATGCACACAAAGGGCGTCCTCTCACTTCCCGGATAAAATATCCTCTCAAAAAATGTCACTCCCTCTATGGGCTCTCCCACCTTGGGGGTAAAGGTTAAGGGTATTCCGAATTTAACCAGATTCCTCATGGGGAAAAACACTCCGAGGGGAATGCTGATAAGGGCAAAAATAAGATACTGTTTTATGACTTCCAAAATTTCTTTTTTATCTTTTCCCTTTATTGCAATGAACAGATAATACATCATCATACAGCCCATGGGGGCCGCCAGCATGATGCCCGACAGTTTTGCCATCATGGAAAGGCCCATGAATATCGCTGCCGGTATCATGGTCTTTTTGTCCCGCTTTTTCATCCAGACAAAGAAGAAATACATGCCTGCGATCTGAAGCAGGATACAGAGAAGATCATTGTTTATGCTGCCCGATAAAAAGATAAAACAAGGAGCACAGGCCAGTAGGGATACCGCGCAAAGATATGTCCTTAGGGTAAGGTCAAAAAACTTAAGACATCTGCTGCCGATCCATGTACAAAGACAGCCGTAAATAAGAGTGAGTATCTGAACATTTTCCCTGCAGCGGTCCAAGGACCAGCCGAACAGCCTTCCGGCCGCATACTGGATATCCAGCCATATCGCCGCCAGGACATGATGAAGAGGCGGCTGAAAAAATCCCCACTTTTCCCTGGGATCAAAATCAGGCATGTGATGATTCTCAAGAAAGTATTCGATATATCCCGCCTGTCCCTTTCCGGTTCCGAAGCCGATCACATCATGCTGTCTGATCCAGGTGGGGGTATATATGATATAATCCGCCCTTATGATAAAAGCGGCCATGCATACAGTGAACAGTATGCCCCATTCCGGTTTAATACATCTTCCTATCCACGCGCCGACGCACACGGAAAGCATTAACAACAAAAACACTCCCGCCTGCAGTCTCGCGGGAGTGTCATATGTGTAGATAAAACCTGTCAGCAGCGAAAAAACTATTATCGCAAAAACGATGGCTGCATCAATTTTTCCTTTTTTTTCATGCATCAGTCAATAACCATCAGCGGTGAATCGGCAGTTCCCTGATCCGTCGTCTGCGTTCCTTCAGCATCCTGTGTTCCTTCGGCATCCTGGGCGACTATGGGCTCTATGACTATGTCCTGAGCCTGATCACCCGCCTGATCGCCGGTCTCTTCCTGAGTTTCGCTCTGAGTCACAGCCGGTGCATCGGAAACATACTGGGCAGCCTCCGTGGCGTATTCACTTTCGGGGAAGAGGGTGATGACACGTCTGTATACATCCTCAGCCTCCGTCTTTCTGTCGCTTCTGCGATAAGCATGTCCCAGATTGAAAAGCGCCTCCGCATTCTTATCATCCAGTTCAAAGGCTTTTGAAAGGGCATCGACGGCCGTATCATAATCATCATCCTTAAGGGCGTTCAGTCCCTTTTCCAGGTAATCCGCACCGGCCTTTACGCACACCTCGTTTCTCATGGTCTCATACAGTTTTTTGAACTCATCCGAAACCATGTCGCTCTGGACGATGGTCACATCTATGCCCAGCACATCCTGGGCGATATCGGTGGTGTCCGAATCTCCTTCTACATAGTGTCTGGCCGCACTCATCAGCTTATCATAGGCACCGATGATACCGTCATCTCCGGTCATCCCCTGCATCTGATCGGACAGAGCTACCTTTTCTTCCTCCAGGGCATCGACTCTCTTTTCCATCTCATCCAGAGCCTCAGTCTTTTCCGTGAGCTGTGCTCCCACCTCCAGAAGCTCGTCATTTATCTCAGCCTGGCTGCTCTTGAGCCTGGCCGGAAGTACCAGATACCACATCACCGCAAGGCCTATGAAAAGACCTATGAAGATGTTGAGCATGGTGGTGGCAACTGAAGAATGCTCCTGATTGTTTATGGGCTGGATTATGGTCTCGTTACCGCTGGTATATTCGATCACATCCCGCTGCTGTCTCTTTTTACGGCGCCGTGCCGACTCGGGATCCATCTCATCCAGTTGCTTCATGGCCTCTTCTATCTCTCTTGAATAGGTCATGGTCATGGTATTGTTGGTATCTATAGCGGCTGCGCTTTTAATGCACTGTTCGGCGTTTTCCCAATCCTGCTCCTTCATGTAAAGCAGCGCCAGCAGCTGATGAGCCCTCAAGAATCTGGGATTGACCTTTAGTATGCTCTTTAACTGTATGGTAGCCATATCCAGACTGTCCTGCTGACAATACTCCAGAACCCTGTTGTATTTTGAGATAGTCTGTTTGATACTGTCCCATTTCGCCTGGTTGCTCTCCAGAGCATTCATAAAGTCGTCAGCTATATTCTTCTGGGGCTGAAAATGCTTGGACAGCACCCACTCACCCACGGCCTCTATGGCGTCGCCTCGCTCAAAATAAACCAGACCCAGCAGATTCCTGGCTTCCACATTATATTTATTACATTTCAAACTGTTCCGAAGACTGTCCACCGCACCAGAGAGATCACGAACCTTTGCCTTTTCAAGACCCTCGTTGTAAAAACTGTTGGAGAGTCTGATTATCTTTTTATAAAGGTACACGTCCGCGCCGCATGAGGTACAGAAATCATTCTCGGAAAGCTCTACACCGCAATTATAGCATTTCATTTCTGATTACCCGATGTCTCCGAAGACTGGTCCTGACGATATATCTCAAGCATCAGATCTGTCAGATCCGTCATATCATGCTGTCTTATGGCATCTTCTGCATCATCCGCCTCAAGTGAGGGATGAAATTTCTTTAACTCTTCTTCAAAATTGATCATGGCAAAACCTCAGTTTCCAAGCTGTGAAAGGCGCTCCTTCACCTGTTCCATCATCTTTTCATAGCCGGCAAGTTTTTCCTTTTCCTCTTCAATCTTCTTAGCCGGAGCCTTGCTCAAAAACTTCTCGTTTGAAAGCATACCTCTGGATCTGTTGAGCTCGCCTTCAAGACGCTTTTCCTCTTTTTTGAGACGGTCCAGTTCCTTTGAGATATCTATGAACTCGCCCAGGGGTATATATACGGTGACCGCGGCGGTCACTACCGATACCGCATCCTCGGGTATGCCGTCCTTATCCTTCTGTACAGTGAGCTTTGATGCACCTGCAAGGGTCTCAAAGAACAGGGCGCTGTCTTCAAATACCTTGAGTACGGCCTCATCCTTCGACACCACATACATGGCTGCCTTTTTCGAAGGAGCCACATTCATCTCGGCGCGCACATTACGGATGCCCTTTACGGCGTCCTTAATGACATCTATGTCATCAGCTTCTTTTTCAAAGCATCTGTCCTCACGGTAAACGGGCCAGGCGGTGATCATGATGGAGTCAGCTTCCCTCATATCATCACCTTCCGTCAATGTACAGTATATCTCCTCCGTGATAAAAGGCATGTAGGGATGCAGCAGCTTAAGCGCATCTATGAGCACGCTCTTTAAGGTATACAGGGCTGCATTCTTACCGGCATTATCCTCCTTGGAATAAAGCCTGGGCTTTATCATCTCGATATACCAGTCACACAGTACATCATAGATAAAGTCATATATCTTTGATACCGCGATGCCCAGCTCATATTTTTCCATGTTGTCGGTGACCTCGCGGATCACGTCGTTGAGTCTGCAAAGAACCCACTTATCCTCGGGATACAGCTCATCGGCTGCAGGCTTTGTGATATTGGCAGACTCCATGTTCATCATTATGAATCTGGAAGCATTCCATACCTTGTTTGCAAAGTTCCTGCTGGCCTGGACTCTGGAATCGGAGAATCTCATATCATTGCCGGGGGCATTACCGGTTACCAGTGTAAAGCGCAGCGCATCCGCGCCGTACTGCTCGATCACCTGAAGAGGATCGATACCGTTGCCCAGGGACTTGCTCATCTTCCTGCCCTGCTCATCTCTTACCAGTCCGTGGAAGAGCACTGTGGAGAAAGGCTTTTGACCCATCTGCTCATAGCCTGAGAATATCATTCTGATAACCCAAAAGAATATGATGTCATAACCTGTTACCAACACATCCGTGGGATAGAAGTAATCCAGCTCTTGTGTCTTTTCAGGCCATCCCAGAGTGGAAAAAGGCCACAGTGCCGATGAGAACCAGGTATCAAGCGTATCCTCATCCTGCTTAAAATGCTCACAGCCGCACTTGGGGCACTTATCCGGCATGCCTGCTGCCACAACGATCTCACCGCACTTTTCACAGTAATATGCGGGGATCCTGTGTCCCCACCAGAGCTGTCTGGATATACACCAGTCCCTGATATTGTCGGTCCAGTTAAAATAGGTCTTGTCCATGCGCTCAGGCACAAGCCTAATATCGCCATTCTTGACTCCGTCTGAGGCAGGTCCTATGAGCTCGTCCATCTTAACGAACCACTGCTGCTTTACAAGGGGCTCAACGGTAGTCTTACATCTGTCATGGGTACCTACATTGTGAGAGTAATCCTCTATCTTTACCAGCAGACCTTTTTCTTCCAGTTCCTTTACGATGGATGCCCTTGCTTCATATCTGTCCATCCCCTCATATTTGCCGCCGTTTGAATTGATGGTGGCGTCATCATTCATTATGTTCACTATGGGCAGATCATGTCTCTTACCTACTTCGAAGTCGTTAGGGTCATGGCCGGGGGTGATCTTTACCACGCCGGTACCGAATTCCACATCCACATAATCATCAACCACTACGGGGATTTCCTTATTCACTATAGGCAGTAATACCTTACGGCCATGCAGATAGGTATATCTCTCATCCGAAGGGTTGACTGCCACCGCGGTATCACCCAGCATGGTCTCGGGTCTGGTGGTGGCAAAGGTCAGAAACTCGCTGTCGCTGACACTGCCGTCCTCATTGATGAGGGGATATTTGATGTGCCACAGATGTCCCTGCTGCTCCTCATACTCCACCTCCGCATCGGATATGGAGGTATTGCAGACAGGACACCAGTTGATTATGCGGCTTCCCTTATAGATGAGTCCTTTTTCATGAAGCTTGCAGAACACCTCGGTCACGGCCTTATTGCAGCCCGCATCCATGGTGAAACGCTCTCTTTGCCAGTCACAGGAAGATCCCAGCTTGCGAAGCTGCTTAGTGATACGTCCGCCGTATTCTTCCTTCCACTTCCAGGCTCTCTCCAAAAATTTTTCCCTGCCCAGATCGGCCTTGTCTATGCCTTCCGACTTTAAGGTCTCTATGATCTTTACCTCGGTAGCTATGGAAGCATGATCCGTGCCGGGCTGCCAAAGGGCATTATATCCCTGCATCCTCTTGAAACGGATAAGGATATCCTGCATGGTATTATCCAGTGCATGACCCATGTGCAGCTGCCCCGTGATATTCGGAGGGGGCATCACTATGGTAAAGGGCTTTTTAGACCTGTCCACTTCTGCGTGGAAATACCCCTTCTCCTCCCATTTTTTATAAAGCGCATCCTCCATTGATGAAGGATCGTATGTTTTTGCTAATTCTTTGGACATTATTCTTCCTCTTGTGTAGTTTAATTTATATATATCTTACGTGAGCAAGCTCCCGACGACATATTTCTTTCAAAATGCAGCTGCTATTCAGAACAGCACCTCGAGAATCTTCGATTCTCTCGGTTCATTGGACTCGTCCAATATCTGACTTCGTGAAAAATGTCTTATGTGAGCTAGCTCCCAACGACATTTTCCCCGAACCCAGATGCTGTTCTGAATAGTTAACTGAAACATTATACACTAAATCATTTCATAAAACAATCGTTAACTTTTACATCCTGAAAATTCCGTCTTGGGATCATCTGAAGTACAGGTTCATATCCACATCACCGGTGATGCCGTCCACGCGTCCTTTTCCCGAATACTGCCATACATCAAATTTGTAGGGGAAATAAATATCATCACTGTAATATGCGAACCACTTCGGGATATCCTCCACCTCATCCATGTTGAGCATCAGCAGCATGGATTCCATATTGCCGTATACCATGGCATCATATCCCGCCGCCCCGACGGTATCGCAAAAGGCCCTGGTATTTTTAGTCATCTGATCGGCACCGATGGAATTCATGCGCCCACCGTTCACCCGCTCCAGATCATAGGCAATGGGAAGTGCTATCTCATTTCCCCCCAGCAGATTCAGGACAAACTCAGCCTCTTCTATGGCCTCCTCTTCATTCACTGCCTGTGTAAAGAAATAGACTCCTATCTCTATACCGTTGGCGCTGGCCTGTGCGGCGTTTTCCAAAAAGGTCTCATCTATCTGTATCTCTCCGCTGCCATAGCCTCTGAAACCTGCTCGAAGAAAAGCATATTTTACACCGGATCCGGCCACCTTACTCCAGTCAATGACTCCCTGATATCTGGATACGTCTATGCCCTTTACGGCCATACGTCCGTCTCCCATATCATAATCCAGCGAGCCGTCGGGATTTTTTATCAGGAACTCTTCACTGAGATCATGCTTACTGAGATCGTCCCTGATGGGGAAGAAATAATATTTCTTACCGCTTATGACCATAATGTCGTCCACAAAAAGTTTTCTCAGTGCGGCGGTAGTGCCCACTCCGTCGCTGAGGGCTTCCTTCATGGCCTCGATACGATCACCTGCAGACATATCCTCTTCAAAGCCATCCTGGGCTGTGGCAGAATCCTCATCATTTTCTTCATCCCCTGCGGGAACAATGTCTGCCATGGCTTCATCCCAGCCTATCTCCTCAGGTTCGTCCTGTGCCGTATCCGTATCGTTTTCTGTCTCAGTCTGAGCGTTACTTTCCCTGACGCTGTCCCAGTCGATGACGGTGACGTGATCCAGATCCTCCGCCTTAAGGGGTTCATCCCCGCTTCCTTCGCTTCGGTCACTTTCCTCCATGAGGAGCCTCTCCGCATCATCATCATAGGAGGAAAAAAGCTTGTCCAGTTCCTCGTAGGATATGCCCGTATCTTCCGAGAGATCCTGGATCTCTTCCTCGGACATCTCCCTTTCCCCGGAACTCACCTGTCCCAGCAGGGTGGCAAAATCAGAGACCGAAACCTTTTCCTGCCTGAATATATTAAAGACATAACAAAGACTGACACCTATTATGATACCGCCGAAAAAAAAGATACCGGCCCTTATGTAAGCCCTGATCATCATCCTGCGGCGAAGAGCCTGTTTTTTCTCCTCGTCGCGCCTGGCCTCCAGGGCGTCAAGCTGTATTTGATTCAGATCGTTTTTGTTACTCATACGGAATAAAATCTATACTGCGATCCAGTATCCCTCCTGCAGCTGCCAGTACCAGACCGTAATTGGTTATGGGTACACCCGCTCTTTCACAGAGCTTATACCGTCTTTTCATTTCCTTTTCGCTTAGCATGCAGCCTCCGCAATGTATCACGCAGGAAACCTTCTTAAGATCATCGATACTCCCGAAGGAACCTCCGCTTGAAAATACATATTCCAAAGTACTGCCGTTTATCTTCTTAAGTGCACGGGGGATTTTAACCGTACCGATGTCACCGCACATCCTGCGATGGGTACAGCCCTCGGATATCATCACCCTGTCCCCATCCTTTAATCCCTTTATAGCCTTTATGCCTTCCATTGAAGCTTTAAGAATCCCCTTATGTCTGGCCATGAGTATGGAAAAGGAAGTAAGCCTCATATCCGAAGGGACTATCTGTGCCACCTTTGCAAAGGCCTGGGAATCGGTCACCACCAGCGACGGGGTGATCTGCGTTTTTTCAAACTGCTGCATGAGATCCTCAAGATGCGTATCCCTCACCGTCACGGCAAAGGCTCCTGCCTCGATGAGTTCCCTTATGGTCTGCTGCTGGGGAAGGATGAGCCTGCCCTTGGGGGCTGCGTCATCTATGGGTACCACCAACACCACCGTGTCATTTTCACTGACGAAATCGGCCACGATGGGATAAGCCGGATCCTCCTGCAGATCGAATGAGGCGATGGCGCGTTTAAGCTCATCGATACCGTCTCCTAACAATGCACTCACATATAAGGTCTCTTTTGTGTTTTCCAAAGCTGCATCATCTGCTCCCAATCTTTGATCGAAAGAGCCCGTCCCGGCTTTGAGAGACTTCAAGGATTCTCTGTTAGGAGAATCCTCCTTTGTCAGATCGGTCTTATTAAAGACTGTAAGATATGGACACTTTTCTTTTTTAAAAAGTGAAATGATCTCCTCATCCCTTTTACATAAACCCCTATTGGCATCCACCACCAGTATGGCAAGATCCGTTATGGAAAGGACCTCCATAGTCCTTTCTATACGCCTTTCAGCCAGTTCACTCTCATCGTCAAGTCCCGGCGTATCCGTGATGAGCACGGGACCTATGGGCAGCATCTCCATGGCCTTGCTCACAGGGTCGGTGGTGGTCCCCCTGACGTCCGATACCATCGCGATATCCTGCCCCGTTAAGGCGTTGATCAGACTGGATTTGCCCGAATTGACACAGCCGAATATACCTATGCGGAATCTTTCACCATTGGGAGTAGAATTCATGCTCATTCCGTCTTATCACCTCGAAGCTCCCACAGCGCCGTAGTGTCCCTCCATGCCCTTCCTCTGAAAATAAAGGCGGAACACTTAAAGGACAGCAGTTCAAAATCTCCGTGGTAAAACTCCCAACGGTCATCATCATCATTATACATTATGTGGGTGATGAAAGCCTTGGCCGGGAACTCATCGGTGCTTATGTCACTGATCTCGAAAAGCTCCACTTCGACCTCATCCGCCAGTTCACAGAATTCCATTTCCGCTACAGTGATGAGATTATCGGAGATATCATTTTCCGCAGCCAGAGTCTTGGCCCGCATATAATATCTGCCCTTCCTGTAACTGAGTTCTATGTCAAGTCCCGATGCGCCCTGAAGCATGAGTCCGAAGATAGCCGGATTGTCAAACTCCATGTACTTTTTGAAATAGTTTTCGGGAAGCTGTTTCCTTACTCTCTCATAGGCCTTGTTTATCTTTTCGGCCACCTTTGTGTCACCGAATTTCTGAGAATTCCGACTGCGCAGATCGATGGCGTATCTGGCCTGAACATAATGATAATAAGCCAGTTCCAGATTCTTTTCCACGCCTATCCCTTCTTCATAAAGATTGCCCATTCTTAAGGATATGTCAGCAAACTTTCCGTTATAGCTGCCCTTGCAGAAAATATCATAATTGTCATCATACATGCTTATGATGATATTTGCGGCGCAGCCTTTGTTTTTAAGGGCGCCGTTGCCGCTTATCATCATATCCGCGATCTTATAGCGTGATTCATATATGCCGGCGATGGCTCCCACCGCAAAATATTTGAACGCCTCATCATACTGGGGAACCCCATTATTGCAGCGTCCGTAATAATAGATATATCCCAGAGTATTGTAATAAAAGGGATTATTCTCTCCGTCCAGTTCCACCAGCTTTAAAAGACATCTCTTTGACTCCTCCCAATCACAGTCAAAGACACAGTTGCCGCCGTAACAGCCATAAGCCTTTGCATTCAAAGCCTCGATCCAGTCCTTCTCAAGGCCGTACTCCACGCTTTCCTTATAGGCCGCGCGAATATTGGAACCGGCCATTTCCAGCTCGTCCTCATTATTGCTGTAATATCTTATAAACTCTTTTTTATCTTCATCTGTAACAGGTTTTTTCTTTTTCATCTTTAAAGCCCTTTATATTTTTTGCTCATATATATGGCCAGGACAGCCAGTCCCACAGTCTGTGTCATGTGAAAGATGACCGAGGTCCAGACTATGCCCACGCTCCTGTTGAATATGACCAGCGTATTCATGCTAAGTATCATAAAAGCCAGCGTGTAAACTGCCGTTACGGCAAACGCGACTATCTTGAGCAATACGTCCTTGAGGAATACTCCCGTGACAAAGATCCCCAGCATTATGGCGATCTGCATGCCCATATACTTGAACCCATGAGTATTATTATAGAAATCGACAAAGGCATTTGCCATGGCCTGATCGGACATGTCAAACAAGGTGGACAGAGCAGCCACAAAGTCACGGTAAATGATACTGGTCACATCGTACACCAGCTCAGCTCCTATGAATATGGCAGCCCAAAGCTGCATAAGCTGCGAAATGGAATATGCCGACAACGAAGAAAGCTTGTCTCCAAGAGCTTCTCTCTGGAGCTTGGCCATCTCGATCATATCATCATCTCCCACGGTGGATGCCAGCTTCTTAAGCTTCATCCATGCCATGTAAAACAAAACCATGATGATCAACAGCTTTATGAATGAACAGATCATACGGCTGTTCCAAAGTGACATCTCCAGCATGTCCGGAGACGTGGAATAAGCCCTCTTAAGGATCAGCCTCTGGATACTTTCCACCGATTCAAAAACCAGATTAAAAAGGGCGGTTCCAAGTATCACCCCGGAAAGTATATGATTCTTTTTATTTATATACATTTATTTACAGCCTTATCGCTTTAACTTTTTCTTATTTGAAGAATGACTCTTTGCCAGAATCATATCATCCATGACAGCATCGATGATATCCTCCGGATCACCCTCATACTGCTGTGTAAAGATCAGGCCTATGCTGGCTGAGAGCACATAATTTCTGTTTCTGATGGAAAAAGCCGAAAACAGACTCTTCTGAAGCTCTCTGTATATCACAAAGACTGCCCTGGATGAAATGGGTCCGGGAATAAAGATGCCGAACTGGTCATCGCACATACGTCCCAGGATCACATCATCGGGTATCATGGACTTAATGATAGCTATGACATTTACCATGAGCTCATTCAAATATTTGGTTCCCAAAGCCTCCCTTATAATGGAGGATTTATCCATGTCCACTATCATCAGGGCGCCCTTCATATCCTGTTCATCCCTGACGGCACCGCGCACCATATCTTCAAAGCTTTCTTTTTCATACAGACAAAGGATGTCGTTCCACTGCACATCACCCTTTATATATTTTTCATACTCGGCACATTTATTCAGACTGCGCAGTCTGACCATGGCGCACATGTGGCCTTCCTTATTTGTGAACACATCCACATCAATGGCGCGCCAGTTCATCTTACCATTGCTGTCCATATACCGATAGGTCTTGGTAAAGCACTGGTTGCCGTCCACATATTCCCTTACTATGCCTTCCACCGCAGTATAATTCCGGAACATTTCGGCGGACTGTTCACTCACATGATGCGCAAGGAGTTCCTTTATAAGCTCCGAATATTTCATGTCCTTTTTGACATAGCTGAATGATCCGCGAACCTCCGTTATCAGATCATCATCAAAATCTATCCTGAATATCATACGATCAGCAACAGTCTTATCCATATTCTGATCCAAAAGAAGCTGGCGCTCCCTGGTCTGATTCTGATACAGCTGGTTCACATCCTCGCCCAGGCCGATGGCCTTTATGGGATTACCATCGGCGTCAAAGATGACGGTGTAATCTATGTGCATCCAGATATAGGTAGCGTCCCTCTGTATCTTTTTGACCATGACCACGGCATTTTTACCGTTTCTCAGATCATTATATGCATTCCGGTAATCCTCCACAAAATCGGGATGAATAGACTTTGATTCAATGTAAACATCCGGTACGTTCTGAATCCACTCACCCATGCCGTCATCATCTATTGCATTGGCGGAACGATGTAAAAGACCGGTCTCTATATCCCACTCCCATATCTTTACATTTGAGTTTTTGAAGGCGTAGGAATACATTTTCATGTTTTCCCGCTCCAGCTTATCGGTATAAAGCTTTGACAGATTATTGCGGACAGATTTGCACATCTCTCCGAGATGTTTAAGGTCCGAATCCGTAAACTGCTTGTCCGAAGCATCATATGTGGTGAATATCACGACAGTCATCTGATCGTTGAGTGCCGTACGGTAAAGTGTTACATGACGCTCGCCTCCGGAGAAGAAAAACTCCTGAAGTGAATCATCGTATGAATCATAATCATTTATGGACAGTATACTGAGACCATACTTATCCGCCGGCAGCCTCATGATATGCTCGTCCAGTTTCCTGATCACCTTGGGATCGTAATATACCTGTCTCTTTCCGTCCACACTGAGGGACACTCCACCCAGTTCATTTACGCCACGGGTCCTGGTAAAGATAAGTCCGGTGGATTGAGCGGCCACGCCATAGTTGATGGCAGCCAGTATCCTGTCTATTATCACTCTCTCATCCTTTTGTGTCTCAAAAGCGGAAAGAATATCAAGCAGCGCATCTTCTGCCTTTTCATTTGAGATATCACGCAAGGCTCCCACTATGGCTCTGGGGGTGCCGTCGGAAGTGGTAAGGATCTTACCGTCCATGCGAAACCATCTGAAGCCCTGACTCATGCCGCCCACTCCCCGAAGCCGCATATCATAAGATCTGATATCCCTGTCATTGATCATACGGTCCAATTCGCCGGCGTCATCAGGAAAAATATATGCTCCGGAAGTAACGCTCTTTTTGAAGGAGGTGATCTCTATGCGGGACATTTCCTTCGAGCCCTCTCCCGTCTTCATGTCATAGATCATAAGTATATCATTTTCCAGATCATACTGGAAAAGCATGGCCATCATCTGCACAAGAGCCGTCCTGTACCAGGAGAGTTCGTCATCGCTGTGAAAGCCCTCTGTCATATCCTCGGCATTGATTATGCCTATCCTGGCATTATCATCCGATGCCGTCACCTTATCCGGATCCGAAAGGAATATCTCAATCTCTTTTTTGGGCATGGGCTTGGCGTACAGATAACCCTGAGCCCTTATACAGCCTATGGACTTAAGGAACGCAGCCTGGGTCTCAGTCTCCACGCCCTCTGCTATGACTATCAGATCAAGCCTCATGGCCATCTCCACTACAGACTTAAGGATGTAGTTAGCCTTTACGTTATGATCCATGTTGTAGAGGAACTTAAGATCCAGCTTCAGCACATCCACCGGCACATCCTTAAGAGTATTAAGCGAAGAATAACCGGAGCCGAAATCGTCCATCAGGATCACGAAGCCGCTGGATTTAAGATCCATGATCATCCTGATCATCTGTTCCGGATCGTCAGTCACCGCCGATTCGGTGATCTCCAGCTGGATATACTCTTGAGGGATATTATATTTTTCCACCAGACTTATGAGAAAGGCAGTCAGATCCTTATTGTACAGTTCTGCCCTGGATACATTTATGGACACGGGGCACACGGTATATCCCTCGTCAATCCACTCCCTCAGATCACGGCATACGCACTCCCATACATACTGGTCAAGCGCAGAGATAAAACCGTTTTTCTCGAATACGGGAACAAATACTCCCGGAGAGATAATGCCCTTTTCGGGATGTATCCATCGAACAAGAGCCTCGGAGCCGATGAGCTTGCCGCTCTCCATATTAAACTTGGGCTGATAATATACGGTAAACTGGTGGGTCTCCAGCGCACTCTTCATCTCATTTAAGATTTCCTGCTCCTGAAGTATCCGCCTTCTTATCTTTTCGTCATAGACGGCATAGCTCTTCTCATAACTGCCTTTGATCTCCAGTATGGCCAGATTCGCCCTGTCGCACATGATGCTAACCTGAATATTGGGATCGTGGACATGATAGAAGCCACAGCGGGTGATGATATTTACGGAAAGCGGATAATCAAAGAACCAGTCATCCAGAACTCCCGTGATCTTGTCATATATATCCGGCTCATTGGGGAGACATATGGCAAAATTGTCTGCGGTAAGTCTCGCGATGGTCCCGTAATCTCCCACAAAATCACGCAGGTGATTGGACATATACACCAGGAGCTTATCTCCCTCATAGGTGCCGAACAGATCGTTTACAAGCTTGAATTTATCTATGTTGATGCAACAGATAACAAACTCCTCTTCAGGATTACCCTGAATAAGAGCTGCCGTAGAACTGTAGAAACCTCTTCTATTATTTATTCCGGTAAGGGCATCCTTCTGCAGAATGTCCTGATATTTCTCATGTACGCCGTAGGACACGTGTCCCTTAGAGTCACGGCCGGCATCGCCATTAAGCATTTTCATCATTCCCCCCGCCGGACACCTGTCCGACAACAAACCATGTATGGATATAAAACCACACATATATGTTCATTTTAACAAAAAACAAGCCTTTCGTCTACTAAAAGATGTAAAAAATCAACGAATCCGTCACTGGTTCATCTTCAGCAGCTTGGCAGCCTGATCTGCGGATATGCACGCATCCAGGATCTCCTGTATATCACCGTCCATAACCTTGTCCAGCTTGTACATAGTGAGATTGATCCTGTGGTCCGTGACACGTCCCTGGGGGAAATTATAGGTTCTGATCTTTTCGGATCTGTCACCTGTTCCGATCTGACTCTTTCGAAGCTGAGCCTCATCGTCATGTCTCTTTTGCTGCTCCAGATCATAAAGCTTTGCCTTCAACAGATTAAAGGCCTTTTCCTTATTCTGGATCTGGGATTTTTCAGTCTGGGAATAGATGACTATCCCCGTGGGATAATGAGTCAGTCTCACGGCTGAATCGGTGGTATTGACGCACTGACCGCCATTTCCGGAAGCTCTCATCACATCTATCCTTATATCCTTATCCTCGATCTTTATATCGATATCATCATCCACCTGAGGCATCACTGCCACGGAAATGGTGGAGGTATGTATCCTGCCGCCGGACTCGGTCTCGGGGACTCTCTGTACCCTGTGGACGCCGCTCTCATATTTCATGACGGAATAGGCTCCCTGGCCCTTGATCATGAACTGTACTTCCTTCATGCCACCGATGCCTATCTCGTCCACATTCAAAAGCTCCGTCCGCCAGTTACGCCCCTCGGCGTAATGTACATACATACGGTATATCTCGGCGGCAAAAAGAGCGGATTCGTCTCCGCCGGCCCCTGCCCTTATCTCCACTATGACGTCCTTATCATCATTAGGGTCCTTGGGAAGGAGCAGTACCTTAAGCTTCTGAGTCAGTTCCTCATTGCGCTTCTTTGCATCGGAGAGTTCTTCCTTGAGCATCTCCCTCATCTCCTCATCGTTTTCCGAATCCAGAAGTGAAAGGGAGTCCTCTATATCCTGCTGACTCATTTTATATGCCTTATAGGCCTCCACTATGGGCTTTAATTCACTTTCTTCCTTGCTGAGCATCCTGAAACGGTTGGGGTCCGATGCGGTGTCCGGCATTCCCAGAAGATTCAGTACTTCTTCATATCTGTGCAGCAGATCTTCCAGCTTATCAAACATTTTATCTTTCCTTTCGTGCATACACTACACGGTCAAGTCCTGCCAGGTCTTTTATGATCCTGATATCGTCAAAATAATTCTCCTCCAGGATATCCATGACATCCTGAGCCTGGTCAAAGCCGATCTCCATGATCAGCTTGCCTTCATTTTCAAGATGGGTATCACAGCCGTCAATAATGCGTCTGTAGATATCGAGGCCGTCCTCCCCGCCGTCAAGAGCCAGAATGGGATCGTGATCCCTGACCTCCGGCATCAGCTGCTCGATATCGGAGCTTTTTATATATGGCGGATTGGCCAGTATGACATCATACACTCCCGTTATATTTTCATAGACATCGCTCTTTATGAAGGATGCCTTTCCGTTGATCCTGACGGAGAGCCTCTCATAATTCTCCTTCGCCACCTTAAGTGCAGCCTCAGATATATCGCTTCCCACTCCGATGATATTATTCTTAAAACACATGAGGGACAAAAGGACACAGCCGCTGCCCGTACACAGATCCAGCACCCTGTCGGAGTCCGAAACGGCGATCAGCGCTTCCTCCACCAGGATCTCCGTATCCTGCCGGGGGATGAGCACATCCCTGTTCACGATGAAATCCAGGCCCATAAACTCCTGATGCCCGGTGAGATGCTGCAAAGGAACCCTCTGCGCCCTGAGTCTGATGAGATTCTCATATTCGCGCTCCTCATCCTCGGTGAGCCGTCTTTCGCTGTTGACATACAGATCGTTGTGACAGGTATTGCACACATGTTCCAGCAAAAGCCTGGCGTTTAACGCCTCCTCAGGCACGTCGGCGACTTCCAGTCTGATCTTTCCCCATTCATAGGCTTTACGGTAATTCACCATTTTCCCCCTTCAATTCCTGCAAGTAAGCACGCCAGTCAAAAACTTCCTCCACGGCGCGTATGGCCACCTCGGCCATTTTTTCATCAGGTTCCCTGGTGGTCAGCTTCTGCACGCAAAGACCCGGCATGGACAGGATCTTAACTATGGGATTACTGCTGCTGCCCGCCCATCTGATGATCTCATAGGATATACCCGCTATCACGGGAATGAGCACCAGGCGAATGGCAAATCTCATAAGTCTGGAATCCGTCCGGATGAACATAAACAGGATTATGCTGACTATGAGAACAAAGACCATGAAACTGGTGCCACACCGGGGATGGAGCCTGTCAGACTTCATCACATTCTCCACGTTAAGCTCCATGCCGTTTTCCACACAGTTGATGCACTTATGCTCGGCGCCGTGATACATATACACCCTCTTAATATCATCCATGAGGGAGATCGCAGCCACATAAGCCACAAAGATTATAAGCTTAAGCAAAGCTTCAAAGATCAGGATAAGTGTATTGGATTTTACCACATTTCGAAGAAGCTCCGACAAAAAATAAGGCAGGAACATGAAAAGTCCCAGAGAGAGGACCAGTGAAAAGCATACTGTAAGTCCCATCATGAGAGGAGATATCCCTTTTTCCTTATCCTCCTTTTTTGAGGTATCATCAGCACCCTTTTCAGTACCTTTTACAGTGCCTTCCTCCTCGTCCTCTTCAAAAAATTCCGCAGACCAGCCCAAAGTCTTCATTCCAAGGACCAGGGAATTGATCATGACAAAGGTGCCTCTGATAAACGGAAGGGAAGTTATCTTTTCGGGAATGGGAGGCTCGTAGGTGCCTGTCATGACTTCGATCTCACCGTCACTCTTTCTCACAGCCACGGAATACTTTTCCTTATTGCGCATCATGATGCCTTCCATGACCGCCTGTCCGCCTATCCCGCTGTATCTCTTTTTTGACATATTTTAATTCCTTAAACATAGAAAGCCGTTGCCTTTATAAAAGGCAACGGCATCCGTTAAACTGCAAAGTAAAAACTAGTTCTGTGTCACACCATACTTCTTATTGAACTTATCGATTCGTCCGGCTACTCTTGCAGCCTTCTGCTGTCCCGTGTAGAAGGGATGGCACTTTGAACAGATTTCCACGTGGATATCTTCCTTGGTGGAACCGGTGATAAAAGTGTTACCGCAGTTACAGGTAACCTTTGCCTGATAATAGTTAGGATGTATTCCTTCTTTCATTACATAACCTCCTTACTGCAATCCTGCATACAACTTGCGGTTTCCCTCGCTGCTGCTCAAAAGGATTGAACTACAAACAACCATGATATATTAGCATACATATACTTAAATATGCAAGCATTTTTTAAAATATGGGGGATTTATTTATCCTGTCCACAAATTCCCTGTTATCGCGGGTCTTCACGAACATGTTGAGTATCTGCTCCACCGCGTCGTCAGGCTTTAGTCCGTTAAGCCCCTTTCTCAGAGCATTTACCGCATCCAGTTCCTCAGGCGTGAGCAGCAGATCCTCCCTTCTGGTACCGGACTTGGGAATGTCGATGGCGGGGAACACCCTCTTTTCCTGAAGCTTACGGTTAAGGATCATCTCCATGTTACCGGTGCCCTTAAACTCCTCGTAGACCACATCGTCCATCTTTGATCCGGTCTCCACCAGAGCCGTGGCAAGGATGGTCAGAGAGCCGCCCTCCCTCATGTTTCTGGCGGCGCCGAAAAATCTCTTGGGCATGTGCAGTGCCGCGGGATCCAAACCTCCGGAAAGAGTACGTCCCGACGGGGGCACCGTAAGATTATAAGCCCTGGCCAGACGTGTGATGGAGTCCAGAAGTATCATGACGTCACGGCCATGCTCCACCAGACGCTTCGCCCTTTCAATCACCATCTCGGACACTCTCTTATGATGCTCAGGCAGTTCGTCAAAGGTGGAATATATGACCTCCACATGTCTGCCTTCCACATTTTCCTTTATATCCGTCACTTCCTCGGGTCTTTCATCAATCAGAAGGATGATGAGATACATATCGGGATAATTATGGGTTATGGACTTTGCCACATTCTTTAAAAGGGTGGTCTTTCCGGCCTTGGGGGGAGATACTATCATACCTCTCTGCCCCTTTCCCACGGGGCTCATTAGATCCATGATCCTCATGGCCACGCTGGACTGGCCCATCTCAAGTCTCAGTCTCTCCTTGGGAAAGACAGGGGTGAGATCCTCAAAATTGGGACGACGCTGTGCCTCGGTTGGATGAAGCCCGTTTATGGATTTCACATACAAAAGGGCGGAGAATTTCTCTCCCTGTGTCTTCACCCTGGTATTACCCACCACTATATCGCCGGTCTTAAGATTAAACCTGCGTATCTGACTGGGGGCGACATACACATCCGCCTCTCCCGGAAGATAATTATCCGAACGTATGAATCCGTAACCGTCAGGCAGCACTTCCAATATTCCGTTTGCTATGATACCCGAATCCAGCGCCTCCTTATCGGCAGGTACACTGTCTTCCTTGTTATCCTTTTCGGGAGCGGCCTCGACAACAGGTGCTGCCGGCTTTTTTTCCGTACTCCCGATCTTTGAAAAATCGCCTTCGACTCTGTTCTCCTCCTCATCCTTTTCACACATAAGGTTGATGATGTCAGCCTTTTTCATGGTAGAGATACCCTTAAGGCCTCTGGCCTTGGCGATCTCCTTCAGGTCCATGAGCGAAAGCGACTCGTACTTTTCTCTCATATAAGCCTCCTAATGTAAACCCACATAAACGTGAATTACCGTCTCCAGACAATTTGCATTGGGAAAAAGCCCCGGAACCGGGACGAATTAATTATATATATTAATTTCAAAAATGACAAGTACTTTTTATCAGTCGACAGGATCGATAGATGAGATCAATCAATGGGATCGGTCGGTGTGACCGATCAGTTGATATGATCGATCACGGCCTTTGATACCACACCCACCAGTCTCTCATCAAAAATATCGGGGAGTACCTTATCTTCACTGAGTTCCTCATCCGTAATGAGGGAGGCAATAGCCTTGGCTGCTGCCAGCTTCATCTCCTGGGTGATCTGTCCGGCCCTGCCCTCCAAAGCGCCCTTGAAGATTCCGGGGAATGCCACCACATTATTCACCTGGTTGGGGAAGTCGGAACGGCCTGTTCCCACTACCCTTGCGCCGGCTTTCTTTGCCACATCGGGATAGATCTCAGGATCCGGATTGGACATTGCGAACACAATGGGATCCGGTCTCATGGACTTTATCATATCTTCACTTACCACATTGGGAACGGATACGCCGATAAAGATATCGGATTCCTTCATGGCGTCTGCGAGAGTTCCCTGTATCCTGTCACGGTTTGTGACCGAAGCTATCTCCTTCTTTATCCAGTTGAGCTTTTCCCTGCCCTCATATACCACGCCGGTGCTGTCGCACAGGATGATATCCACGAAACCGTAGTCCATGAGAAGCTTTGTAATGGCTATGCCCGCTGCGCCTGCACCGTTTACCACTACCCTGCACTCTTCCTTCTTTTTACCGGTCAGCCTGAGGGCGTTTATCACGCCGGCCAGCACTACTATAGCCGTGCCATGCTGGTCATCATGGAATACCGGAATGTTCAGTTCTTTTTTAAGCGCCTCCTCTATCTCGAAGCACCTGGGAGCGGATATATCCTCGAGGTTTATACCGCCGAAAGAAGGCGCCAGATATTTCACTGCCTTGATTATCTCCTGAGGATCCTGGGTGTCCAGACAGATGGGCACCGCATTCACGCCGCCGAACTCCTTGAACAGAGCGCACTTTCCTTCCATTACGGGCATGGCTGCAAGAGGTCCTATATTCCCCAGTCCCAGAACCGCCGAACCATCTGATACCACTGCGACGGTATTGGCCTTCATGGTATATTCATAAGCCTTATCAGGCTCCTTTGCTATCACGCGGCAGGGCTCTGCCACTCCGGGTGTGTATGCTATGGAAAGATCCTCTCTTGTCTTTATAGGGGACTTTGAATTGATGCTTAATTTTCCGTTCCATTCCTTATGTGCTTCAAGTGCTCTCTGATTGATATCCATTTTTTACCTCCATGTCATCCTGAGCTTTGTCCTAAGGGGCGCTAAACGTCCGGTGGACTATCAAAACTTCATTTATTTAAGCCCGGTCAATATACAAAAACCGCAGCGCACCATGTCAGTCCTGCGCCGAAGCCAGCCATTACGGTCTGCATCCCTCTTTGCACGGTACCGTTCCTGATCTGGGTATCCAGAAGGATAGGCACACAGGCCGCCGACATGTTTCCAAATTCCGACATGATGAGAGGGAATTTCTCCATGGGTCTTTTAAGCCGCTTAGCCACAGCCTCTATTATCCGAAGGTTTGCCTGATGCAAAAGGAATACATCCACATCCTGGGCCGTCACGCCTGCCTTTTCCATGGCGTCCTCTATGGCGCGGGGCACAGTCTTTACCGCGAACTTAAATACCTCCTGACCGTCCATATGGGTATGGTCAAGGGATGATTCATTCTTTAAAAAGGGATTGTTTATGGGTCTGTTATTACAATAAAGCGCATCTCCCTTTGTGCCGTCGGAGCCACTTGAAAAGGTCACCACGGCGTCCTTGTCATAATCCACAATACATGCGCCGGCCCCGTCTCCGAAGAGCACACAGGTACCGCGGTCTGTCCAGTCCGTCATCTTGGAAAGGATCTCTGCGCCTACCAGAAGAGCCCTTTTGGCACCGCCGGTGGCAAAATATCCGTTTGCGATCTGAAGCGCAAACAGAAAGCCGCTGCAGGCAGCATTTATATCAAAAGCTATGGCATTGACCGCGCCTATATTGGCCTGAAGTTCACAGGCGGCGCTGGGATATATCCTGTCGGGAGACAGCGTCCCCACTATGATGAGGTCTATGGAATCGGCTGTAACGTGCGCCATCTCCATAGCCTTTTCGGAAGCCTCCTTTGCCAGATCGTTAAGAGTCTCTCCCGTGGATATATATCTGTTTTTTATGCCTGTTCTCTGACTGATCCACTCGTCAGAAGTGTCCACAAATTTTGCAATATCATCATTTGAAACCGCGTTCGCAGGCACTGCTCTGCCGGTTCCCATTATCCTGAATCCCATTATCAACCTCTCTAATATACATCCGACGTAAAACCGTCAAAAGCCTCTGAACCTGTCATATCTTTGTTCTGCTATGTCAACACCCTTTTTGTTGTCAAAAGCCTGAACAAAATCAATGAGTCCGTCTCTGATGTACATGGATATGGCCATGGCAGTCTGTGTATCAGCTCCGCCGTATTCAGGTATTATCTCCTCTATGATGCCCAGCTTCTTAAGCTCCTGGGCAGTTATCTTCATCACATCAGACGCTTCCTGTGCCCTGGTGGAATCCTTCCAGAGTATGGAGGCAAAACCCTCGGGAGAAAGCACGGAATATGTGGCATTCTCAAGCATCCATACTTCGTTGGCAACGCCCAGGGCCAAAGCTCCGCCGGAGCCGCCTTCACCAAAGAATATCGAAAGTACAGGCACCTTGAGGGCAGACATCTCATAGAGGTTACGGGCAATGGCTTCGCCCTGTCCTCTCTCCTCCGCCTCTTTTCCGGGATATGCCCCCGAAGTATTTACAAAACATATGATGGGCTTATTTAATTTCTCCGCCAGCTTCATGACACGCAAGGCTTTGCGGTAACCCTCGGGGCCTGCCATACCGAAATTGTGTACCTGGCATTCCTTTATGTCATTACCCTTTTCTATGCCCACGGCAAAAACGGTCTGTCCCGCCAGGGTACCCACTCCGGCCACAACAGCCTTATCATCCTTGCACTGTCTGTCTCCGTGAAGCTCATAGAAATCTCCCAGGATATTATTTATAAGGGTGGTACAGGTGGGTCTGTCAATGCTCCTGGCTTCCCTCACCTTATCCCAGGCACTCTTGGGCATCCCGGTAGCCATCCTCTCCTTAAGTATCTCGGAAGGAAGATATTTATCCGGAATATGATCAAAGCCTGTCCTGAACACACTGCGGTCACGATCAAGAGTATCATTTTTACAGGTCTTCAAAAGGAAAGCCAGTGTGCTCTTAAGCTTATGTCTGGTGACAATGGCATCCACAAAACCGTGCTCCAGCTGAAATTCCGAACGCTGGAAGCCTGCCGGAAGTTTCTCACCTATGGTCTGCTCTATGACCCTGGGGCCTGCAAAGCCTATAAGTGCTCCGGGCTCAGCCAGTATCACATCTCCCAGCATGGCGAAACTGGCAGTCACGCCTCCGGTGGTGGGATCCGTCAGAACCGATATATAAAAGAGTCCCGCATCGGAATGAGCCTTAAGGGCTGCGGAGGTCTTGGCCATCTGCATCAGGGAAACGATTCCCTCCTGCATTCTGGCGCCGCCGGAACAGCAGAATAAAATGACGGGGAGCTTAAGCTGTGTGGCCTTTTCCACGGCCCGGGTGATCCTTTCTCCATAGACTGAGCCCATGCTTCCCATAAGGAATCTGGAATCACACACACCGATCACACAGTCGTTCCCACCTATTTTGGCACGTCCCACAGTGACACCCTCGCTGAGTCCCGTCTTTTCCCTGACGGATTCCAGCTTATCATGATATCCGGGAAAGCTCAAAGGATCGGTCTCATCGATCTCGGTGCACCACTCTTCAAAAGAGCCTTCATCAATGACCATCCTAAACCTGTTTTTTGTACGGACTCTGAAATAGCCATTACACTTGGGGCATACATACAGATTGGCCTTGGCTTCCCTTCTGCTGACCATGCCTTTACAGGAAGGACATTCGATGAGATCATCTGCCACATCCGCTTCAGCATTGTGCCTTTTATTTATGGCGTCCATTCCGCGTCCGGCCAGATTCTTTATCTTATTTATGCCGTCACTTATCTTTTCCTTGTTTATTTTTTCATTTATCTTATTTTTTTTATCATTTATAAAATCCATGACCAGACCTCTGTTCCATACACAACCTGACTTAAGATATTGCGCAGGTTATCTCACATACAGCAGCCACTTCCCCGTCTACCGTGGCCTTGCCCCTGCATAAGCTGATAGGGCCTTTCTCCTTGATCAGTTCCAGTTCCAGCATAAGTACATCACCGGGAACAACCTTACGCTTAAACTTGGCGGAATTAATGGCGGCAAAATACGCAGTCTTACCCTTATTCTCTTCTTTCCGGAGCACACATACCGCCCCTACCTGGGCCATAGCCTCTATTATGAGGACCCCGGGCATCACCGGATTACCGGGGAAATGGCCTGCAAAAAAGGGTTCGTTCATTGACACACACTTCTTACCCACGGCTCTTATCCCGGGTTCTATCTCCTCTATGGTATCTATAAGCAGAAACGGATTCCTGTGAGGAATTATCTCCATTATCTGCGCTGCATCAAGTACTGACATTTCTTACTCCTCAAATCTGCTGACGATCAACGTCGCGTTATGGCCTCCGAATCCCAATGAATTGGAAAGAGCGTTCTTTACGCTCACTTCGCAGGGTTCCTTACAGTAATTCAGATCCATCTCCTCATCCATTTCCTGCCATCCCAGAGTCCTGTGGATATAGCCTTCCTGTATCTCCTTTACGCAGGCGATAAGCTCAATGGCTCCGGCTGCTCCCAGAAGATGTCCTGTCATGGACTTGGTGGAATTGATGTATATATCCTTTGCGTGATCGCCAAAAAGTGCCTTAATGGCTCTGGTCTCGAAAAGATCGTTATGATGGGTACTGGTTCCGTGGGCATTTATATAGTCTATGTCATCGGGTGTGAGTCCTGCATCCTTAATGGCCTTTTCCATGGCCTTTGCGGCGCCGCTTCCATCCTCCACAGGAGAAGTGATGTGATAAGCGTCGGAGCTGCATCCGTAGCCTTTTATCTCCGCATAGATCTTTGCACCTCTCTTTTTGGCGTGCTCCAGTTCCTCCAGCACCAGTACGCCGGAGCCTTCGCCCATGACGAAGCCGCTTCTTCTCTTATCGAAGGGAAGGCAGCAGGTATCCGGATCCTCGGATGAAGACAGTGCGGTCAGGGCGCAGAAACCGCCGATGGCGATGGGCGTAACCCCGGCCTCGGTTCCTCCTGCCACCATTACGTCAGCCTCACCGTACTGTATGGAACGAAAAGCCTCGCCGATGGAATTGGTTCCTGTGGCACAGGCCGTGACCACATTGATGCTCTTGCCCTTAAGGCCGTAGGTAATGGCCACATTTCCCGCAGCCATATTAGATATCATCTGGGGAATGGTAAGGGGTGCCATCTTGCCGGGGCCCTTTTCATTGAGCTTGAGAACTTCTCTTTCGGTCACCTGAAGTGAACCCACGCCGCTGCCTATGGCGGTGCCCACCTCAAAGGGATCTTCCTTTGTCATATCCAGTCCCGCGTCGGCGATAGCCTCGCCGGCAGCCGCCACAGCATACTGACAGAATTCCTCCATCCTTCTGGCAGACTTCGCATCCATATACTCTTTAGCATCAAATCCCTTAACCTCTGCGGCTATGGTCGCCTTAAAACCTGTGGGATCAAATTTGCTTATCCTGGCAAAGCCGTGCTTTCCGGCCTTTAATCCGGCCCAAAACTCATCCACGCTGTTGCCTATGGGGGTTATGGCTCCCAATCCGGTGATCACAACTCTTCTGGACATCTTATACCTCCGCTGATTCAAAAATAATTACATACCGCCGGATACTTCCACGATCTGTCCGGTAATATACGACGCCTCCTTTGAGGCCAGAAAAGCTACCACTGCAGCTACTTCTTCAGGCTTACCCGCTCTCTTCATAGCCACTGCAGAAACGACTGCCTCCTTTGCTCCCTCCGGCATGGCATCCGTCATATCGGTCGCGATAAATCCGGGAGCTACGGCGTTGCAGGTAATATTTCTGGAGGCCAGTTCCTTGGCCACTGCCTTTGTGAAACCTGCCACACCCGCCTTTGACGCCGAATAATTGGCCTGTCCGGCGTTTCCGTATATCCCGGAAACGGAAGCAAGGTTCACGATCCTGCCGTATTTCTGCTTTAACATAATCTTTGAAAGGGGCTGGGTCATGTTGAACACGCCCTTCAAATTCGTGCCTATCACACTGTCAAAATCTTCCTCGGACATCTTTAATATAAGTCCGTCCCGCGTGATGCCCGCATTGTTTACCAGCACATCAACCCTGCCGAATTCTTTGATGACCTCACCGATCATGGCCTCACACTGTGCCTTGTCGGAGACATTACACTGCATGGCCACTGCCTTTGAGCCCAGAGCTTCTATCTGTGCCACCACTGCTTCGGCCTTTTCCTTTGAGCCCGAATAATTTACGATGACAGCCTGAGCATTATGCTTTGCAAATTCAAGAGCTATAGCCGCACCTATTCCGCGGGAAGCCCCCGTCACCAGACATACCTGAGAACTAAAATCCATTTCTTTACTCCATTCCTTATTCCGCTTTATACTTTACCGATAAAAGATCAAAGTTCCTTAAGCTTCTCCAGATCTTCAAACTTATCCACGTTTATCACTCTGGCTTCCTTATTCATCCTCTTCATAAAGCCTGCCAGTGTCTTGCCCGGACCGATCTCCACGAAGGTATCAAAGCCGTCCGCAAAAAATCTTTCCATACTCTGCTGCCAGCGCACGGAAGAACATACCTGATCTGCAAGAAGGCCCTTAACCAAAGATATATCATTTACATAGTCCGCGGTCACATTCGTGATATAAGGCACCTTAGCCTCATTTAAGTTAACCTCTTCAAGAGCCTTGGCAAGCTTGTCCGAAGCAGTCTTTAACAGGGCGGAATGAAAAGGTCCCGAAACCTTAAGGGGGATCACCCTCTTTGCGCCCACTGCCGACAGGGCTTCTCCTGCCTTTGTGACAGCATCGATGCTTCCCGTGATGACGATCTGTCCGGGGCAGTTATAATTTGCCACGGAGACCACCTTCCCGGTCTCTTCCGCGGTTTCCTTACAAATCTTTTCTATGAGATCGTTCTCGGCACCTATGACCGCAGACATGCCGCCGCCCTCAGGATAGGCTTCCTGCATATATATTCCCCTCTTCCTGATAAGGGAAAAGGCGTCCTCATAGCTTAAGATCCCTGCGGCAAGAAGAGCTCCGTACTCACCGAGTGAAAGGCCGGCGGCCGCATCAGGCCTGTAGCCCGCCTCCTCTATGGTCCTTAAGATGGCCGCTTCATCCGCCAGCATGGCGATCTGAGTATACTCGGTTATGTTAAGATCGTCATTTTCCTCAAAACACAGCCTGCACACATCCACGCCGGAACACTTTGCAGCCATTTCAAATACACTCTTTGCAGTATCACTGTTCTCATAAAAATCCTTTCCCATGCCGACATACTGCGAGCCCTGGCCAGGAAAGATAAATGCTGTTTTACCCATTATATCCTCTTAAAAAACGATCATCTGTTGCCGAGAAGTTTTTCGGCACCGCTCATGATATCGTCGATTATCTCCTTACATGTATTCTGCTGTTTGATCATACCTGCGATCTGTCCCGCCATGACGGTACCTGTCTTGATATCGCCGTCAATGACCGCACGTCTCAGTGAACCCAAGGTCAGCTTCTCCATCTCCTCAAGTGAAGCTCCCTCTTCCTCCAGCTTAAGATACTCTCTGGTGAGCTGGTTTCTGATCTGTCTCACGGGATGGCCGTTCTTACGTCCGGTCACCGCGGAATCTATATCCTTTGACTTGATCAGACGCTCCTTATAGCTTTCATGGACTATGGATTCCTTTGCCACCACAAATCTGGTACCGATCTGCACGCCCTCAGCCCCCAGCATCATGGCTGCGGCAAAACCTCTGCCGTCAGCAATACCGCCCGCTGCTATAACGGGGATGGATACGGCGTCCACCACCTGGGGCACCAGAGCCATGGTAGTAATATCTCCTATATGTCCTCCGGCTTCGGTTCCCTCAGCCACCACAGCATCGGCTCCGGCTCTTTCCATCATCTTGGCCATGGCCACAGATGCGACTACGGGAATGACCTTAACGCCGGCGTTTTTCCATGCGTCAATAAACTTCCCGGGATTTCCCGCGCCGGTAGTCACCACCTTGATCCCTTCCTCGATGACTATCTTTGCCACTTCTTCGGAATTGGGATTCATCAGCATGATGTTTACGCCAAAGGGCTTATCGGTAAGCTTCTTTGCTTCCCTGATCTGTTCCCTAACTATCTCGGGGGGCGCGGAAGCCGCGCCGATAAGGCCGAGACCGCCGGCATTAGCCACGGCCGCAGCCAGATGATATTCAGCCACCCAGGCCATGCCACCCTGAATAATGGGGACCTCGGTGCCCAAAAGCTCCGTCACTCTGGTTTTCATAATAAAATCTCCTCAAGAAATTCCTTTAAACTTAAAAATGGGAAAAAAAGCGTAACGGCACGACTCGAGATCGAATCCTGCCGTTACTGTGATTTACTGATGGCTCTCAACGTAATCTATTACGTCCTGAACTGTAGAGATGCCCTCAAGATCCTCTGAAGGGATCTCCACGCCGTACTCTTCCTCAATCGCCATAACAAGCTCAAAAAGGTCAAGTGAATCTGCATTGAGATCATCCGTGAACTTTGAGTCTGCGGTGATAGTGGAAGCATCAATTCCAAGCTGGTCTGCGATGAGCTCTGAAATCTTCTCTAACATGTTTTAATCTCCTTTTCTCTTCAAAAAACAACAATGAAAAATTGTTTGACTATCAAACTATATCTATATCTTGTGCTCATGTCAAGTAAAAAAGCGTATATATAAGACTGAAACTTGCATATCAGCGGAAATATATGGGCCTTCCGAGGCCAAATCTTTCCGCATCGTCACATGACCTTATGAGTCCGGCAAAATAAGCGTCCGTATCCGAAAAGCTCTGAGTGATCTCATATCTGTCCCTGGCTCTTTGGGAATACACCGAAAACATGATATCATCCGAGTCCGTTTCCTTTAAGTGGGTTACATACTCCTTTGTCACAAGGTGCGTGCCATCGTCAGGGTCCTTGGCATAAAGGTCCGGCAGACCGAAGCAATGGAGCATCTCATGAGCCACTATGGCCGCCGAAATCTCCTCATTTTTCATGTGCGCATATAATAAGGAAAACTCATCTTCCGGATCCGAGGGCTGCATCCACATGTAGGTGGTGCCCGGATAAGCGTAGCCCTTGGGAGCATTTATATAGAAAAGATAAATAATCCCTCTGCACTTTTGTGCCTTCAAAAGGGCCCTGCGCTCTGACGTGATCTCCTCACTGTTTAAGAATTCATCCACCGCCTCGGTATCATGAACCTCTCCTGACAGTTCGGCGTCAAAATCCTTATTAATGATAAGCCTTGAGTCATCACAGTTTCCGGAATGTACGAATTCTACGCTGCCACCGTACCTTGCCACGTTCTCTTCTATATAATCACATGCGCTTTTTAATATTTTAAAGAAGTAATATCTGTCCTTTTCATCATCCCTGTTCCACTTGTAATGAGCGTCCCCGGCCATAACGGTAACAACCGCTATTCTTCCTTTGGGTTCCTTTGCCCATCCATACCTGTGTCTCCTGCCTCCCATGAAGGCGGCAAGAATAAATAACAGGGTAAAGACAGAAATCACTATCCCGGATCTGATTCTTTTATCCATGGATCCCTCTCATAGTTTCATCTTTGTTATTTATTATTTTATCCGTTGGAGTCAATGCTCTGTTTTGAGAATTTCAGATCCGATCCACAGCCGGAACCCGCATAAAACCTTAATTTTGACTCAAGTGGTCATTTGCATTGATTTTTTCATTTTCAAAACGTCCGGTTTTTGACCGAACAGATTTTTCACCTTCAAAACCCCATTGCAAGATAATATTTCTCGCCGAAATCCTCCAGGTCCGGCAGGGAAAGGATATTCATGCGTTGAATGATATCCTCTAGTTTTCCAATATATATATCACTCGTTTTTTCATTTTTAAGGGCATATTCTATTCCTTTTAGGGATGAATTCCCGGGCACCTTTATCCTGTGGGCGCCCGCTCCCGGAAAAAGTCCGATTTCCATCAGATCAGGAATGCTCAGACGGTATCCAAAAGCGCCCGTTATATATACATTCAGATCCTCAGGTGCCTTGGAAGGATCCCCTGCCATGCGGATCAGATAGGCAAAAGAACAGGCTATGGCAGCCTTGGCCAGCTGGATATTCCTTATGTGTTCCTGTTTTAGCACATGTCCGTTTACGGGATAGCCCGTCTCAAAATACTCATCCGCCAAAAGCCCTGTGCGGTCTATGACGCCATCTCTGAGGCCCTTTGCCGTCAGGGATATCATCTCTGAACCCTCCAGATTTAAGGAAGCATCCCCCGAAAAGGCAGGGCCCGCCGCAGCCGAGAGAGCCAGATAGCCGTCTCCTTTTTTATATATCATCTCCGCATTGGTGCCCAGATCCACCAGCAGATAGTCCCCGCCGTCATATCCCGGCTCATTTTCCACAAAATATGCACCGCTTATGGCATCTGAGCCGATAAACGCGGATGCACCGGGCAGTACATATATCTCAAAGCGCCCGAAGGCAAAATGCTCTTCCTTAAGGCTCACTCCTTTAAAAGGAGCACAGCCAAGGCTCGTGGTATCATACCCCATCAAAAGGTGGACCATGGCAGTGTTGGCGGCTATAAAGGCGCCGCGCAGAGTCTTATCAGGATCCAGATCTTCCAGGTTTTCCCCGATACACTTAAGGGTAAGCCTTTTTATCTCTTCAGCCTTGCCCGACTGAGCTGCACTCATACGGCTGATCACATCAGAGCCATATCTCAGCTGTGGATTGAGACACACCCGGGTCTTTCCCTTATAACTAAAGCCTATACTGGTGGTACCCAGATCTATGGCAGCAAAATTATGTAAACCATCCGTCGCCTCCGGAGATGTACCTTCCGCCTCATTTTCTGCTGTATCTTCCGTTGTTATCAGAAGCTCCGAGGCATCTCCCTTAAACTTATGTAAACCATACTCCTTTTCCCTGAAGTCACAGAGGATCTCATCACCGTCCAGGGCCCGGCTACTGCAGGAAAGTAAAGACAGATACTCATCCTTCCTCCTGACCCTGCAGACACACCTGCCACAGCTTCCCTTCTTTGCGCAGCCCGACAGCTCACAGTCAAAACATTTATGCACCAAATCAAGAATAGAGGCTGACGGATCAGCCTCTATTTCCTTTGTATTTCCCTTATAAGTGATCTTTATCATCCCTATTGCCTGAGAGTCTACCTGAACCGGTTTGCGTTTACATCATAAGTATAACCGCATGCCTTTAAAGACGCAACTATTTCATCCTTTGGCAGATCCTCTTCCTCACAGAGAGCATCAAGCGAAGCGTACATATCACGTAATTTTGTGTTTATCACACTTAAAAGTATCTGCGGATCACTGGGTAATGACATATTTTTTCCTCTTTTCTCAGGTTCTGAATCAGATTCATACAGGATATATTTCAATTCCCAAGTGCCCTGGCTGCGGGCTGACCATCCTTAAGATATATCTCGATGGTATCGCCTGCCCCCACCTTGTCCTCCAGGATCAGTCTGGCGCTCAGGGTTTCCACATACTTTTGCATGAACCGCTTTAAAGGTCTGGCTCCGTATACGGGATCATAGCCGTTTTGAGCCATGAACTCCTTTGCCTCATCCGTAAGGATAACAGATAATTCCCTGTCTGACAATCTCTCATTCAGTTCTTTGGTGAGAAGATCCAGGATATTCCCTATGTCACCCCGTGTAAGGGGTTTAAACAAAATGGTCTCATCCAGACGGTTCAGAAACTCGGGTCTGAAATGGAGCTTGAGCTCACCCATGACCTCACCCCTGATCTTTTCGTCTATGGTGCCGTCTTCCCTTATGCCTTCCAGAAGCGTAGCCGCACCGATATTTGAAGTCATGATCAAAATGGTATTCTTAAAGTCCACGGTCCTTCCGAGAGAATCCGTGATACGCCCATCATCCAGCACCTGGAGCAGCACGTTGAACACATCGGGATGGGCCTTTTCTATCTCATCAAAGAGCACTACCGAATAAGGCTTTCTCCTGACGGCCTCGGTGAGCTGACCGCCCTCCTCATATCCCACATATCCGGGAGGCGCTCCTATGAGGCGGGATACGGAGAATTTCTCCATATACTCGGACATGTCAAGACGTACCATATTGGACTCGTCATCAAAGAGAGCCTGGGCCAGAGCCTTGGCCAGCTCCGTCTTACCCACGCCGGTAGGTCCCAGAAACAGGAAGGAGCCTATGGGCTTGGAAGGATCCTTTATTCCGGCTCTGGATCTGATGATGGCCTCCGTAACTTTTCTGACGCCTTCATCCTGTCCGATCACCCTAGTGTGGAGCACATCATCCAGATGAAGTATCTTGGACCTCTCGCCTTCAGTCAGTTTGGCCACGGGTATCCCGGTCCACCTGGACACGATCTTTGATATCTCCTCCTCGGTGACGCCTTCGTGAACAAAAGTTAACTTTCCGTCTTTGAGCTTTTCTTCTTCTGCTGATAACTGGGCCCGAAGCTCCGGGAGCTTACCATAGGAAAGTTCCCCCGCCACCTCGTATTCGCCTTCTCTCTGGGCGATCTGTATACGATTGTTAACCTCTTCTATTTCTTCCCTCAGCTTGGACAGACGCTCCACTGATGCCTTCTCATTATCCCACTGGGCCTTCCCTGAGGCAAACTCTTCACGTAACTGCGCCAGCTCCTTCTGAATGGTCTCCAGCCGTTCGTGGCTCAGGGTATCCTTTTCCTTTTTGAGAGCAGCCTCTTCTATGGTGAGCTGCATTATCTTACGGTTCATCTCATCCAGGGCAGAGGGCATGGAATCCAGTTCCGTCTTTATCAGGGCACAGGCCTCATCCACCAGATCTATGGCCTTATCCGGCAGGAACCTGTCGGATATGTAACGGTTGGACAAAGTAGCCGCAGCCACCAGCGCCGCATCAGCTATCTTGACTCCGTGATAGACCTCATAACGCTCCTTTAAGCCCCTTAATATGGATATGGTATCCTCCAGGGTGGGTTCATCCACACTCACAGGCTGGAAACGTCTCTCCAGAGCGGGATCCTTTTCAATATATTTCCTGTATTCATCCAGGGTGGTGGCGCCTATGCAGTGCAGCTCGCCTCTTGCCAGCATGGGCTTTAACATATTTCCCGCATCCATGGCGCCTTCGGTCTTGCCGGCTCCCACTATGGTGTGCAGCTCATCTATGAAAAGGATTATCCTGCCTTCCGACTTTTTAACCTCTTCAAGAACGGCCTTCAGTCTCTCCTCAAACTCGCCCCTGTACTTTGCTCCCGCCACGAGAGCGCTCATATCCAGTGAAAAGATGTGCTTATTCTTAAGTCCCTCGGGGACATCCGAAGCGGCTATACGCTGTGCCAGCCCCTCCACCACGGCTGTCTTGCCCACACCAGGCTCACCGATGAGGCAGGGATTGTTCTTTGTCTTACGTGAAAGTATCCTTATGACGTTCCTGATCTCATCATCACGGCCTATCACGGGATCCAGCTTCTGATCCTTAGCACGCTCCACCAGATCCTGACCGTATTTTACCAGGGTGTCATACGTGGCCTCCGGATTATCCGAAGTCACTCTCTGATTACCCCTGACCGTGGAAAGGGCCGCCAGAAATCTTTCTCTTGTGAGCTTATACTCCCTGAATATCTCCCTGACTCCGGGATTGGGATTCTTTATAAGGGAAAGGAAAAGATGCTCCACGGACACATACTCATCCCCCATGGCCTTGGCCTCGTCCTCTGAAAATACCAGCGCCTTATTCAGATACTGTCCCGTCACCAGCTGTCCGCCTGACACCTTTGTACGCTTTTCCAGAGCTTTCTGACAGCTTTGCGTAAAATAGGACAGCTGTATATCCATCTTTTCAATGAGTTTGGGGATAAGCCCGTCCTCCTGGCGCAAAAGGGACATGAGCAGATGCTCCTGCTCTATCTCCTGATTGCCGAACTCATAAGCGATCTTTTCGCAGTCATTTATGGCTTCCATTGATTTTTGTGTAAATTTAGAAATGTTCATTATAACACCTCCTTTTCTTCTCCCTCGTTTCACATATAATATCACTTTTATTAGCACTCGTCAATAGTGAGTGCTAATAATTTTTTCACATTCATTTTTTTATTTATAATTCCGGAGCTGTATGCTAAAATCAATAAAGCCCACAGGGCTCATTACTATTTAGAAGAGGCTTATATGAATAATCTGATGATCGCTACAAATGCGGTGATACCGTTTATAGTCTATCTCCTGGCAGGTCTTATATGCAAAAAATCCGGACTTGTAAAGGAAGAGTTCCTCAAGCAGCTCAACAGCTTTGTTTTCAGGGCTTTCTTTCCCTTCATCATGTTCAACAATCTGTACGATGTGGACTTTTCCGTCATCGGCAAAAGTTTTTTCGTACCCTTTGCCATGGTCATGACCATCATCCTGATCATCCTGGCCATGATATTTGTACCCATATTCGAAAAAGAGGATCCCAGAAAGGGTGTGATCATACAGGCGATCTTCAGGGGTAATACCGTCATCTACGCCATCCCTTTGGTGGAGAGCGTTTACGGGAGTGTGGGCGCCATGAAAGCCAGTATACTGGTAGCCTTCGTAGTTCCCCTTTACAACATAGTATCCGTGGCCGTTCTGGAGCGCTATAGGGGCGGTAAGGTCCCCTTCACGGAGCTTTTAAAGAACATATTCAAAAATCCCCTGATCGTGGGAGCCATAGCCGGCATCCTGTTCAACCTGCTGCCCGTCACCATGCCGGAGTGCTTAAGGTCCCCCATAGCCCAGCTGTCAGCCATGGCCACTCCCCTCTCCCTCATAGTCCTGGGAGGGAGCCTTCGCATGGCAAGCCTTAAAAGAGACCGGGTCCCCATAATACTGGTGACCGTAATAAAACTGATCATGGTACCCGCGGTCGTAGTATCCATAATGAAATACCTTCATTTTGATCCCTTGGAACTGTTCGTGGTCTTTTCCGCCTTTGCGACTCCCGTGGCGGCAGCCTCCTATCCCATGGCACAGAGCATGGGCGGAGACGCCGACCTGGCCGGAGAATATGTGGTAGTCACCACATTAACCTCTCTTCTTACCATCTTCCTATGGATCCTGTATCTTACAAAAGTATAGTGAAAAAAAGTCATTAACTTAAGTCCTACATAAAGCATATTCCGCGCAGACAGGTGGCCTTTCAGAGCGAGTTGGTTTTCTGTCTGAGCGAGAAAGGCTACCTGGCTGAGCGGAGCTTTGGAGCAAGTTGATTTTCTGTCTAAGCAAAAAAGGATCCCTCAGATCGGGATCCCTGCCTTCCATCTTTCCAAATCTTCTATGAGCTGCTCCGTCCTCATCTTAACTCCGTAATCAGTCAGATGCAGTGGCGAATCATAAAAATAATCATAATCATACATATAATCCGAAAAATCGGATATGATCGTGCAGTCCAGTTCTTCATCCAGTTCTTTTCTGAAATCTTTATATACCTCTGTATCCAGGGAATACTCTCCATCCGCAATGGGGCAGCCTGCCACCAGCATGGTGGCTCCGTAGGCCTCACAGTAACCGTTCAGATCGTTTAGGCGGCTGACACACTCCACACTGTATTCCGGCACCTTGGGATCGGTAAACTCCTCTATGGAGCATATGCGCTCGGGTCTGGGATAGACATTGTCTCCGTATTCGTTAAAGGCTGACCTGCAATATGCATCCTCAGTCTCCAGATTACCCTTTCTCTCCACGTATAGGCCCAAAGCCCGCTCTATATACTTTGGCATACTGACGGCCATATCGGGTATATCACTCGGGGAGATCACCCCCCAGTGATCGTAATGATTCTCTATGGTGATCCACGCCATGGCCGGGTTTATGATCTTTCCGGTGTCATCATAATCGGAATGGCAGACTATCACCAGATCCCCCTGCCCTATATTGAGTTTGGCCATATTCTCATGAAAGACATTACCCAGGTCACCGTGAAGTCCCAGATTCACCACGGGCATTCCCATCTTCTCGGACAGCATCTTTGAATCCATGCCAAAGGCCAGATTGGAATTCCCCACCAGTATGATCTTAGGGGAATCAAGGCTCTCAAGACGGTTTAATTTATCCTCGAAGGACGCCTGATAGCCTCCGGAATACTGGGGCGAAATAACGGTTATGACGGAGATGGTGATGATACTGTACACCAGCGCCGTCGCCAATATGTAGATCACAAGCTTATAAAAAAATCTCTTCATCTGTCACTAAAACTTAAAATAAATAAACTGCGCATCCTGAAATTCAGGCTTCATAAATACTATCACTATTGCGATGAAAATGTAAAAGATCCATCGTACCACTGCGGGACGCCGGCTCACGATCTTCCACAGATCCCGCTTCTGCCCCACCACATCGTAGATAAACAGGACCACAAAGGCTATTATGGGCTTAGCCCCGTCCCACAGGGAATCTATGCCCAGCAATACAAACACGTCCGAAGTCCTGTATCCGACCTCCGGAGGAATGACGGGACCTTGACTGAAGATATTTTTAAATATGTAGGCCGCGTCCTGAAAGGTTGACGCCCTGAAAAATACCCAGGCCGCGGTGATCAGGATAAAATCAATGATTACGCGTATCCAACGGGCCAAACGGGTTTTGGACATATTTTTCCCTGAGATCAGATCGAAATGGTTCTCCGTCACCAGGAAGGCTCCGTGCAAAAGTCCCCAGATCACAAAGGTCCAGTCCGCTCCGTGCCACAAACCGCTCACCAGAAAGGTTATGAGCAGATTAACATCACGCAAAAACCATCCCTTCCTGTTCCCACCCAGTGGAATATACACATAATCCTTAAGCCAGGAGGACAGTGATATATGCCAGCGGGACCAGAATTCCTTAATGGAAAGGGACAGATAAGGCGCGTCAAAATTCTTGTCAAGATCGATCCCAAGTAAAGCTGCCGATCCTATGGCTATATCGGAATATCCCGAAAAATCGCAGTATATCTGGATCGAATACATAAAGACAGCCAACAGCAAGGGCCAGCCCTTAAACATGTCAAGCCGCGAATACACGCTGTCCACGGTCAGACCGAAAAGATCTGCCACCACCAGTTTTTTAAACAGTCCCCAGGCGATGGTCTTAAGTCCCCAGGTTCCCTTGTCATACGTAAAATCGGAGCCGGCCAGGATCTTGGCCACTAATTTCTGCTGACGCTCTATGGGACCCGATATCAGACAAGGGAAAAAGGAAAGACCTGTGGCCAGATGAAAGATATTCTCAAAGGGTTTTATCTTATCCGACCTGCAGTCAGCCACATAGGCAAGAGCCGAAAAAGTATAAAAGGATATACCTAATGGTACCACTATATCCATAAGATCATAACCTTCCACCTTATGGAAGGCCGCAATGGCTCCTCTTATGTTTTCCAGGATAAAATTATAATATTTAAAATATATAAGCGGAAGAACGGTAAAAAACACGGCCGGAATATCAAGCCACTTTTTCCCCTTTGCCTTTACGGACCAGAAATAGGCGCAGACCGTGACATAGAGCAAAAGACCCACATACCATATTCCCGCAAAGGCATAAAATACATAACCGGATACCAGAAGGACGATCCAGCGCATCTTTTTCGGAGTCAGCCAGTATATGCCAAAGACTGTCGCCAGAAAAACCGCATATTGAAATGAAACAAAAGACATATATTTAAGTCCCTCTATCTGCTAAAACATCATCAGGATCAATGACGGTGACCGCCTCCGCCTCCGCGATGTCCACCGCCACCGCCATGGTGTCCGCCTCCGCCTCCGTGACCGGAGCCCCCGGAGCTGCGGGGAGAATAAACCTTGGTATGATTGGTCATCACAGAATGCACGTCACTCACATTGCAGAAGGTATCCCCTCCCTTTAACATGAGCTTGTCGGTGGCCACCTGAAGCCTTGATTTCTTATAGACATACAAAAAAGTAATGAAAAATGCGATCAGCAATCCGAGAATGGTATTGCAGGCATATTTCATGGGCTGGGGTACCCTCTTGCCCTCCAGCACATCATGTATCTGTGAAAAGGCGTCCACCGAACACCTTAAATAACTTCCCGGCTTGCAATAGGTATAAATATTATCAGTTATGATATCAGCGTATTTCTTTCCTATGGCGTCATTACAGTCCCCCTCCGAATAGATATAAAGCCACTCGGGATCGATATAAAACAGTACGCCGTTTACCTCTTCCCCGAAGAAGCAAAGATAGTAGGACTCGCAGTATCCCCCGGGGGAATACGATCTGTCCTCGGTCAGAAATACGGCGTTGCCATACTCGGTGACACTCTCCATGCTTTTGGCAAGTGCCTTTGTCTCCGACGGTGTCAGTATACCCCATCTGTCATCGATATACACGCCGTAGTGCGTAGACGGATTCACATACAAAGCCTCGGGTCCCTCGATGGCATCGTCATCTGCGTGGACAAACTGTCCGCAGACCATGAGACAAAGGACCGATAAGACAATGAGGGCGGTGATTTTCTTCATCATGATCTTCATCACATGTCACCTCCTCTTTTGTTCATCTGAGGCGGCTTTCGAAGGCACAGTTCATTATGTCCCTTTACAAGGTCCGCAAAGGAAAAGAGGACTAAAAGCAGGGATACAATGGCGGTACCGTAATAAAAATAATCATGTACGGGATTGATAAGCGCCACTACAGCTGCAGCCACAACAGCCAGTGCCGGCTTTAGCATGACGGGCAGTTTTTCGGAGAAAGGCATGTACATGACTCTCTTACCCTGCACTCTGTTTTTATCTGCCATGCGTCTGAGTATGAACACCAGAAGGGCAAAGACCACTGCAATGGTGAATATCGTCGTCTTAAATCCTGAAGGTATGGATTCAAACAGTTCCTGGCACTGAAACAGGATATATACTATCACTATGAGCGCGCCCATGAATGAAAAACTGTCGCTCTTTACCTTTTTGTCGCGAAGGGCAATGGTTCCTGTGCCGAAGGTTTTCTCTGAAGATGTGCCGCTCATCTCACGCTGTGCAGTTTCCTCATCCATCACCATGCTCTTATATACGATACCTCTGTCATCAAAATTCATACGTCTGGTATAAACCTGATCCAGCTGCTTATTTAACATGATGAGGGAGATTATGGCAAAGACCACTCCGGCCACCAGAATAGTCCGGGGACTGAGCAGCACAAAAAGATTCAGTATAACTATTATGGGAAGTGAGAGTAAAACCGATCCCAGCAGATACTTTTTATAATCCACCGGCAGATCGACAGCCACCTTTCCGGTCTGTCCGTTCACCACCGCATAGCTTAAATGAGAGCCGCCTTTATCACGTATGGCCAGAAACCATACGGGGAAATAACAGAGTGTCTGCATCACTCCCGCAAAGGCACCGTCTCCCGTGGCCTTTGACAGGGACAGAGAATAATGCCCCATTGACTTCTGAAGCTTCTCCGAAATATCGTCTTCGGCGATATTCACCGCCATTTCCTCATATATCCTGGCGGGCACGGTACATCTGTCGGCATAAAAGCCGCTTAAAAACACCTCGTCAAATTCCCTGGAATTCTGTGTGTGAAAGGGAGCAATGGCACTGCTCAGGCTGTCGGAAAAAGAAGCCGACGCATCGAAGGATATACCGGAACTTTTAGCGTCCACCTGGGCGTCTATATCATAGAATTCCGTATGCACATAGTCGCCCCTGCGGTAGGTTTTGGAACCCTTGACATTCATACGTCCTTCATGGGATATGTCATAACACCAGTAGGGCATATATATGCCTCTGAACATGCTGACCGTACTGTCCTGCCTCAGATAGTCCGGAGCAAAGACAGCCTTTTTCACCGTATCGGTATAGCTTTTGACAGCCTTTTCCTTTGATATGACAAAGGGGATCACCTTTTCGGGACGTTTCACGCTGTCAAGGCGCTTTTCCAGAGTGACTGCGGAAGCACCGCAATAACTGCAGAAGGTAGCCGCGGTGTCATCATCCCAAAGGATCTCGCCGCCGCACTGAGGGCAGGTATAGATCACGGTCTCATATTCATCAGCAGCCGTTTTAGTATCCTCTTCTCCCGTGGGGACGCTGACCTTATCACTTTTCTTTCCCACCAGCGCCTCGACAGGATCAAGGGAAGTGTCACAATAATCACATTTAACTCTCTGGCTGTCGGGATCAAAGCGCATAAACGCCCCACAGCTTTTACAGATAACCATAGAATCTCCTCTTTAACGGATCCGGGATCCGACTTCCTAGTTAGTGACCAGCTCAATGGGCCGGATCTGCTTTGCGGCGCCGTCGCTTCCGACCACCTCTACCCGGGAGGTAACGCTCCATGCGATCATGCCGGTCAACAGCAGCAAAAGCACCGTCAGCATAAGCCAGACAGACGGCGTGGTCACACGGATATATTCGTTCAGCTGTTCCGGTGAAGAAAGCTTGCCGATAGTCTTTTTTTTGAAAAGTCTCACCATGTTCTCCCAACAAAGAATAAAAAAAACTTGTCTAAAATCAAAAATGATAGTACAATGTAAAAGTTCGCAGCAGATGGAGACGTATCGAAGCGGTCATAACGAGCTCGACTCGAAATCGAGTTGTCGGTTTATCCCGGCACGTGGGTTCGAATCCCACCGTCTCCGCTTTAAGCCCCCGGTACTCACCGGGGCTTTTTTATTCCCGTCTCTCCTATATAAAATCCGGGAGATGGCTCCCCCGGATCATTATGATCTGTACAGTCTTAAAATCTTAAAGCTTTAAGATAATGGTCATGTCTACCTTATCCTTCTTAACGCCCACGGTAACCTCATCGGCTATGCTGGCCACTATGGATTTTTCCAGCTCGTCCCTGGCTTCCTCCACTTCATCGCCTCCGTCCTCTATGGCGTTTCTGTACTGGGACAGGGACCATACTGCCGCATGATCCATACCCAGGGCAGGATCTGATCCCATGAATCCGTAATCTACCAAAGAACCGTCATACTCCTGACGCATGCTCATGACACTGTCATAGTTTAAGATACCGTTCTCAATGATATCGCTTATCTTACCCATGAAGCCCTTAACCGCTGCGTTCTCTCCGCTGGTGGACATGCTAATGAGCTCGCTCTTTTTATCCGCATCCATGATGGTCTTGGCGGTGAGACAGATCCTGCATTCATTGTCATCACCTTCAAAATGCAGAAGCGCCTGATAATCCGGAAGCATCGCTCCCACCATACCAAGAGTCTCTTCCGTGAGAAGTCTCATATGAAGTGCCTTCTTACCCTTAAGATCGATCTTTTCCAGAAAAGAATCCACCATTTCAAGGGCCTCTGATATCTGGGGTGCCTTATTATTAACCACCATATCGCCTGTAGATACTGTAAACATAGGTCAGTCCTCCTGATCAAACAATCCTTAGTTAAACAAAAAAACAAGTTATATTATAACACATTTTCACCAAATATGATACATCAAAAAAGGGCCGGTGCGTCTAACGCATATCGGCCCTTCTCATTCTCTTTTCTATCTGCGCAAACAATAAGGTCAAAAGCTTTACCGTCAGCAGATATATGAACGCCGCTCCTATAAGCGGCATGAAAGCGTCATAAGTCCGGGACGCTATCTGATTGGCTGTTCTGGTAAGATCGGACAGGGACACATATCCCACTATGGCCGTCTCCTTTAAGAGGACTATGAACTCATTCCCCAGAGGAGGAAGAGCCGTCTTAAAAGCCTGCGGCAGTATGATATGTCTGTAGGTCTGCGCCGTGGACAGTCCCAGAGACCTTCCGGCCTCCATCTGTCCCTTATCGACGGAGAGGATGCCCGCCCTGATGATCTCGGCCACATAGGCCCCGGAATTGATACCGAAAGACAGGCAGGCAACCAGAACGCCGTTTTTTGAATTAGCCATGATGACAAACCACATGATAAGAAGCTGGAGGACACTGGGTGTTCCCCTTATCACATCGATGTAGAAATCCGCCACGATATTGAGCAGCGACCTTTTCCCGTCGGACCGGGTGTGGAGCTTCATGAACGCGAGTATCGTGCCTATGATCACTCCCAGCACGGCAGCGATGAGCGCCACCCTAAATGTGAGCAAAAATCCGCTTACGTACAGTTTCCATCTGTCACCGGTTATAAAAGCCGCCTCAAATCTGCCGGCTGTTTTTGAAAGCCATTCACTCATATGCTATGATCATTCAGCCTCTTCAATGTACTTCTTTACAAGCTCGTCAAAAGTGCCGTCTGCCTTAAGCTCCTCAAGAGCCTTGTTAACGGCGGGAGTAAGCTCGGAATCCTTGGGCAGTGCGATGGCATACTGCTCATTCTCAAAACCGAACTGTGAACCCTCAAGTGCAACCACCTGGCCCTCGAAGTTTGACTCAAATACAAGGGCGGGATTCTTATCAACGATAACCGCGTCATTCTTTCCGTTCACCAGATCGTTAACTGCGTCAACGGCCTTGTTATATGCATTTACGGTAGCGCCCTCGATATCATCCTCTGCAATGAAGTTACCTGTGGTACCGAGCTGTACGCCTATGTTCTTTCCCACCAGGTCCTCGGCACTCTTGATGTCGGAATCGGAAGTCACCAGTACATACTGTACTGCCTCATAGTAAGGGTCGGAAAAATCAACGGTCTGAAGACGCTCTTCGGTGACGGTCATACCTGCGATGGCTCCATCGATCTTGGATCCGATGGCGGTAACGAGGGATGAGAATTCCATATTCTGGATCTCCACCTCTAAGCCCAGCTTCTCTCCCACAGCCTTGATAAGCGCCATGTCAAATCCGTCGGGTTCCCCGTCATCTCCCACATACTCAAAGGGAGGGAACTCTGCATTGGTCCCAATGATGAGCTTTCCGGACTCCAGGGTCTTAAACTCTGATGAACCTTCGGAAGTATTACCGGCTGCCGGTGCAGGTGCTGGTGCATCGGGCTTGGCTCCACAGCCTGCAAGACAGAGAGTGCTCATGCATACGGCAAGGGCAAGTGCCTTAACTAATAATTTTTTCATAATGATCCTCCTCATAAGATCCTTAATTAATGTATCCGATAGATAATACCATCAAACACCGAAAAATTCAACAATCAGTTTCTACACCCGGTATCTCAGCCGCAGGCAAAAATGCAGAAAAGGATATAATACTGGAGCGGCCTTGGACACAAAAAAACGGACTCTCGGATCCTTTTTCATAAGACAGCAGATCACCCCCGGCACCCTTTTATCAAGCCTGACCAGGAATCGACGACTTTTAATAAACTCAAGCCTTGATAAGCTTTTCAGATAATAGAGTTTAAGCTGGGTAAAGACCATCTGCAAAAGCTGGGACATGATGATATCCCTCTTGCCCGTCTCCCTTTCATCAAGAGATACATACAGGCCGCAGATCCTGAATATCACCCTCTCATGTTCCATATAATGTCCGACCATGGTCCTTATGTCCACACTCTGTCCCGGCCGGTCCAATCTGTGAATATAGACGGGAGTGTGGGATACATACACGCTGTCGATGCCGCATAAAGCCATGGCCGCAAATTCCGTATCCGTGTAAAGACATTTTTCCGGCAGGCGATGGGAAACCTTTCTAAGACACTCAGTCCTCACGGTCAAGGAATGCATCATTATCATCCCCGACATTTCCAAGGTGTCAAGATCATACGCCCCGGCCTTAAGATGGGAACGGTCATCCTTTATGATACGGCGCACCCCCGTGTCCTTTATAAAGGGAGTAACCACCGCATCCTGTGTACAATGCTCCAGCCGGTGCATAAGCTTTTTAAAGCCCGATGCATCATACTCATCATCGGCGTCAAGAAGCTTAAAGAAAAGTCCCCTTGCCTCACAAAGAGCCCTGTTTATCACGCTGCCGTAGCCCTTGTTTTCCTTATGGATGAGCCTTATGGTATGAGGATACCTCTGCACGAATCTGCCGGCTTCCTCCAAAGTACCGTCCGTGGATCCATCGTCTATGACCAGCACCTCCAGCTTCCCCGCCAAGTCATCGTCGGATGAGTCAAGGGCAGCTGCGATGCTGCCCAGGGAATAGGACAGATATTTCTCCATGTTGTAAGCGGCCATGGTCACCGTAAGTATTTTTACCATCAGTCCTTCTTCCTCTTATCACTGTTTTTATACATATACTTCCTTATATCTCCCATGAGTTCCATTGTCAGTTTCTCCCTGAACAATACCAGCAAAACTCCGTATGCCAAAAAGAAAACCGATCCAAAGACAATGAGGGTAACAAAAGGTGAAAATGCTGTATTTACGCAAAGGAACATAAGCAGAGCCGTTGAGATAAGTAAAACGGCGACGATCCTTAAATACTGTATACCCTTAAAGAAATCCCCCATCTCTTTCCTAAGAAAGCACAGCTGGATCAAAAGCACCACGATCTCCGCCAGAAGCGTCCCGACGGCTGCGCCGTCCGGTCCGTAAACGGGGATGAACAGAAGGTTCATCACAAGGTCCGTAAGCGCTCCCGCCATCACCGAATACAGTACATATTTTTCCCTTCCCGTGGGTACCAGTATCTGGATGCCCAGTATATTTGTGATACCTATCAGAAAAACCGTGGGCATGATGATCTGCATGACGGACACGGATCTTAAAAATGCACTGCCCGCCAGTAAGGCGATGACATCACCGGCCAGTATGATGAAAAATACCGTAAGGGGAAGGGCTGTGATTAAAATATAATTCACCGCCTTATTGCAGATGCGCTTAAAGTCCGCCTCAAGTCCCTGTTCAACATAATGGGAAAGTCTGGGCAAAAGGACGGCACCCAGAGATGTTATAAGGGCCACCAGAAGGCTCTTTACCCTGACGGCGGCGTGATAATATCCCACACTGTCGTCACCGGCCATAAAGCCCAGCATCACTTCGTCAAGATTTGTATAGACCGTGGTGGCACAGGCCATGAAAAAAAAGATCATGATGCTTTTCATATGGCGCTTCAGATCATAGTTTCCCACCGGTTTTAAGTAAATGTATTTTTTTGCACCGAAAAGGTTCAGTATCAGGGAAGCGTAGGAGGCAGTCAGTATCACCAGTGCATAATATACATAATCCCCACTGTCCCTCACCATCAAAAACATGATGCAGATGGCGATGAGTTTAAAGACCAGTGATCTGACAGTGATGTAGGTATACTGTTCAAGAGCCTTGAACAGCCACTCCATGCCCACCGCTTCCAAAAAGATAATGGATGAAAATATCACATAAAGTAACTTATCATCATATAATACGGGAACGAGTCTTATGATCACAAAGAGAAAGACGCAGGACAAAACAGACGTTATAAGACTGATGGCCAAAAGTTCATGGGTCACCCTGGAAAGCTCTTCCCGGTCATCCCTAACCTCGGCGCAGGCTCTGATACCATAAACCGGGATCCCCAGCTTGGCGAACATATTGAAATACAGCACCACATTGAGGGCAAAATTAACCTTGCCCACACCGTATGCCAGAAGCACTCTTGAAAGGTAGGGTATGGTGATCAGCGGAAAAAAGGCCGACGCGAAACTCAGCAGTGAATTCATTATATAATTGATCTTTAAGGAGCCACTGATCTTTCCCATCATCTATTTTCCGGCTCCTTTCTTTTTAACCGCAGCATCTTTTGCTCCCTGTTTTTCCTTAAGTGCAAAAACGGACAGAAAAAATATTGCATAGCCCATGTCGGGAAGATGATGCTCAAACACCGATGATAAGGCGGTGAAAAAAACCGAAACCAGAAAATAAATATCCGAAGAATATTTTTTGCAGGCAGCCACGTAGGATGAGATAAGGATGAGCAGCCATATCACTCCGAACTTTATCCCGCAGAAAAGATAAGAATTATCTATGAAATCGTAATTTTCCCCGACTGCATCACGTGGTGCACCGCCCCATCCCGTGAACTCTATATTCCTTCCGAAAACAGACAATCCGTATTTCGCCAAACCGGCACCGGCAAATTTAAGACGCCCCGACAACAGTATATCAGCCTTCAAAAAAACCTCCGGAGACCTCATGTATAAAAGCACCAGCCCAAAGGATAAAAGAGCCATAAAAGGCATCGAATAAACAAGACATTTTTTAAGACATTTTTCAAGTTTTCCCTCTCCCTTACCGTTCTTTTTTCTGAAGAGAAAAATGAGATATACAATACTCAGTAAAATGATGCAGATGCAGCCACAACGGGCAGTTGTAAAAATATAAACCGGAATCTGCAAAAGGATCAGGACAAGATAAACACAATGGTTTAATCTTTCCCGGTAAAGATAATAAACAGCCAGAATCAGAAAAAACAGATGCGCCACGGCATCCGTAGTATACTTAAAACCGAAGGCATAGGAAATGTGCCCTGCCCCGAACATGGTAGCCGGATATTTAAGGTTCTCAATAAAACCCATACCGCAAGCTAAAAGCGTGACGGCCATACCGGCAAGATTCACAATTATAAAAACCTTCAGTATGGATTTAAAAGGAACATCCCCGGCACTTACCAAAAACAAAGCCGCCATCAGCAGCATGGAGCTCTCTGTGTGAACTATTGATACCGTTATCACGGCTGACAGAACGACAGCTGCTTTTAAAAAGATCTGCGCCCCGGTATTATCATCAAAGAGCAGCAGCTTGACGGGAAGGATCACCAGGGGCAGATATTTGATGAGCTTAAATAAAAAAGGTCTTTCAAACATGGCGGTTTCGAAAAACGCCACGGACAGATACAGGATAAGGCTGACAAGATACAGCCATTCTCCCCTGACTCTCTCCCTTATCTTATCCCTGAAGCCTTTATAGCCGACTGATTTACTCTTCGTTACCGTCATATACCGGATCGTATCTTATACCCTTATCTGCGGGTGAGCCACATATATTTAAAATTAGTGACAAAATAACGCTTGAACAGTCTCTTAGGATCCTGTATGAGCCTATAGAACCATTCCAGATTTGCCTTCTGCATCCACATGGGGGCGCGTTTGATATTTCCGCTCTCATAATCAAAGGCTGCCCCCACGCCTATCATCAGGGCATTGATCTGTCCCTTGTGGGCCGCCATCCAGATCTCCTGCTTGGGAGCTCCCAGACCCACCCAGAGAAAGTCCGCTCCCGACTCATTGATCTGCCTTACATATTCCTCATCCTCTTCGGGAGTCAGCGTCCTGTAAGGAGGCGAGATCATACCCGCGATCTCGGCCCCGGGATAACTCTCTTCTATCTTTTCCCTTAAGGTATCCAGAGTCTTCTGCGTAGCCCCGTAAAAGAAATGCTTCCAGCCGTGATCCTTGCTCCTTTTGAGTAACTCTTTCATAAGATCGGGCCCGGTAACCCTGGCGGCCGTCACATTACCCTCATTGCGGCTGTGCAATGATAAGGGGCCTCCGTCGGGAAGGGATAGCACGGCGTTATTCTGTATCTGTCTGTAATCCGGATCATCATGAGCCATGACGGTGGTATGGACATTTGCCACACAGATATATTCACCCCGCCACTCTTCCAGACGTTCAATGATGTCGCCTATGGTCTTTTCCATATTTGTCACGGCTATCCGCACGCCCAGGATATCATCCGTATTCATCACATTCAGGGGAAACAGATATATGCCTGACACATCCTCCCTGAACACATCGCTGGAATATCCCAGGATATAATCATTAAAAGAAGCGATGGCATAGGCATTTATACCATACATGGCGCAGGATGAGATAAATTTGCCGAAATCATCCCTGGCGATGAGCGTATCCGCCAGCACCAGCATCTTGATGGTATTGTTGTGGATATAGTCCTTTACCTCTTCCGGAGTTCCCAGATATCCGGGGACATTATCCATTTCCTTTTCGGCAAAATAACCCGAATACTCAAAACGACAGTCCTTACTGTTCTGAATACCCCTGATAAAGCGTCCCGTCATCTCATTTCCGCCGATGACTATGAGCTTATCGGGCTCCATTTTTCCGCTTAAAAATTTATCCGTCAGATAATGCAAAAGCAGTCTTTTTATAAAGATTATGACAAAGGAAGTAAGAAGGAAAAGTCCCATCCAGGTTCTGGAAAACTGCTGTCCCTTCACCCAGAACAAAAGAACACACATGCCGAAGCTGCTAACCATCTGGACCATGAACACCCTCGTCATCTCTCTCTTGGAGCTTCTGAAATGGATGGTGGAATAGTCTCCCAGCAAAAAATAGGTGACGACGGCTATGGCCGCTGCCAAAGGCGCCGCCAGGGCGAATCTGGACATGTCACCCAGTGAAAACGGGGTGGCGATCCTGGCGGGAAGAGAAGCTCTGATGACGCCGCTTATATAATATGCGGCTACCACCAGGCCGTATTCGACAGCCATATTAAAGAATTTTAATAAACTAGATTCTCTGTAATGTCTGATCTGTTTCATAATTTAAATCAAATCCATCGCTTCCTTCACCGACCTTACGCCGATGAGTTTTATTCCCTTTATCCCCTCTGTTTTAGCCAGATTGGAAGAAGGCAGGACGCAGGTTGTAAATCCAAGCTTCAAAGCTTCCCTGATACGCTGGGAAGCATAAGAAACGGACCTGACCTCGCCCGAAAGACCCACCTCGCCGAAAAATACCATTCCCGGATCCAGTGGCTTATTTTTGTAACCGGACACCACGGCCATGACGATGGCCAGGTCCAGTGCAGGTTCGTTTATCTTGAGACCGCCCGCCAGATTCACATAGGCGTCACAGTCTGCTATCTGAAGGCCCACTCTCTTTTCCAGCACCGCCATCAGAATATTCAGACGGTTGTAATCCGTGCCGTTTGCCTGTCTTTTCGGGAACCCGAAATTAGTACGGCATATAAGAGCCTGAAGCTCCAGAAGTATGGGACGGGTTCCCTCCATGCAGCAGGCCACCACTGCGCCGCTGGCATTTTCCGGACGTCCCGAAAGCATATATTCCGAAGGATTCATAACCTGGGAAAGGCCGGTTTCCGTCATCTCGAAAACGCCGATCTCATCGGTGGATCCGAAACGGTTCTTAACGCCCCTTAATATCCTGTAGGACACATGGGAATCTCCTTCAAAGTAAAGTACGGTATCCACCATGTGCTCCAGGACCCTGGGGCCGGCCACCGTACCCTCCTTGGTCACATGTCCGACGATGAATACGGACACACCCATTATCTTAGCCATCTGCATGAGAACAGAGGTGGACTCTCTCACCTGGGCCACGGAGCCCGCAGGTGACTGGACGGAATCACTGACCATAGTCTGTATGGAATCTATCACCACTATCTGAGGCTGACTTTCCTTCACCGTATCCGTGATAAGATCCAGATTGGTCTCGCACATCAAAAAAAGGGAATCGGAAAACTTCCCGATCCTGTCGGCCCTCATCTTTATCTGGACCACCGATTCCTCTCCGGAGATATACAGCACCTTAAGGCCGTCTTTTGCAAACTGTCTGCAAACCTGCAGCAAAAGGGTGGATTTACCGATTCCGGGATCGCCTCCGATCAAAGTAAGGGAGCCCTTTACCAGACCTCCCCCCAGTACTCTGTCAAATTCGTCGATGCCCGTCTTTATACGCTCCTGTTCATGGAAGGACACATTATTGATGATCTCGGGCTTTGAACGCCGCAGTGCGCCGCTTGTGTCGGGAGCAAATTTTGCGGCCGCCGATGCACTCTTTACGCGCTCCTCCACAAAGGTATTCCACTCCCGGCATCCCGGACACTGTCCCAGCCATTTCGAAGACTCATATCCGCAGTTCTGACAAAAGAAAACAGACTTATCCTTCTTTACAGCCATAAAAGACCTACCTGGTCACTTCGACCTTAACTTCCTTACCCTCAGCCAGCTCCACGCTGAAATTGAGCTTTCCGGAAAGATTGGTCTTCATCTTTCCGACCTCATTTCCGTCCACCAGCACGTTGTACTCGGTGTCCTCCGCAAGGCCCAGGGTAAGCTGCGCATCCTCGCTGCCCTCCACAAAAAAGGCTACGCCCTTATCGTCCTTCTTAAAATCAGTAACGCTGGTTCCGGGGGTGGACTCATATACCAGCACTCCGTCTCTTTCGAGCTTCGTCATGGTAGAAAAGGTCTTCACCTTAAAGGATCCGCCGTCATGCAAAAAATCCTCTTTCTTTGCCTTATCCGAAAGGGTATGATTTCCAAAACTCAGTCCCCCGTCTGCCTCAGAACGGATAAGCTCTTCTATTGCTGCCATTTTACTTTTTCCTCCTTAAGTAACAATTAAAACAATGGTTTATCATGAAAAAACTATCTTATCTTTTTTCAGGTTTACACTGACTGTTGTGGCATCTTCAAATCTGCCTGATAATATCTCTGACGCCAGTTCATCCTCGATCATGCTCTGGATGGCCCTCTTTAGAGGCCTTGCTCCGTATTTCCTGTCTATTCCCTTTTCGATGATGTACTTCTTGACGGAATTGGATACCTTAAGCTCCAGTCCCATATTCTTCTTTGCGCGCTTTATGAGATCGGACAAAAGCAGGGTGACGATATCCTTCATCTCATCATCGTTAAGTGCATGGAATACTATGGTCTCGTCTATCCTGTTCAAAAACTCCGGCCTGAATATCCTCTTAACCTCTTCCATGACTCCGCGCTTCATGTCCTCATGATTCTTCTCGGCGGAAACATCGGATGAAAATCCCAGCTTCTTTGGATCGATGATACGCTGGGCGCCTGCATTTGAAGTCATTATTATGATGGTGTTTTTAAAGGATACCTTCCTGCCCTTTGAATCGGTTATGTGTCCGTCGTCCAACACCTGGAGCAGCACATTGAACACATCGGGATGGGCCTTTTCTATCTCGTCGAAAAGCACTACGGAATAGGGCTTTGTCCTGACCTTCTGTGCCAGCTGTCCGCCCTCGTCATGTCCCACATATCCGGGAGGGGCTCCTATCATCTTGGCTACGGAATGGGATTCCATGAATTCCGACATATCCACACGGATCAGGGAATCCTCGGAACCAAAGACAGCCTCTGCCAGAGCCTTGGAAAGCTCGGTCTTGCCCACTCCGGTAGGTCCTAAGAACAAGAACGAACCCATGGGACGCCTGGGATCCTTAAGTCCCACCCTGCCGCGCTTTATGGCTCTTGCCACAGCAGACACAGCCTCCTTCTGACCTATGACACGCTTATGAAGTATATCCTCCAGCTTCATAAGTCTCTTATTCTCTTTTTCGGTTATCTTTGACACGGGTACACCGGTCCAGACCGATACCACATGAGCCACATCCTCCTGTGTGACCTGTGCCTTTTTGAACACCTCTTTTTTATCTCCGCGCTTAAGAGCCCTTTCATATTTCTTTTTGAACTCGAAATACTTATCGCTGAGCTCTCCGGCCGCCTTGTAATCACCCTCCAAAAGCTTAGCCCTTCGCTCGTCATAAAGGGTCTTAAGCTCCTCGCTCATACCCATAAGGCGTTTGTTTACCTTGCGGGTGGTGAGTCTGGCTCTGGATGACGCCTCATCTATGACGTCTATGGCCTTATCCGGAAGATTTCTGTCATTTATATACCTTACGGAAAGATCCACGGCTTCGATCACGGCCTCATCGGTGATCTCTATTCCATGATGTTCTTCAAACTTATGCTTTATGCCTCTTAGGATCTCCACGGCCTCATCCCTGGTGGGTTCATCCACATTGACGGGAGCGAATCTGCGCTCTAAGGCCGCGTCCTTTTCAATATACTTTCTGTATTCGGCTATGGTGGTGGCACCGATAAGCTGTATCTCACCCCTTGCAAGAGCGGGCTTTAACATGTTTGCCGCATCTATGGAACCTTCCGCACCGCCGGCTCCGATAAGGGTATGGACCTCATCCAGAAAGAGCAGTATATTGCCTGCCGCAGTCACTTCAGAAAGGATCTTCTTGACTCTCTCTTCAAACTCGCCTCTGTACTTGCTTCCTGCAACCATGCCCGCCAGATCCAGGGATACCACCCTCTTTGACAGCACGCTCTCAGGCACGTTTCCGGTGCTTATGCGAAGAGCCAGCCCCTCGGCTATGGCAGTCTTGCCCACGCCGGGCTCACCCACCAGACATGGACTGTTCTTGGTCCTGCGGCTTAAGATCTGAATCACTCTGGTGATCTCATTTTCCCTGCCTACTACAGGATCGAGCTTACCCTGGGAAGCCAGATAGGTCAGATCCCTGCTATACTTATCCAGTAAAGGAGTACTGCTCTGATCACCCTCCGGCGTCCTTAAATTCTTTATCCTTGACTTATATCTGGCAGGGTCCTCACCAATGGCGGTGAGTATATCGGAATACAGCCTGTGAGGGCTCACGCTTAAGGTGTTGAGCAGTCTGCAGGCCGAGCAGTCCGAGAGTCTGAGCAGTGACATGAGGATGTGCTCCGTGCCCACCAGCTCGGAGGAAAAAGCCACTGCCTCCATCCTGGCACCCTGGAGCACCTTTTCCACCTTTGCGGAATACACGCCCCGGTCTGCCAGTGCCACATCGGAATGTATCGATATAAGCTGGTCTATAAGATCGCGGACGCGCTTTTCCTCCAGTCCGGCCTCCGACAGTACTTCCCCCGCCACGGATGAGGTCTCTCTCATAAGCGCCAGGAGCAGATGCTCCGTACCCGCATGATCCTGATCCAGTTCTTTTGAAATACGAACCATATCCTTGAGCACATGCTGTGCGGATAAGGTATAGATTTCATTCGTCATATTCGTCTCCTAAAAAAGATTCTTCGCTTATACCCAAAGGATCTTCCATCATACATCTAAGAATTCAAAATCCAGATCGTCATCCACATCCACTTTTTTCCTGGGAACGGGATTAACCTGGGGATTATTTCTCACAGGTCTGTTTCCGACTGCGCCCTGTGGATTGCCGTTTGCACCTCTTCTCGGAGCACGGTTACCCTGGGGAGCACGTGCCGGTGCACTCTGGGCCGGATTACGACGGGGTGCGCTCTTTGCGCCAACACCCTGAGCCTGGGGCTGGGACTGCGATGCAACCGTCCTGGAAGGCTTCCTTGAAGGGCCGCTCTGTGAAGGAGGCATCCTCCTTACTTCGGGCTGTGAATCCATGGCAGCCTTTCCTGCACTTTGAACGGAAGGTATCACCTTGGTCTCGCCGCCCATATTTCCTCTATAATCTTCTTCTTCATCCATTCCGATGAGATCCCTCATCTCCGATCTGTCATGGAGCTTCTTGGGAGTGGATTTTCTTGACCTGCGTCTCACCCTGTTATCAGGCTGCTCACCTGCCATGGGTGCAGCTTCCTGCATGGGCTCGGCAATATTCTCTTCCATGGCATAGGGCTCCTGTACGCTCTCGGGTACATAATCCTGAGCAGGGAAGCCTTCATAATTATCAACGGTACCGGGATCAAGAGAAGCGGTATCAAGGGAAGCGGTGTCATATCCTGCGCCTGCATATTCATCGCCCGCATAAACATCCGATGTATATTCCTGCTCCTCATAGCCTTCCCGATCGGCGTAATCTTCATTCATTGGCTCCAGGGCACGGGACCTTCTCCTTGCAGGACGATCCTGACTCTCATGTCTTTGTGCATCACGTGCCTCTCTCTTCCTTCTCTGTCTCTCATAAAAGTCCTCGGGTTCCTCGGACTCATACTCATCTTCATCCTCATCCCTGCGTGATATCATCATATTTACCAGCACGAACAAAAGAATGATCACCACAAAGGCCAGACCTGCAATGATATACAGTCTGATCTGGGCACTCTTTTTGTAGGATGCCGCACCTTCGGAATCTGCCGAAGACAGAGCCACATATCTCTGATAGGTTTTCTGAACCTTGTCATAGAGATAAAAACCTACCGTTCCGGTATTATCTATGGCATAAACCATGAAGAAATCCGAAGAGGGAGCGCTCACCAGTCTGGAGCCGTCCTCTTCCTGTGAAACAGCCTCGGAAGCTGTGGCAGCAGCCTCGCCTTCACCGGAGGCATCTTTTACATCTTCAGCCTTTTCTTCCTGCTTTTCTTCTTCCTTAGCCTCACCCTCGTCGGCTTCCTCAGGTTCTTCCTCTTTTGATCCGGATAAAAGACCGTCCACTCCGCCCATGGCGATGCGGTTGATCTCACCTGCGTATACATTTACCGTGAAGGGATCATCCAAAAGTGAGACGCTCTCCTCCTGGGGCAGCATCCAGGCCGTGACCGTCTTGTCACCGTACTTCAGCTCTGCCCTGGTAAAACCGGCGGGAGCCACAACATTATCTCCGGGATTGAGCACGATTATATATCCCTGTGCGCCATTTTTGATCTGAACGAAATCGGACATCTGTGCCGTGATGATATCACAGAGATAAAAGTCACCGTTTGAGCCGTCCTCATCTGCCAGATAAGCCAGTACCACGTCGCCCGCGGCATCGGAATCCATATAAGCGATCTCTATCCTCTGATCCTTGTAGGTACAGCCCGACTTATGAAAGCCCTCGGGCATCAGATCATCGGGAAAGGTTGCGGCGATAAATCTGCCGTTATCCGCCTGAAGATCGCTCATAGTCAGGGATGAACCCTCACCCTCGGGCGTTGCTTCCTCACCCTCGGGCGCTGCTTCCTCACCCTGAGCCTCTTCACCATCTTCGCCCTCCTGACCTTCACCCTCACCGGCTTCGGCCTCCTGAGCCGCCTCCTCGCCTTCACCGGTGCCTTCCTCGGCTCCCATTACCATAAATGATGATGAAAATACCACCATCACCGAAAGCATAAGTGCAAAGATCCTTTTGTTGAATAATTTTTTCATTTTTTTATCTCCTCAATAAACCACGGTTTATATTTGACTGACTTTTGATCAGTTTAATGCTCTCTTTTAAATCTTCTGGTGCCTTCCTCCCCCTTCAGAGGATTGGCCTTAAATCCCGCCATATTCATCTGACGTTCTTCTCTTAAGGCGTTGGCTCGTTTTTTGGCCTCTGCCGCAGCCGCAAGCTGTTCGCAGGCAGGGCAATACCTTCCGCTCTTTATTTCCTTACCACAGGCCTCACACCTTAAGAATACTCTGGACGAATCACTGATCTCGAGCCTGTCCTCCTTGAGCATCTGCTTTATCTGAGACTGGGATATACCCGTAGCCATGGATATCTCAACCACAGTGACCCCTTTATTCTTTTCCAGATAATTCCTGACAACCCCGTAATCATCATACATGAGGTGTCCGCACTTATCACACTTGTATTCACCCACGCCCATAAAGGTCAGGGTATCACCGCACACCTCACACCTTATGGGTGTATGATATTTATCTAAGGATAATTCGGCCATTATATCTCCTCTATAGCTTTACCTATATCAGTTCTCATATATTTATTGTCAAAAGAGATGAGCTCAGTCGCCTTATATGCATTGGCTCTGGCCTCCTTGAGCGTCGCCCCCAAGGCAGTCACGCCCAGCACTCTTCCTCCGTTCGTCAGGACCTTTCCGTCATCGGAAAACCTGGTGCCTGCATGGAATACAAACTTATCTTCACAGCCGTCGAAGCTTTCGAGCCCCTTTATCTCAAATCCCTTTTCATACTTTTCGGGATATCCGTCGGAAGCAAGTACCACACATACGGCCGCATTATCCTCAAACTGAAGATCCACCTGATCCAATGTGCCGTCGATACATGCTTCAAAGACATCCAGAATATCATTCTTCATACGGGGGAGCACCACCTGGGTCTCGGGATCTCCGAAACGTGCATTATACTCCAGCACCTTGGGACCATCCTCAGTCAGCATGAGGCCAAAGAATATGACGCCCTTAAACTCTCTTCCTTCCTTTGCCATGGCGTCCACGGTGGGCTGGAAGATGGTTTTCATACACTCATCCGCGATTTCCTTTGTATAAAAGGGACTGGGAGAAAAGGTTCCCATACCACCGGTATTAAGTCCCTGATCATTATCCTTTGCCCGCTTATGATCCTGGGCCGAGGTCATGGTCTTGATGGTCTTTCCGTCCACAAAGGAAAGCACCGAAACTTCACGGCCTGTCATAAACTCCTCTACCACCAGACGGTTTCCCGCATCGCCGAAATGCTTATCCAGCATTATCTCCTTTACGCCGGCCTTTGCTTCCTCCAAGGTATTACAGATGAGAACGCCCTTTCCCAGCGCCAGGCCGTCGGCCTTTAACACTATGGGCATCTTTGCATTCTCAAGGTATGCCAGAGCATCATCCGCATTGTCAAAATTCTCATATGCAGCCGTAGGTATGCCGTACTTTTTCATAAGATCTTTGGAGAAAGCCTTTGACCCCTCCAGAATGGCAGCCTTTGCCACAGGGCCGAAAGCTCTTATGCCCGCCGCGTTAAACGCATCCACCGCACCTGCCACCAGAGGATCATCCGGCGCTACGACACACAGATCGATATTCTCCTTCTTTGCGAATTCCACCAGCGCATCAAAATCCATTACGCCTATATTTACGCACTCGGCCACCTTTGCTATGCCCGCGTTTCCGGGGGCGCAGAATATCTTATCCACCTTATTGCTCTTTGCCACGGCACAGGCTATTGCATGCTCTCTTCCTCCGCCGCCTACGATGAGAACTCTCATATCTGTTTTCTCCTTTAAAAGATTTTTCGCTGATCAGTTCTGAATCTTAACCACGCCGTCCAATACGCTGACACTGCCACAGGCGATGAGCCTTATGGCCTCGGGCAGTATCTTCCACTCGGCCTCTTCCATGACTCTTCTTTGAAGTATCTCGGGGGTATCACCATCTTTTACCTCGACAGCCTTCTGGATGATGATAGGACCGTTATCATATATCTCATCCACAAAATGGACTGTGGCTCCCGTCACCTTCACGCCCTTTTTTAAAGCCGCCTCATGGACTTTAAGACCATAAAAACCTTTTCCGCAAAAAGATGGAATTAAAGAAGGGTGTATATTTATGATCCTGTTCTTATACTTTCTGCAAAGCTCCTTAGGTATCATGATCATAAGTCCGGCCAGAACTATGAGATCCGGCTGTCTTTTTTCTATTTCATCCATGAGTTTTTCTTCGAACTGCGCGCGCGAAAAGGAAGCAGAGTCCACTACGACCTGCTCGATCCCATAATCCCTTGCCCTTACCAGCGCATAAGCATCGGGTTTATTTGAAAGCACAAAGGAAAGCTCTGTGTCAGGGAGCTTTCCTGCCTTATGTGCATCTATTATAGCCTGCAGATTGGTGCCTCCGCCGCCTGCCAGCACAGCTACCTTTAACATATCTCAACCCCTTTATCGCCGGCCTTTGTCTCACCCAGGATGAAGGCCTTCTCACCGGCTGCCTCTATGGCTTTTACGGCTCTGTCGGCATCCGCACTGTCGAGAGCAAGCACCATGCCTACGCCCATGTTAAAGGTGTTGTACATCATATCGTCTTCTATGCGTCCGTCCTTCTTTATAAGCTCAAATATGGCAGGCACTTCATAGGAGGATGCGGACACTCTGGCCAGTACTCCGTCGGGAAGCATCCTGGGAATATTCTCATAAAAACCGCCGCCGGTGATATGGCTGCAGCCCTTGATGGTGATCCCCGCGTCCTTAACGGATGAAAGAGCCTTTACATATATTTTGGTAGGAGTGATAAGAGCGTCTCCCAGACTGGTCCCTAAAGACTCCACATATCTTGAAAGGGCCGTACCCGTGATATTGAAGACCTTACGGACTAAGGAGAAACCGTTGGAATGAACTCCCGATGAAGCTATACCCACCAGTACATCTCCGCTCTTGATGCTCTGTCCGGTGATCAGCTTTTCTTCATCCACTATACCCACTGCAAATCCTGCCAGGTCATATTCATCCTCGGGGTAAAAGCCGGGCATCTCCGCTGTCTCGCCGCCGATAAGGGCTGCTCCTGCCTGACGGCAACCCTCAGCCACGCCGCTCACTATGCCCGCGATCTTTTCAGGTATATTCTTACCGCAGGCGATATAATCCAGGAAGAATAAAGGCTCTCCCCCCGCACATGCGATATCGTTTACGCACATGGCCACACAGTCTATTCCCACCGTATCATGCTTATCCATAAGAAAAGCCAGCTTAAGCTTGGTGCCCACGCCGTCAGTACCCGAAACAAGGGTGGGTTTTTTCATATCCTTAAAAGACGAAAGGGAGAAGGCTCCGGAAAAACCGCCCAGGCCTCCCAGGACTTCCGGTCTCATGGTAGTCCTGACATGCTCTTTCATAAGTTCAACTGCTTTGTATCCGGCCTCTATATCCACGCCGGCACTTTTATAATCCATTTCTTATCCTCACTTCTTATAATTCTCATAGCCTACGGTCTGCAGATGGAGGTTCTTTTCCAGAACCTGGTTTTTCATCTCATCCCTGTATTCATTCATCTTCTGTTCCAGCTCGGGGTTTCCCACTGCCAGCATGCGCACAGCCAGAAGTGCTGCATTTTTGGCCGCATCCATACCCACTGTAGCCACCGGCACTCCGGGAGGCATCTGCACTATTGAATAAAGCGCATCCATACCGCCAGCTTTTTCGTTATAAAGGGGCACGCCTATGACGGGAAGCGGAAAAATGGCGGCGCAAATACCAGGAAGATGGGCAGCCATGCCCGCTCCGGCGATGATCACCGATATATCTCTTTCCCTGGCAGTTGCAACCCATTCATGCAGTTCTTCATAGCACCTGTGGGCTGAAAGGATCTGCATGTCAAATTCCACATTAAATTCTTCCAGGACTTTCGCGGCAGCGCTCATGACCTTAAGGTCGGAATCACTGCCCATAACTATACCTACTTTAGACATTTTTAGTCTCCTCAAAAAAGATTATTTCGCTTTTACACGCAAATATACGCATATACTATACAGATTTTCTCTTCAAACGTCAAGCAAATACATTGCGCCCGATCCTAAGATTACCGGGGATACCCAAAAGCCCCCTCACCGTCTCACCGCTGTCGGCAAAGCTGTCTCCGGTCCCAAGGTCGAGCCCCGCCGGTATCTTTTCACCGTACATAAGGAAGGGAACATATTCTCTGGTGTGATCCGTACCCTTAAAGCCGGGATCGCATCCATGATCGGCAGTTATTATAAGGGTATCCTCACTGTGCTTTCCATTAAAAGAACCCATGGCTCCCATCAGCTCACCCAGTCTTTTATCAAAGGCTTCAAGGCCCTTCGCATAGCCTGCCACATCTCTTCTGTGACCCCACACGGAATCGAATTCCACCAGGTTTGTAAAGATAAGCCCTCTCTCCACCAGCTCCAGAGCTTCGATGGTCTTATCCATTCCATCCTCATTGTCCCTGGTATGCACAGCCTTTGTGATCCCCACTCCGGCAAAGATATCTTCTATCTTACCCACCGCGTATACTTCCTGTCCCGCGTTTTTTATCATGGTGAGCAGATTATCCTCATCCGGCTTTCTGGAATAATCGCGGCGGTTGCTGGTCCTCACATATTTATCCCCCTCCCTGACAAAGGGACGGGCTATGACCCTGGCCACATTATGCTCTCCCGTGAGTATGGCCCTGGCCTTTTTACACATATCATAAAGTGCCTCAGGAGGATATACGCTCTCATCGCAGGCTATCTGGAACACACTGTCCGCGGAGGTGTAGATTATGGGCTTTTTGGTAGCCACATGTTCATCCCCCAGCTCATTTATGACCACAGTTCCGGAGGCTACGGAATTATACAATATTCCGGGGACTTTCGTCTCAGAGATAAATCTGTCTATGATATCCTGGGGGAAGCCGTTGGGGTATGTGGGAAAGGGAGTTAGTGTCTCTATTCCCACCATCTCCCAGTGGCCTATGGTAGTATCCTTGCCCGCGCTTTTTTCCATGAGCCTTCCGTAGGCGCCCAGAGGCTTATCCACAGGCTTCACGCCGTTTATCCCGATTATGTTTCCATATCCTATGCTCCTCATATTGCAAAGGGGCAAGTCGGGAAAAGCCTTCATCACGCTGCCGATGGTATCGGCGCCTTCATCATCAAAGGCTGCGGCGTCGGGAAGGGCTCCCATCCCCACGGAATCTATCACTATCCATATAACACGACTCATTTTCAATTCCTTTCGGTTTTTTATTTGGAAAGAGAAGCTCTCAGTTCATCTATTATCGACATGCATCCTTCCACATCCAGATTATCCATGGCATGGACCAGGGCCTTTATATCTTCCGTCCTGTCTGCGAAGGAATAATTCTTAAGACGTGCATCCACATCATCCATCACATCCATGTCCAGACTATCGCAGGCTTCCGCCAGTTCATCGAGGATTTCCAGAAGCACTCCCTCGGGAATGGATTCCAGAACGGACTCATCCTTTTCCTCTTCCTCAAAGTAAAATGAAAGACCTTCCAGAACAGCCCTGTAGGAATCCATCAGCGCCGGAGTCTTAGCCCTTATGGCGTCTATGTCCCCGGATTTACCCGCAAATTCCATCTCCTGGGCCAGCTCACCCAACTCCATAGCTCCGATCTGACGCGAACTGCTCTTTAAGGCGTGGACTCTGATGGTGTAATCCTCCCAGTCCTCATTCGAAAATGCTTTTTGAATGAGCTCGTATTTCTCCCGGCCGCCTCTGTAATATTCACCCACTATCTTCTCATACAGATCCGCCGATCCCAGGGAATTAATGGCGCTTACTGAATCAAGGCCCGCATACATCCTGTGCTCCAGGGATCCCACCACACCGTCCAGAGTATTACGTGCCTGCCCATCATTTACATCTTCTATGATCTTATTCTGGGGCAGCCATTTTCTGACACAATGTACCAGATGCCTGACATCAATGGGTTTGGCGACAAAGTCATTCATACCGGCCTGTCTGAACATGAGCTTAGCATCCTCCATGGCGTTTGCGGAAAGGGCGATGATAGGAACCTTATCGGCCCTTCGCACATCCTGACGGATGATCCTGGTGGTATCCACGCCATCCAGCTCAGGCATCATATGATCCATAAATACGAGATCATAATCCTTACGCCTTAACATCTTTATGGCCTCCCGGCCGCTCAGGGCGCCGTCACAGACTGCACCGATGGGAGCAAGCAGTCCCTTGGCTATGGTGATGTTTATGGCATTGTCATCCACGATAAGTATTCTGGCATCGGGTGCGGTAAAGTCTATCACAAACGCACCCGCGGATTCACTGTATCTGTGTACCGTGGCCATATTATTGAGAGTATTCACCATACCCAGCGTAGTCTCGGGTCTTCTCATGATCCTTAAGTTAGGCAGATCGGATTCAAAATCCGACCCGAAGGACACCAGATTGACTCCTATGACCTCATTGTGCTCCTCCAAAAACGCCTTTACATCCCTATCATACCCATCCTCTGCAAAGAAAAGAAAATCCTGACTGCTTACCGGGGTATATTCAGCCAATGACTTTATGGCCCTGCCCTGTACGCCCAGGCGGTTCACTTCCTTCACAAAGATCTCACACATCTCAACATTCTCGTTAAGGCAATAGGCGAATTTGTTCTGCGCATCTTTGACCACCAGATCCAGCGAGGGGTCTAATACCTTCTGGGGAATGGAGAAATAGAAATCCGAACCCTTTCCGTATTCGCTCTCCACGTTAAGAGTGCCACCCATAGCCATACAAAGCTTCTGTGAGATGACAAGTCCCAGGCCCGTGCCTTCCACGGCTCTGTTCCTCTTGGAATCCAGCTGCTGGAAGCTGACAAAGAGTTTATCCATATCTTCCGGTCTTATACCCACTCCCGTATCCACCACGTGATAGGTCATGATCACCTCATCATCGGATTTTTTCTCACAGCTTACACGGATATTCACAACTCCCTTACGGGTAAACTTAATGGCGTTATTTGCCAGATTGATTATGATCTGGCGGATGCGCATGGCGTCTCCTTCCAGTATCCTGGGAATATCGGTAGCACAGGTGACAAACAATTCCAGTTCCTTATCCCCTATCCTGGTGACCAGCACATTGGCTATATCCGCAAGCTCCGACAGGGGCTCGTACCTTTCGGGCATGATCTCCATCTTTCCCGCTTCGATCTTTGAAAAGTCCAGGATATCATTGATTATATTCAAAAGATTTTTGCCGGAATTCTGTATCTGCATCAGGTAATCCCGGACATTGTCGGACATGGTATCCCTCAGTGCGATCTCGGCCATTCCTATGACGGCATTCATGGGAGTACGAATCTCATGGGACATGTTGGCAAGGAAATCCGACTTCATCTGCGCCGCACGCTCCAGCTCGGCGTTAGCCTCTCTCATGACTCTTATCTGATTGATGGACTCCGTGGTGTCATGAAGGATATAGATGGTACCCATACCCACGCCATGCTCCATGAGCTCATTTTTTCTTGCCTTGTAATAGGTGTCTTTTTCATCCAGATGACAGTGAAGCACCTCGATACCTTCCACGTCTATGGCAGAAGATATCCATTCATCCAGCTTGTTCCTGTCACTGAAATCCTTTATCAGGCCGGCAGGCAGATTAGCAGTCACCACCTCATTCATGTGCACCAGCCTGTCATACTCATCATAGAGTATGTAACCATCGCTCATCTCATTCGCAAAGGTCCTGAAGGACCATTCCCTCAGCTTTATCCTGTTGTAATGCTTGATGAAAAACACATAAATACAGCACATTATCGTCATGACCACTGCATTGACCCAGACAGGCAGATAAAGCATGGAAAAAGCCATTTCGACACATGTGATTATGAACTGCTGTATGAGAAAGACATAATATTTTCCGCGGTAGAGCTTTGCGGTGCGCAGGCAACAAAAGATCGTCACCACAAAGATGATGATGACATTAAAGGTAAAACCTCTGTAATATACCACAAAATCAAGTATCGGTGATTCGGGCAGTGAAGGCGATGCCACCCACCAGCTTCTGCCCCATACGATATGCTTGGAATAAGATATGAGCCTGTGTCCCCAAAGGGTCATGAGTACGATGACCGTCTGTGTCAGGCTTATGATCCCGGAGGGGATAAGTGCCAGTTTGAGCTTATTATGCTTTCCGGAGAATACGATCATCCAGAGCGTGAAAAAACAGAACCAGCCATGACTGGCATAATATGCTACCAGAGCCGTCCTGGCCTCTCTTATGCCCTTGCTCTCCACCAGGAAAAAGCAGATCACATTACAGATGATCGCCAGGACACAGTTCAGGATAAAGCCCCAGTTACGTCTTTCGGCGCGCATACCGCTTATGATACACGTCACGAGTATGGCTGCTAATATCAAAAATATGCTTCTGAATATCATATGATTCTATCGGATCTTCTCCAGAAGATCTGCGTCGTATGTATCTGCGAATATCTGTACCGCAGATGAAGTGGCTTCCTTAAACTCGGCAAGATCCGGATGAGTGACCGTCATGCCCTCCTCCTCAAGCTTGCCTATATACTCTTCGGTCTGTGACCGGATAAGTTCCCTGTCCTTTGCCTGGGCCTTTGCCGCCGCCCGGGAAAGGATCTGCCGATCCTCATCTGACAGAGAGTCCCATACATCATTGGCAATGACAAAAAGCATGACATCATAACTGTGATTCGTGATGGCAAGGTTAGACTGAACCTCATACAACTTGTTATTATAGATCACAGGGATGGGATTCTCCTGGGCGTCAAACTCTCCGTTCTTAAGCGCATCATAAAGCTGAGTGAAATCCAGAACCTTGGGCCGTGCTCCCAGAAGGAGCATGGTCTGCATGACGATCTGATTCTCGGGAGTCCTGATGACAAGGCCCTCCATATCGGAAACCTCATCCACAGGGCCTATCTTATCGGAGGTGGTAACACACCTGAAGCCGTTATCATAATGTCCGAGAACTTTTATGTTATAATCCACAAGTTCCTCTTCCGCTTCTGTCTCCACCTCCGAGTCCACAAAGTCCCAGGCCTCGTCAAAGCCGTCAAACAGAAAAGGAAAGGCTGAGATCCCCACATTGGGAGCGTAGGTAGCAAAATTACCGGCACTGGACGCCGTAATGTCAACCTTTGAATTGATCACGCCCTCTATAAGCTCGGAATCAGCTCCCAGTTCCCCATCAGGATGTATCTGAACGGTGATCCTTCCGTCTGTGGCAGACTCCACTTCCTCCTTAAACAGCTGTGTAGCCACCACTCTCGGATCAGCGGCAGAGGTGGAAAAGCCTGCCTTAAGAACTATTGCATCTTTCGCTCCGGCACCGGACTCCGTACCGGCCGGTCCTTTGGAACCACAAGCAGATATTAAAAATGTCAGAAGCGCTGCCGCGCCGATAAAAAAAATCCTGTTATATCTCATAATCGCACAACCCCCATCATGTGCCACACATGCAATATAAAAGAGAAACAACATTAAAATTATACCTTATTACATGTCTCAGGTCAATCTTGACAAAAACGGCATTGAACTTAAATCCAATAAAATATATAATAACAGGCAGTATGCACATCACATATTTAACCACGCTATAAGGAGTTTTTCCATGTTTACATCGCTAATTATCATACTGGTGCTCATGCTCGCCGTTATATTTGGTGGATATCTGCTCTTCGAACACATCAGACATACCATAAAAAGATACACTGCCAACCTGGTGGACATAGAGCATCTGGACAAGCTGGCAAAAGAGCTGGAACAGGACGGTGCCACCAGACCAAAATCCGTGTCCGCCATGACCAGCGTATATCTGCCCCAGATATCAAAAGACTTTCCGGGTTTTAACTATAATGAAATGAAAGGAAGGGCAGAAACCGTACTGGCATCATATCTTAAGGGCATCACACAGATGAGCACCGAGCCCCTCACCGACGGTAACAGCGAGTTGAAATACGCTCTTGAAACTTATATAAACAGCCTTAAAGAACAGGAGATAAAGGAAACCTTTAAGGCTGTTAAGATACACCGCACGGAGATATCCAATTATTCAAAAACTCCCGGCAAATGTGTAATCACCTTCCAGAGTTCTCTCCAGTGTATCCATTACAAAGAAAGATACGATGAGCTGAAAGAAGGCTCAAAGGATCTGACATATCAGACAAAATATGATATAGACATGATTTATATCCAGGATCGGGACAAACTGGAAGAAGACATGGACAGCGCCAGAGCATACAACTGTCCCAACTGCGGCGCTCCCATCAGATCACTCAAATATAAAAGCTGTGAATACTGCGGCTGCGGCATAGAGGAATATAATATCAAAGTCTGGAGTTTTTCAAGTGTCAGGGAAAGAACCAAGTAGGTCCATGTACGAATTAAGCATTGAAAATTTTGATCTTGACCAGATTGCGCAAAGCGGTCAGATATTCAGATGGAAAGCCATCGATCCAAAGGGATATGAAACCGCATATGAAATACCGGCGTTCAACAAACGCCTTCGTATTTATCAAAGCGGACGTGATCTTGCGGTGTCCTGCAGTGAAAAAGAGTGGATGAGTATCTGGTATTCCTATTTTGACATGGAAACCGACTATAACAGTGTTCTGGATAAAATCCATAAAACAAAAGATGAATTTCTGATAAGCGCCAGCGAACAAGGCAGCGGGATTAGGATACTCCGTCAGGACCTTTGGGAAATGATCATCACTTTCATGATCTCACAAAACAACAATATCCCGCGGATCAGAAACTCTGTGGAAAAGATCTGTCAAAGATGCAATAAAAACGGAGATTTTCCAAAGTCCGGCGAAATAGATGTCCGCATATTTGACGATGCCTCTTTAGGGCTCGGCTACAGAGCACCTTACCTTAAGGAAATGTGTAAATACGCAAAAGCCCATCCGCATTTTACGGATGAGCTTAAGGATATGTCCTATGCTGAAGCCTTTGATACGCTTCTCAATTTCCGGGGCATCGGAAAAAAAGTAGCAGGCTGTATATGTCTTTTCGGCCTGCATCATATAGACGCTTTTCCCATTGATACCCATATCAAAAAAGTGCTGGACACATACTACCCCCACGGCTTTGATCCAAAGCCTTACGAAGGGTTCGCCGGTATAGTGCAGCAGTATATGTTTTATGCGGATTATAAGAAATAATTAAAACATCATCAAATTTAAAGCGTCCCTCATGCAAGCATGGGACGCTTTGAATTTGAGTATATGCATGGACTCGTTAGCTGCACTCAAACTTATAACCCATCCCCCAGATAGTCTTGATGTAATCGCCGCAGCTGCCCAGCTTTGCCCTGAGTTTTTTCACATGTGTGTCAATGGTTCGGGCGTCTCCGAAGTAATCGTAATTCCAGACATTGTTAAGTATCTTCTCCCGAGACAGAGCTATACCTGCATTTTCCATAAAATAAGTCAGCAGTTCGAATTCCTTGAAGGACAGCTCTATGGGCTCTCCCTTCACGGTCACCACATGAGCCTTCCTGTCGGCCACTATGTCTCCCAGCTCCAGCTTTTCCTCTCCGGCGCCCGAGTTCATACGGCGCAGCAGCGCTTCCACTCTGGCCACCAGTATCTTGGGGGAAAAGGGCTTGGTGATATATTCATCAGCCCCGGTCTCGAAACCGTGCAGTTCATCGCTTTCCTCACTCTTTGCCGTGAGCATGATAAAGGGAACCGACGAACTCTCTCTTATCTCCGAGAGCACGTGCCAGCCGTCTATCTTCGGCATCATCACGTCGCAGATGATCAGGTCTATATCGGGCTGCTCATAAAACAGATCAAGAGCCTCTGCCCCGTCCTGTGCCTCAATCACCGTGTAATCCTTTTTTACCAGAAAATCCTTTACCAGTTTTCTAATCCTGAATTCATCATCAACCACCAGTATTTTTATCTGATCCATAATATCTTCCTCTGTTTTACTTCGATCTGTATACCAATTTTATCAAGCATCTTCGCTGCGCTCAAGATGACAATCACACATGGAATGACCGCACGTCTAGAATCTGATCCCCAGTTCCAGTTCCTTTTCCCTTACTGCCTTTTCCCTCTCCACCAGATCCTGCTCCCAGGTGGCGTATTTATTCTGTATGGCAGTCTCATAGTTCAGGATATTGGGATTATCCGACTTCATGGTTATAATGAACATGGCGATCACGGCGATGACCATGGCGCCTATGATTATCCTGCATATCCTGATTCGGTCGTTGCAGCGGCGGATCTCTTCATTTTTCCGGGCCAGAGTATCATCCCTTTTTGAAGTCATATCATCCTTTATCTCATAGGCTGCGCCAAAGGGAATGCTGTCTATCTGCATGGGGTCCACATACTTATTCGCAGACAGCTCATCGTGGAGTTCCTTTAAGAATGTCATGCCAACCGGTGTCTTCATCACCTGTCCCTTGATCATTTTGTTATAGATCACCAGCACGCTCATGGGATCCGAATGATTCAGACGCGACTTTATGTAAAAAATCTTCTTTTCTTCCTCAAGAGCCTCATCAGCCTGCTCCTGTGTGGGAAAGGAAAAGCCTGCGGCTTCAAAAACTTCACTGTTTGCCATATTGATCACCTGATAAAAATAACATTCCCGACATGATGTCACTTCCCTTTGCTCATGGGGCTCACCACCATATCTCCTTCTACCACGCTGTTATCATCAAAGGCTCCGCCGTCAGAGACAAAGCCGTCGCATGAATACATTTTTTTCAAATATTCCATAACCTCAAAAGGTATGCACTCCCCCTTTTTAATCCTGTAAGCCCTGCCCTCACGGTTTTCAAAATAAACATGGGCATAGGCGTCGGGGACATTGAGATAATCATAAAAATCCTTATATATATCTTCGAAGGAAGCCTTCAAAAAAACGGTGTTTTTCTCCTGATCTTCAAAGTCCGTCACGGTACTTATCCCGCCGCCGTTCACACACCTGTCCATCTTCCAGGACGCTTCGATATACGACGCCATCTCATCTATACCGTTTTCGTAAAGAGCCTCTATGTCATCTGAAGAATCCTCCATCACCCTCCTGCAAAGATCAAGGTAAGAGGGATTTAAGGTCATCTGCTCCGGCCAGGAATGGGAAAAGGATTCAAAGAAAGGATACCTGTTTATCTCAGGTCTGTTTCCCCAGGCTCTGTCATAATCCCACACCGGCGTCATGGAAAATTTCCCCGTCAGGGAATCATAGGTGCAGAAGGTGCTGTGGGAATTGGAATCCGGCTCGTTGGTCAGCACATCCAGAATATATTTTGCCGCAAAGGAGCGCTCATCGGCAACCGAGGAAAACTCTGTCAGATCATTTCCCTCACAGGCCGCCTCTGTCACACTTTCAAAACGGTCCATGACAAACAAAGCCTTTTTTACATATTCGTCCCCGGGAAGAGCAGGGAAAATGAATTCCCAGTACACGCCGCCGTCCCTTCTAATATAGACAGCATCACTTTTAAGTCTTTCTTCCCAGGTTTCCTTTTCCAGAAGAAAGGAATCACGATCCGTGGCATTGTGCTTTTCAAAATAATGATCCACAGACTGTACCACCATATAATTACCATGATACTCTCCGTTAAAATACATATCGGTAAACCGATAATCCACCACGCCCTCAAGACCTAAGATAGACGCCAGCTCATAAGCCGTGGCGTTCCTTAAGCGCGAAGTGTCCATGGCGTTTGCCAGAAGCACCCAGGTGTTTCCTGTTTCCATCCCCAGAAGGGCAGTTTCCTTCTGCAACTTTACCTTATAGTTTTTCTTGGCAAGAGTAAAACTGGACTGTCCCTTTGCCCTCATGGAATCTATCCTAACATTATTAAGATCCGCACCGTCAGGAGCTATACATGTAATATATCCGGAATCCAGATTCGCCTTATCCTCATCCATGTATTCGAGACTTCCGCTCTTTGTCTCCACAAAGACCGCCGGAAGATTCCCGGAATACATGACCTTTAGATCATAGGATCTGTCAATGCGCCCGTAAGCATCGCTGATGTAGGTGATATCAAGTTTTGAAGCCCCGGACAGGATCTCATCTCCCGGACCGATCCTGTTGCCGTCGATGGAAACCTCAAAATACTTCCCGTCAAAATCCGCGATGATCCTTTTTCCCGACGCAAAGGCCGGCAGACAAAACGCGGCTTCATCATCCCTTAAAAAGATCTTTACGGGATACTGTGAATACCCGTCCGCAAAGCATTTAAGATCCACATATCCCACGTATGGCTCATCCCAGGTTATGGCCACAGGCCAGGGCACGGTATTTTTTAAAGCGTTCTCACCACGCCTCATAAAAACATACAACGCCATGAGGGCCAGAGCGCAGAGTATGATCATCAAAACCCGTCTTTTCTTCATGTCGATGCTATCCGTATAATCTCCCGATAAATGTCATCCCTGCCATCCTTTGAAAGGGCCGAAAAAGGAAGAACCTTAAGAGTGCTCCCCGCCCCCAGTCCTTTTCTTATGACAGATATCTGCTTTGACATCTGGGAGCGCTTAAGCTTATCACTCTTGGTGCCTATGATAATGGGCTCAAAGCCCGCTGCATTTATCCAGTCATACATCATCCGATCGTTGGCCGAGGGTTCATGCCTCAGATCCAAAAGCAGAAAGACTCCCCGCAGGGCCTTGGAGGAATTCAGATAATTTTCGATCATGCCGCCCCACTTTTCTGACTCACTCTTTGACACCTTTGCGTAGCCGTAACCCGGCAGGTCCACAAAGGTCAGGGGAAGCTCTGTCCTCTCATCTTCCTCTTCCTTTACGAAGGCGTCCACGGCATAAAAATTGACGGTTCTGGTCTTTCCGGGCTGGGATGAAGTGCGCGCCAGTTCCTTTCGGTTCATAAGGGCATTGATAAGGGATGACTTCCCCACATTACTCTTTCCCGCAAAAGCTATCTCGGGAAGTTCTCCCTGCGGCAGTTTTGACGTAACGCCGCACACCGTATCCAGTTTTGCATTTCTTATTACCAGCTGTCCCATCACTGACCCTTTATCTTCTTTTTACCCTTTGTCTTTACTTCACCCGAAAAGGCGTGGGCGATGACCTCGTCCATCACGCTCACATAGACTATGGAAAGTCCGTCGGTTATCTCGGTGTCAAACTCTTCCACGTCCCTCTTGTTTTCCTTGGGTACCAGTACCTGCTTTATCCCCGCGTTCTTGGCCGCCAGAAGCTTTTCCTTGAGGCCGCCTATGGGCAGCACCCTGCCCCTTAAGGTGATCTCTCCCGTCATGGCGGTATCACATCTCACAGGGGTATCGGTGATGGCGGATAAGAGCGCCGTCGCCATGGTGATACCTGCCGAAGGGCCGTCCTTGGGAGTGGCGCCCTCAGGGATGTGGATATGGAAATCGTTTTCCTTATAAAAGCTGCTCTTCACTCCGTATCTGTCGGAGATGGATCTGATATAGGAAAGCCCAGCCTGGGCGGATTCCTTCATCACATCACCCAGTTTTCCGGTGAGCTTGAGCTGACCGGTTCCGGGCATTATATTGACCTCCACTTCCAGTGTGTCTCCTCCCACACTGGTCCAGGCCAGACCCCTTACTATTCCGATCTCATGTTTTTTACCGGCCTTTTCACGGGTATATTTTACCTTTCCCAAAAAGTCCTTGAGATTCTTTTCGGTGATATTTATCTTTTTGTCCTTGCCCTCATATATCCGTCTGGCGCTCTTCCTGCACAGTTCTCCTATACAGCGCTCCAAGCCTCTGACTCCCGCCTCTCTCACATAGCCTGAGATGACTGCGCTTACAGCCTTATCCGATATGGTGAGCTGATCCTTTGTGAGGCCGTTCTTCTCCAGCTGTTTTTTTATAAGGTGTTCCTTGGCTATGTGGAGCTTTTCATTTTCGGTGTAACCGGAAACCTCCACCACCTCCATACGGTCAAGCAAAGGCCTTGGAATGTCCGCCGCATTGTTGGCCGTAGCCACGAACAAAACCTCCGACAGATCTATGGGAAGTTCAATGTAATGATCCCTGAAATTCTTATTCTGCTCGCCGTCCAAAACCTCCAGAAGGGCGGATGAGGTATCTCCCTTATAATCGCTGGACACCTTGTCTATCTCATCCAGCAGCATGAGGGGATTTTTTACCCCCGCATTTTTAAGTCCCGTAGCGATACGTCCGGGCATGGCACCCACATAGGTACGCCTGTGTCCTCTTATCTCAGCCTCATCCCTGACGCCCCCCAGACAGATGCGCACATATTTTTTATCCAGGGCTCTGGCTATGGATCTGGCTATGGAAGTCTTGCCCGTTCCGGGAGGACCCACCAGACAGATGATGGGGCTCTCACCCTTATCCGTCAGGTTTCTCACCGCCAGAAATTCCAGCATCCTTTCCTTCACCTTGGACAGGCCGTAATGATCCTCCTCCAGTATCCTCTCGGCGTTTTTGAGATCATTGTTTTCCTCCTGCACCTTATCCCAAGGCATCTCCAGAAGAGTCTCTATATAGGCTCTGGTGACGGCGCTCTCTGAGGATGAACCGGAGAGATTCTTATAACGGCCGATCTCCTTTTTGATACGGTTCTTTATGTCATCGCTGGCACACAGTTCCTCCAGTTCCTTTGTGAAGCGCTCCGTCTCCGTGTCCACATCCTGCTCGTCTCCAAGCTCCTTACGGATATAATTCATCTGCTCGCGCAGCACGTATTCCTTATGGTTCTGGGCCATCTTTTCCTTTACGCCATTGGCCATTTCCTGGCGTATCCTGGCCACCTCGATCTCCTGATTCAGGATCTCACAGACCTTCTTATATCTCTCGGTTATATCCACTAAAGACAGAACCTGCTGCTTTTTTTCATAATCCACGGGAAGATTGGCCGTGATCTCATCCAGGAGTCTGGGGAGCTGTCTGATATTTTCAAACTGTCTGGTAAAAGCCTTTCCCACCTTGGGGAAATAGGAAGTGTAATCCGAAAACAGATCCTTAACCTCCCTGGACATTGCTTCGGCACTGATCTTTTGTTCCATGGCCTCGCCGGGAGTAAGTTCCGTGCCGTTATCGTAATCGTTGAAAGTTTCCACCTTGGCCAGGAGATAGTCGTCCACCGTGTCGTCAAACTCCATGAGCCGTCCGCGTTCCAGACCCTCCACCAGAACTCTCACTATACCTGCCGGCATCTTAAGAACCTGTTTTACCACAGCCACGGTCCCATATTCATACAGACTTTCTATTCCGGGATCGTTGATCTGGGAATCCTTCTGAGTCACCAGAAAAACACGCTGGTTGCCCATCATGGCGTTTTCCACCGCCGTAATGGATTTTTTACGACTCAGGTCAAAATGTATCACTGTATTTGGAAGTATGGTCATCTCCCTAAGGGAAATGGCCGGTATTGTCATCTGAACACTCATTTTTACACCTGTTTTTGCCTTTGTTAAAAGGCTGTCTTTGACACAATGATTTGGACAAAGAACAGCCTTTCTTTTATGATGATTTCTTATGCTTCTTTTTCTGTTGCTTTATGGCTTCTATGTCGATGGCCGCAGCTTTTAAAATGACCTCCCTGCCGTCCGAATAGACCAACTTGGGGCCCTCCGTCCCCCGGGCCGCATCCCCGGTGACTATGCACTGCTCGAGGTCCTCCTCCGACGGCGCCAGATACATGGCATCCGTCATTATCGACTCCACGATAGCTCTCAAGCCTCTGGCTCCGGTCTTTCGCTCTATAGCCTCATCGGCTATAGCCTCAATGGCCTCGGGCGTAAAGATAAGATCCACATCGTCATACTTAAGCAGCTGCCTGTACTGCTTTGTAAGAGAGTTCTTCGGTTCCGTAAGTATCCTGATAAGATCCGTCTTTTCCAGCTTTTTAACTGCCACAGTAACGGGCAGACGTCCGATAAGCTCCGGTATCAGGCCGAACTTGTTCAGATCGTCCGGCATCACCTGGGCAAAGAGCACGCCCTCGTCCCTCTCGTGCTTGGAAGACACCTCGGCGTTAAAGCCTATGGACTTCCGGTCAAGCCTGGTCTCTATTATCTTGTCCAGATCCACAAAAGCGCCTCCGCAGATAAAGAGGATGTTCGTGGTGTCGATGGGAATGGTCTCCTGGTTGGGATGCTTACGTCCGCCCTGTGGAGGTACGTTGGCCATGGTGCCCTCTATTATCTTTAAAAGGGCCTGCTGTACGCCCTCACCGGACACGTCCCTGGTGATAGACACATTCTCAGACTTTCTGGTTATCTTATCGATCTCATCGATATAAACTATGCCCACCTGTGCTCTTTCGATATCATAGTCCGCCGCCTGGATGAGCTTTAAAAGGATATTCTCCACATCCTCGCCCACATATCCGGCCTCCGTCAGAGTGGTGGCGTCGGCTATGGCAAAGGGCACATTGATTATTTTGGCCAGAGTCTGGGCGATCAGCGTCTTACCACAGCCCGTGGGACCCAGCATCAGGATGTTACTCTTCTGAAGCTCCACATCCGAATCCGTGGGAGCCATGATCCTCTTATAATGATTGTATACTGCCACGGAAAGAGTCTTTTTTACCTCTTCCTGACCTATCACGTAATCATCCAGAAAAGCCTTTATCTCCTTGGGCTTTAAAAGATTGATCTCCAGCTTTTCACCCTTTGCGATCTGTCCGGGCTCATTGTACTCATCATAGATGATCTCTGCGCACAGTTCCACGCACTCATCACAGATATAAGCCCCGGAAGGGCTGGAGATAAGGCGTCTTACCTGACTGGAATTCTTGCCGCAGAAAGAACATTTTAAATTTGAATCGCTTCCGTTTTTCTTAGCCATTATCTTATTCCCTGTTGGTTATGATCCTGTCGATGAGACCGTATTCCAAAGCCGCCTCTGCGGTGAGCCAGTTATCTCTCTCCGTGTCAGCAGCTATGGTCTCATAACTTTGTCCCGTATTCTCAGCCAGAATGGTATTCAGTCTCTTCTTGAGATGGAGTATATGTCTGGCTGCGATCTCTATCTCTGTAGCCTGACCCTGTGATCCGCCCGAGGGCTGATGGATCATGATCTCCGCATTGGGCAGGGCGTATCTCTTACCCTTGGTACCGCCTGCCAGAAGGAAGGCGCCCATGCTGGCCGCCATGCCCACACAGTAGGTAGCTACATCACACTTTATGAAATTCATGGTATCATAAATCGCCATTCCCGCAGTGATGACTCCGCCGGGGCTGTTGATATACAGATGGATATCCCTGTCGGGATCCTCTGCTTCCAGAAACATGAGCTGTGCCACCACGAGTCCCGCGGTGGTCTCATTTACCTCTTCTCCCAGGAAGATGATACGCTCCTTAAGGAGTCTGGAAAAAATATCATATGACCGCTCACCGCGGCTGGTCTGTTCTATGACATAGGGTATTAACATTTTTACCTCCACATGACTAACTGCTTACGCCTCGACAGCATTATCCCTGACAAGATCAACAGCCTTTCTGATGGCTATGTCGCGCTTGATGTTCTTGATATCCTTTTCAGAGAAGAACTCGGAAACCTTTTCCTTTTCCATCTGATAAGACTCTGCCATCTTGTCCAGTTCCTTATCGTAATCCTCTTCACTCACTTCTATATTCTCGGCGTCTACCACTGCCTCCAGTACATATCTGGACTTAACAGAATCCTCAGCCTGGGGACGCATCTGCTCCATGAGCTTCTCTCTGGTAAGCCCTGTCATCTGATAATACTGATCGATGGAAAGACCCTGATAAGAAAGATTCATGGCGTAATTATCGATGAGCTTCTCAGCCTCGGTATCGATTATGGCATCGGGGATATCCATCTTGGAGTCCTCTACTATGGCCTTGATCACGCGGTCTTCCTTATCACGCTTAGCCTCGGCTTCCTTTTCCTCGGTGATCTTTTTCTTAATGTCTTCCTTGTACTCATCAAGGGTATCGAATCCGCCTGCATCCTGTGCAAACTCATCATTGAGCTCGGGCTTTTCCTTTTCCCTGATCTCGGTCACGGTGCAGACGAACTTGGCGTCCTTGCCTGCAAGGGACTTCTCCTGATACTCCTCGGGGAAGGTCACGTTAACGGTAGTCTCCTCATCAATGTTTACTCCGATGAGCTGATCCTCGAAGCCGGGTATGAACTGTCCGGAACCGATGGTAAGAGGATAGTGCTCACCCTTTCCGCCTTCGAAGGGAACATCATCAACGAAGCCCTCAAAGTTGAGAGTGATCATATCGCCGTCCTGAACTGCCCTGTCCTTTACATCTATGATGCGGGCGTTCTTTTCCACCTCGCGGTCAAGTCTTTCATTTATCTCCTCGTCGGAAACGGACACGTCGGTCTTTTCCACCTTGACACCCTTATACTTGCCCAGCTCAATCTCGGGCTTTAAAGCTACCATAGCCACAAATGAGAAGGGCTTTCCCTTTTCGATATTCACATCGGTGATCTCGGGACGGCTGGCAACCTCCAGATCCTGGGCCGCATCAAGCTCCCTCTCATAAATTACGGGCATGAGCTCGTTGGCAGCATCCTCATAGAACACGCCTGCGCCGTACATGCGCTCTATCATCTGACGGGGTACCTTACCCTTTCTGAATCCGGGAATGGATATATTCTTTTTCTGTTTGTTATATGCATTCTGCAAAGCCTTTTCCAGTTCCTCGGCATCAGTCTCAAAGGTAAGCTTTGCCATACTGTGCTCCAATTTTTCGATCTGTAAACTCATCTTATCCTCCTATACAAAACGTAATGGTACTAGTCGTTTGAAAACAAACGCCCAAGTATTATATCACAACTCGTTTGAGAATTCCAGTAAGGATTCCATCATATCATGTTCGAGTTATGATACCGTGGATCTTCGGTCACATCCTCCTTAAACATATCCGGCATCACAAAAGCTTCGGCCAGGCGTCTGTCGGGGAATTCCACCTCCGCAAGGACGAGGCCCTCAGGGTAGGTAAAAATGTCCAGCTCTATTTTGAGAGGGTTATCGGAATTCAGGCTTTCGAGTTCTTCCTTTGAAATATCGGGAAAAACGCTCTCATCCGCCTCAAGGGGTATCTCATATCTTTTCTTTTTTATCACATGTCCGTCGGCTTTTTCAAGAAGGTGCTCAAAGCTTTCGCAATCCAGGGGCAGATTATACTCGATCCTCTCCATGAGCCCGCCGCCCTTGTAGGTCATGTAATACTCATCATCGCTTTTTCTTATCCTGATCACCGGCTTTTGGGACAGATACGCCTGCTCGATATATCTGCAGCGGTATGCGGACAGGTCATCGGGAAGCGATCTTAACAGAAATTTTCTCTCTATCTCTTTTCCCATATTTTACACCGAGTAGATTATGCTCTTTTTGATCCGATCCGCAGTTTCCTTATCCGAAAGTTTTTCCACTATGGCTCCCCCGAATTCTATGGCAGTCCCCATGCCCCTGGAGGTGATGCAATTACCATCGCATACAACAGGTGCCTCCAAGGTCTGTGCCCCCGAAAGCCTTTCCTCAAAGCCGGGATAACAGGTGGCCTTTTTGCCCTCCAGTATCCCCAGCTCGCCCAGGATGAAGGGAGCGGCGCAGATAGCTGCCACATCGCCGCCCTTTGCGGCATGCCCCTTTAAAAGCTCACAAAGACCGTCATGTGCCCTCAGATTATTCGAACCGGGCATTCCACCGGGCAGGATCAGCATCTTTGCATCGGAAAAATCCGCCTTGTCAAAGATGATATCCGCTTCCACCTTTACCCTGTGGGATGAAACCACGGAAGTTGCGGAGCTTATGGACACCGTGGTCACCGGAATGGCCGCGCGTCTCATCATGTCCACGGGAGTCAGAGCCTCAACTGTTTCAAATCCATCAGCAAGAAATAAATAATTCATAATCCCTCCTTATGCTTATCATGTTAATAATTTCCGAAGATCTTCATATTTCTGGCCTGCTCCCTGATACCCGTAAGGGCGTTTTTGACTGCGCCGTCGGACAGGTTGCCGTCAAAGTCAATAAAGAACCTGTACTCCCAGGGGCGGTCCGGAATAGGCCGGCTCTCGATACGGTTCATGTTCAGATCGTTATAGATAAAGTTTGACAGAGCCTGGTACAGAGCGCCGCTGACATGGGGCAGTTCTATACATATACTGATCTTTTTCGCATTCTTTAAATAGACCTTCTGATTGGTGACTATTATAAACCTGGTGGAATTACGGCTGGAATAATTAATGGATTCCTTAAGTATCTTAAGGCCGTAAGTCTCGGCGGCCTTGCGGCTGGCGATGGCTGCCTTGCTCTTATCCTTATCCTCCACCACTTTTTTTGCCGCCAGGGCGGTGTTGGGGAAACTGATCCTGGCCGCTCCCCTTAAGGAGTCAAGATACTCAGAGCACTGCATCAGTGCCTGCTCATGGGAATACACCTCTTTTATATCTGACTCTTTGGCGCACTCCAGCCCCAGAAGGCAATGATCTATATCAATGATCTGCTCAGCCACGATATAATTTTCAAAGTTAAGAAGCAGATCGTAATTTTCCGATACGATGCCCGCTGATGAATTCTCTATGGGCAGCACTCCGAAATCCGCATTTCCCTCGGCAATGGTAAGCATGGCATCCCTGAAGGTTCCCACATGAAAACTCTTCACATTTTCCCCGAAATATCTGTGCATGGCCTGCTCGGAATACGCGCCCTCCGTGCCCTGATACACCACGGTGGCATTCTCTATATCCAGGTCATCCAGTCCGATGAAAGGAAGGCGCCCCGTGACTCCGTGCTCTTCCATGATACGGTACTGGAATTTACGGCTGCTGGCCATGATCTGGGTGAAGAGTTCCACGGCGCCGTGCCTTTTGAAATCATCCTCCACCATAGCGGATATGGCATCCAGCTTCTGCTTTTCCCTGTCCGCGTCCAGTATCTTTTTTCCCGTCTTTATCTTGTCCAGAGCCACATCCACGCACACATCCATGCGCTTCTGATAAAGCTCCACTATCTGTCTGTCTATCCTGTCTATTTCTTCTCTGCACTCAGCCAGATTCATAACCTGCTCCTTTTACTTTTTATTCTTAAGCGCCGCCTCCCTGGCCGCCGAAAACTCTGAAACCATGGGTGCGCCCATTATGGGTGTCTTATACATGAAACCTTCTTCACCGAACTTCATAAAATACAGATAAGAGCCGGTGGAATTAAGAGCGGTAAAATTGCCCTCCATCACCTCTATTGGATTGCCCCCGTCCAGATCGCATTTCATGAGACCCGTATAGTAAGTGGTATTGGCCTGATAGAAAATGCCGGTGGGGGTCACGTTAAAGCAGTCCACACGTTCATCCGTGATCCTCTCGCTCTCGCCGGTGGAAATGAAGCCCTTGTATATACGATAATCATCCTGCACGTTCATGAAATAAAAAGTATTGGCATCATCCATGACCACGGGATTCCACACACCGCCCTCAAATACCACATTTGTGTTTCCTGTCTTGGGCTCCATGCGATACAGGTTATGATCACCGTAAATCCCCGCATAGTATACCTTTCCCTTCACCACGCAGGAGGGATCCACTATCTGATCCAGGATCATCAGGCTCTCGCTTTTGTCTATCTTGGTTCGGAATATGGACATGCCTTCTCCGCCCACATTTGTATAATGCTGATACAAAAGATCGGACCCCGACAAAGAAAGCGCCCCCGATATGGTTCTGTCCAGACAGAAGGCTTTCGAATCTCCTTTTTTCTGCCGGTAAATCCCCATCACCTGACCCGAAAAGCCTGCGATGGCCGCCTTGCCTGTGGCGCTCTGATAATAGTAGATAAATTTACCCGCGCTGTTGATCCACTTTGAATTATATTTATTTACCTGGGTCACATCCATTTCCTCCACGGTCATGGAATACAGGGCCCCATCATCATAGGCATTGGAAAAGTACACGGTACCGTCCTGGCCCTGACAGAACAGTCCGCCGTTATAAAGATTGGACGCGGTATTTCCCACGGTATCTTCCGGATTTTCCGGGATCATGTTTTTCTGTCTCACTATAAAAAAGGCGCCTATGAGGATCAGGGCCATTCCCAGAAAGACAAGTGCGAGTTTTACATTACTGTTCATTTCGATCTCCCTTTCTGCTCCCAATCTCTGATCGGGATATTTTTATTTACTCCCGGCACACAATGCGGCATACATCTCACTGACACTCATCCGGTATATGGGATGAATAAAATGAGGAGCTATCTGCATCAATGGTCTTAATACAAAATCCCTGTTTTTCATATCACAGTGTGGCACCACCAGATCCTTTTGTTCGATCACCTCATCATCATAGAATAATATGTCCAGGTCAAGGGTCCTGGGCCCCCAGCGTATCGTCTCTTCCCTCTTTTGAGCCTTCTCCGTATCCTTACAAAGCTTAAGAAGCTCCCTTACGGGAAGGATAGTCTTTATCTCAAAGACCAGATTATAAAAATCATCCTGCTGGGTATATCCGTAGGGCTTAGTCTCGATGATATCGGAAATATCACCCATGATCACAGCCTCGTTTTTTTCAAAGGCTGCAATGCCGTCCCTTAAATTCTGCTGCCTGTCGCCCATGTTTGAACCGGCTCCGATGAAGACCCGATGCCACGCCCTGTCCACAGTCACCTCACAGCTTTTAAACGATGCGGGAACCGGAGCCTGAGGCTTTTTGACCGTGAGCCTCACTCTTTGAAGTCTGTCCTTATATTCGATGAGCAGCTTTTCACTTAGCTTTTGTGCCACGGTCTCTATGAGATAATACTTATGTGAAAGCATGAATTCCTTTACCTCTTCACATACCTTCGCATAGTTCAGCGTCTTATCCAGATTGTCCGAACCCCCCGCCTCATACAGGGAGAGGAACATCTCTATGGTCACCAGAAATTTCTGCCCCGTTATCCTCTCGGATTCCATCACACCATGATAGGCAAAAACCTCCAGATCCTCAATCCTGATCACATCCATATACAGCCTCCGTCATCCTGACAGCGCGATAATTTTCCTTTACATCATGAACCCTTACAAACATGGCTCCCCTCATGGCCGCCATGACGCTTAAAGCCATGGTGCCCTCCAGTCTCTCCTCCTTGGGCAGATCCAGTGCGTTTCCGATGACGGATTTTCTGGAAACCGCCACCAGTAAGGGATAATCCCGGGGCAGCATATAATCGGGATCCTTAAGGACCTTAAGATTATCCTCAAAGCTTTTTGCAAAGCCTATCCCCGGATCCAGGATGATCTGTCCGTCATCTATCCCCGCAGCCTTTGCAAGGGACAGACTGTGCCTGATATCGTATTCCATCCGCCGGCGTATGGGCCTGTCATCCGCAGCGGCATCGTATTTCAGATCATTATGCATTATACAGCAGGGCACCTTCCTATCGGCGATAAGCTTTGCCATTGTCTCATCCGCCGTGAGCCCCGATATGTCATTGACCAGATCCGCTCCCGCGTCCAGGGCCAGACGGGCAACTTCTGCCTTATAGGTATCCACCGAAACAGGGATGTCATATCTTGCCCTCACTGCCTCGATGACAGGTATCACTCGTCTTAATTCCTCATCCAAGGACACTGGAGTATGTCCCGGCCTGGTGGATTCGCCGCCCACATCTATGACGTCGGCGCCCTCATCTATCATCTCCCGAACACATTTTAAGGAAGCATCCTTATCCGCATGCCATCCTCCGTCATAAAAAGAATCGGGAGTCAGGTTCAGTATCCCCATTATATATGTGCGACCCCTGCGTAGAAAATCGCGACTGCCGATCTTCATATATTTATGATCTTCCGTTTTTTTCCCGCTGTATTCCACTGCCATTTTACCATTATCCTTCGGTATCTTTTATCACCACTGTTTTTTCACTGTTATGGTTCGGGACCTTTTATCCCCCCCGGCTTCAGTTTCCGGTGATCTTTTTCACTGCATTTTTCAGTCTTCCCAAAAATGAAAGTGAACCAAAACAGATGATTACATCTTTTTTTGAAGCAGACAAAAAGGCCAGTTCCACCGCCTCCTCAACGCAGGCCGCCGCAGTGACGCAGCTGTTATATTTAAGGACCGTCTGCGCCAGCTCATTTGAATTAAGGGCCCGGTCATTAAAGGGCGTGTGCAAAGTGATGACCATATCCTGCTTACCGGGATCCGACGCTTCGGATGATCCCGTTCCCAGCACATATCTCATCACCGTATCATAATCCTTGTCCGCAAATACGCCCGTCAGATATATCTTTCTTTTATTCTTAAAATATGTGTTCACATATTCCCGCAGTGCAAGAGCTCCATCGGGATTATGGGCACCGTCTATGATCACCGTGGGTGCATCATGTATCTTCTCAAGCCGTCCCGGATTCACCGCCGTCTTAAAGCCTTTACGGATCGTATCATCCGTCAGGTCATATCCCAGTTTTTTAAGTTCCCGTATTACGAGAAATGCAGTAAAAGCATTTTGTATCTGATGGGATCCGGGAAGCTTTATCTGTATATTTTCAAAAATACCCTCCGGGGTATCGGCTTTAAAAACACTGCCCTCCCGGTCCGACAATATTACCTGAACATCCCTGTCGGCATCAGCCACCACCAGAGGCACGGACAGGTCACTGCATTTTTTTGAAAGGACCTTAAGCACCTCATCATCCTGATATGAACTCACGCATACACAGCCCTGCTTTATTATACCCGCCTTTTTTGACGCTATCTCCTCAAGAGTCTTTCCCAGGATCTGAGTATGGTCAAGACTGACCGTAGTGATGACGCTGATAAGGGGAGCCTTTATTATATTGGTGGCATCCTCCGCTCCTCCGAGCCCGCACTCCAGTATCACCATGTCACAGGACTTTTGGGCAAAATACAAAAAGGCGGCCGCTGTCTGGGCCTCAAACAAAGTGACGGGAATACTCTCTTTTTCGGAAGCCTCCCTGACATAGCTCATACACTCTGCATAATCCGCCTTGGATATATTTTTCTTTCCGATCCTGATTATCTCAAGTGGCGAGAAAACCGCCGGGGACGAATATACCCCCACCTTGTATCCGCCGCAGGAAAGAACCGATGACAAAAAAGAAGCCACCGACCCTTTGCCGTTGGTCCCTGCTATATGTATGATCTTTAAAGTATCCTGTACATCCGAAAGGGCATGCATCAGAACTTCCATATTGCGAAGTCCCAACACACTGCCCCTTTTTGATAATTCTTCCGAATATTCTTCGGTCTCCCTGTAATTCATGCTCATCGGCGCTTCTTGGAATACCGCTCTTCACAATACTTGCAGCGGTAGATCTCCTTTTCCTCATCCGTTAAAATGAACTCGTGGATTATACCCTGTTCGATAGAGGATATACATCTGGGGTTCTTACACTCGATGACTCCCGTAATCCTCTTGGGCAGTTCCAGCTTCGGCTTACCCACTATCTCGCCGTCTTTTATCACATTCACGGTGATATTGTGATCGATGAAACCGAGGATATCAAAATCCAGCATATCCACGGGGCACTCAACCTTTACAATATCTTTTTTGCCCATCTTATTACTGCGGGCATTGGTGATGAGCGCCACGCAGCAATCCAGTTTATCAAGTCCCAGATCATGATAGAGTACCATGGCCTCACCGGCCTTGATATGATCGAGCACAAAGCCCTCTTCAATCTTTCCTACATTCAGCATATCATACCACCTTTTAATTTTTCATGTATTCCTCGGGGAACAAAAGCGACAGGATCAACGCCATCCTGATGTACACACCATAGCGACCCTGTTTAAAATAAACTGCCCTCTCATCCTCATCCACCTCCGGAGCGATCTCATTTACTCTGGGCAAAGGATGCAGCACCAGCATATCCCTGGGTGCCAGTTCCATCTTCTTTTTATCCAGGACATAGAAATCCTTCAGTCTCACATAATCCTCTTCATTGAAGAATCTCTCTCTCTGGACTCTGGTCATGTATAAAAGATCCAGGCTGTCAATTACATCCTCTATATGAGCCACCTCGGTAAATTCAATATTCTGTGCCCTCAGCACATCATCTCTTATATATGAGGGGATCTTAAGCTCATCCGGAGATATGAGCACAAACTTTACATTCTCATATCTGGCCAGGGATTTTATTAGGGAATGGACCGTGCGGCCGAATTTCAGATCGCCGCAAAGTCCTATCGTAAGATTATCCAGCCTGCCCTTCAGGGATCTGATGGTCAGCATGTCCGTCAGAGTCTGGGTAGGATGCTGATGTCCTCCGTCACCTGCATTTATCACGGGGATCAGGGATTTCTGCATAGCTACAAGGGCAGCGCCCTCCTTGGGATGTCTCATGGCACAGATATCCGCATAGCCTGAAACTATCCTGATGGTATCCGCCACGCTCTCACCCTTCGCTGCCGAAGAGGAATCCGCAGTCGCAAAACCCAAAACCTTTCCGCCCAGTCTCAGCATAGCCGATTCAAATGAAAGCCTGGTCCTGGTGCTGGGCTCGTAAAACAAGGTAGCCAGTATCCTCCCGTCACACCGGTGGGCATATTTTTCGGGATGAGCTATGATATCATCCGCCAGGTCCATCAGCACGGACAGCTCATCTGTGGTAAAGTCCAACGGACTCATCAAATGTCGCATTTTTTCCTCCAATCCTGAAAATGATCTTTATTCCGCAAAAGAAAGCAGCTCATCCACACCCTTTCTCTTAGGTGCATCGGGTGAAACTGCGGGATAACCCATACATACGAGACATACCAGCTCCCGGTCCTCCGGGATCTTAAGATAATCTGAAAGAGAATCGTCAAAGATTCCCATGATCACTGTTCCCAGTCCCTTCTCGTGAGCAGCCAGGCAGAAGGTCTGTACCGCGCAGCCTGCGTCAAACATAAGCCATGACGCCTCCCTTTTGGTGGTAAAGGAACCGTCCTTCTCCACACCGGAGCGGCCCTTTATGGCAGTGACCGCCACCAGTGCCTTAGCCTTTCCTATGGTATTGCCGTTATATGCAAAGCAGGTGGTATAGTCCTTTGCTATCTCGGCTATCTTTTCCGGATCGTCTATCACCATATATCTGGTGACCTGAGTATTCTTCCATGAGGGGGCAAAGGCAGCCGCGGATACGATATCCTCGATCACGCTCCTGTCTATGGGCCTGTCCTCATAATCCCTGATACTTCTTCTCGTCTTAATGCCTTCGATCAATTCCATGCTGATACCCTCCTTATTATATGATACATCCTAACTGTTTATGATACATCCTGTCTGTCAGGATTCTTCCTGTTACTAAAAATAACTACATCGACTGTCACCCTGAGGCTTCAGGCGAATGATCTTTTAAAAATCAGCCTGACAGTATCCCAATACATCACCACACAGTATACCAAAAACCTGCAGGGCATACAAGAAAACATGAAGAATCACAAAAGAAAAATCAAAGAAAAGTCGCTCTTGACTTTTTATGACGCAAGTGTCATTATATAATATACAAAAACGTCATTCATATCATTCAGACTTGGAGAGGGGGAAGAAATGAGCGATAAATCAACAGCAAAAAAACAGTTAATACTGGAGCGATCAAGAGATCTTTTCTGTAAAATGGGGTACCAGCAGGTCACAATGAAAGACGTAGTTGACGCCTGTGGCATCAGCCGCGGCGGACTCTATCTGTACTACGGCAACACTCACGATCTGTTCCTTGATGTGCTGGAAATGGAAACTGCAGGCCTGGGAGACGAGAACGAATTCATGTCCCACATCCCCGAAGATGCCTCGGCAGCCAAGATCATAGGCCATTTTCTTAAGGAAGAGAAAAAAGAGATACTGGACATGACAGACACGTTGACAGTGGCCACCTATGAATTCTTCTTCAAGCATTTCATGGATGCCGAAACCAATCCTCTGCGAAGGAATTTTGACACCTCCGTCGAAATTCTGGCCAGTCTCATACTCCGGGGTATTGAGAACGGCGAGCTTTATGACGTGGACCCCAGAACCGCCGCCAGGAATGTTCTTTTTCTGACAGAGGGTATGAAGATAGCTGCCAGGACCATGGATATCGACAAAACCATAATCGATCAGCAGCTCATGTACATAATCGATACCTTAATGGTGACTGAATAAGTCAAGACGTTTTTAGAGCGTTTCAGAGACTCAGATTGACATGATCAAAGGATACGATCCGATAAAGATCAATGAAGCTTGCGCACTTTAAATGCGCATATCTTCTCATTACAATTCTTACAGTCAAGGCATCCGTTGGTATTCTTAGCATACCTCTCCGGATGCCTTTTATAATTTATCTCCCAGTGTAAAAACAGGGCAAGAGCGGCAACGACCATGATAACCGAATATATGCTGTTTATGGCGATAAGAGGAGTGACCATCATGATGTAATCCCAGTTATATATCCTGCAGGTCACACAGCATCTGTTTTTCATAAAATACAGCTGTAAAGGGCACCAGAAAAGCACGCAGATCATATCACATACCGCATAAAAGCCTGAGAGCAGGATCATGATCCCCTGATCCAAAATATGCGCTCTTGTAAGACCTATGAGCAGGCCATTATAAAAGATCCATATGATCGCTATGATCAGGGCACCCTTCACCCCTTCCACATGGGGTGCGGCACCTTTTTCCTTTTCCTGATAAGATTTCTCCAAATGTTTCAGGGCACCTATGCTGTTAAGTTTTACTGTGGGAAAAAATCTCGATATGACTTCGGCCACAAAGACGATTACCACAGGTATCGCCATAAAAGAGGGCGTATCCATGTGGCCGTCCGGAAGGTAATCACATAAAAGATAAATAAAAATAAGGCTCCGGCAGATAAACTTTATTATATGCGTACGGGTTATGGGTGTGACGAGACCGGGCCCGACGGATGTTCTGTCCGAAATATCATTGTCAGAATTTTTATCAAGATTGTTTTCAGGATTATTCTCAGAATTTTTTTCGGAATTGTTTTTCACTTTCAATCCTTCTTCTGCCTGCCATTTTTATTTTACATACACGCAGGATCAACGTGCTCCTGCCTGTGCGCGGCGCTGTCTCACTATCTCATAGGCCATCACGCCTGCTGCCACGGATGCATTCAGGGAATCTATATCACCCTTTACCGGAATGGATGCTATATAATCACACTTTTCCTTAACCAGTCTGCTGACTCCCGAGCCTTCCGCACCTATCACCAGGGCTATGGAACCCGTGAGATTCAGATCATACATGATGGTACCGTCCATATCCGCACAGGCCACCCACACACCGCGTTCCTTAAGCTCTTCAATGGTTCTGGAGATATTGGTAACCCTCACTACGGGGGTATAATTAAGCGCCCCTGCGGAGACCTTGGCCACCGTAGAAGTAAGTCCCACCGCCCGGTTTTTGGGTATGATCACGCCATGGGCTCCGGACATGTTTGCGGTACGTATGATGGCCCCCAGATTGTGGGGATCTTCTATATTATCCAGAATGAATATAAAGGGATCCTCACCCTTCGTTTCGGCTATTGCAAAGATTTCCTCAAGCTCGGAATACTCATAGGCAGCTATATATGCGATGACACCCTGATGGTTTCCCGTCTGTGAGATCTGATCCAGACGCTCCTTTGACACAAAGTCTATGCGAAGCTCCTTTTTCTTCGCCTCACGCTTAATGGTCTGTATCTGTCCGTCCGAAAGGCCGTCCTTTATGAACAGACGATCTATTTCACGTCCGCTTCTGAAAGCCTCTATGACTGCGTTTCTGCCTTCGATTACTGATTCATTATCTCTCATTTTATGATCCCGGTCTTTATCTATCCTTATCCTGCTATCCCATCATTAACATATGGACCTTATCCCATCATGCCTTTATTTATTCTGTCATGCCGCTATTTTTCCTATCATATTCTCCTGCATTTGTCATTCTTCGGGCGTAGCCCAAAGAATCATTGATCAAGGCCAACAGCAAGTTTAGCCAGTTCCACGCATCTGTCGATCCGCCCTGTCTGATACAGATATCCCATCAGCGCTTCAAAGCCCGTAGCCTTGTGATATTCATAAGGCGTGGCATTTTTTGCCATGGAACGGGGCTTGGCGTTTTCTCCTCTTTTGTATACAACCAGTTCTTCTTCGGTTAAAACACCTTTTTTCATAAAATGGTCCGCAGCAGCTGCCTGAGCTCTTGCGGACACATATTTTTCCGTCATGGAATGAAGCTTTGAATTAGCCGTATTCCCCTTATTCACCACCATGGTAGCCACTATCAGTGTATAGACCGCATCCCCTATAAAAGCATGGGTCAGCGGAGAATACTGCCTCACGTCTCCTTTAGGTTCACCTAAGATGCGTTTTACTTCTTCATAAAGATCCTTTGTGTTCAGGCCTTCCTCCACTTTACGCCCTCTCTGGTATCCTCTATGATGATACCCATGTCTGTCAGCTGTGCCCTGATCTCATCGGCTCTGGCAAAGTTCTTTTCCTTCTTTGCTGCCGTCCTCTCTGCGATCAGTTCCTCCACCTTTGCAGTCAGATCATCATCCACTTCATCCTCTGCAAATATGGTCAGGCCCAAAACATCCGTCAATGTATAAAGCTGATCCGTAAGACCGGATACATACTCCAAACTGCCGCTTTCACCGATGTTGGAATTTATAAATCTCACCAGTTCAAAAACTGCGGATATGGCATCAGCCGTATTAAGGTCATCATCCATGGCCGCCTCAAAGGCTTTGGTAAACTCCTTCGCCTGCTCAAGCTTCTCTGCCTCCTTCGGAGTGATACCGTCATCTGAAAGCTTACCACTGTCATTCAATTCCTTTAAAGTCCTGGCACAGGTCTTCATCCTGTCCAGAGAATTCTTGGCGCTTTCCATCAGCTGATCCGAAAAATTAAGGGGACTCCTGTAATGCGCCTGCAGCATGAAATATCTCAAAACCTGCAGATCATATTTCTCACTGATATCCCTTACAGTGAAAAAGTTGCCTGCTGATTTTGACATCTTTTTATTATCGATATTAAGGAATGCATTATGCATCCAGTAATGTGCAAAGGGCTTTCCGTTGGCCGCCTCGGACTGGGCGATCTCATTCTCATGATGGGGGAATATCAGATCCTCTCCTCCCGCATGCAGATCTATCTCATCTCCCAGATATTTCTTACTCATGACAGAGCATTCAATATGCCAGCCGGGTCTGCCGTCACACCAGGGTGAAGGCCAGGAGGGCTCGCCTTCCTTTTTAGGCTTCCAAAGCACAAAATCAAACTCATCCTCTTTTCCGTCCTCACCGGTGACATTTATAAAGCGGTGTCCTGCCTCCAGATCCTCCAGATTCTTATGAGAGAGCTTACCATACCCTGCAAATTTATGAACCCTGTAATATACGGTGCCATCAGGAGCTGCATAGGCGTAACCCTTATCGATCAGAGTCTGTATCATATCGATCATCCCCTGTATCTCTTCAGTGGCCTTGGGATGGGTAGTGGCGCTTCTCACATTCATGCCCTTCATATCCTTTTTGCACTCCTCTATGTAGCGCTCGGATATGACGGAGGAATCCACACCTTCTTCCACAGCCTTCTTAATGATCTTATCATCCACGTCAGTGAAATTTGATACATAATTCACGTCATATCCCTTGTACTCCATATACCTGCGGAAGGTATCAAATACTATCATGGGACGGGCGTTTCCGATGTGTATCAGATTGTACACCGTAGGGCCGCACACATACATGCTGACCTTGCCGGGCTCAATGGGTTTAAACTCTTCTTTTCTTCTTGATAATGTGTTAAAGATTTTCATTATTATGTTCCTATATCATTTCATTTTTTGATCATTCAACTCTTTCAGGATACTTCAAAACCTCTGTCATTCTAAGGAGCCTGCGACTAAGGATCTTTCTTAATCCTTACCCATGGGACATCCCGAGCACCCTGCGCAGTTTCCGCCGACAGTCACTTCCCGCATAAAGCCTCCGGGCTTGTCTATGCTGCATATGGCCTGGGATGAAATACCTTCACCGCTTCCGGTAAAGCCAAGGCCCTCTTCAGTCGTGGCCTTTACATTTATCTGATCCGTATCGATCCCAAGGGCAGCCGCTATGTTTTCCTCCATCTTTGCGATGTGGGGTCTCATCTTCGGAGCCTGGGCTATGATGGTGGCGTCTATGTTGATGATATAATATCCTTCTTCCGTTAAAAGCTCTCCCACTCTTTCCAGAAGTTTCATTGAAGACGCGCCCTTATATTCATCATCGGTATCCGGAAAATGCTTGCCTATATCACCAAGGGCAGCCGCTCCCAAAAGGGCATCCATAATGGCATGGAGCAGCACATCCGCATCCGAATGACCCAGCAAACCCTTTTCATAAGGGATTTCCACGCCTCCCATTATAAGTTTCCGATCTTCGACGAGCCTGTGCACGTCATATCCCATTCCGACTCTCATTGCACTCACTTTCTGACAGAATTCATCATAGACGTTTTATATCATTGATCATCATAAATAATGATCCCGTCAATCCCTGTCCTTATCCGATTCCATGGCGATCTTCCAGATGTCATTATTGTAATCGGTTATGGTCCTGTCAGAGGAGAAGAAGCCAGCCTTTGCGATATTATAAAGAGACATCTTCTTCCACTTATCACGGTCATTATAATCAGCCAAAGCCTTATCCTTGACCTTGATATAATCCTCCACATCTATGAGGGTCATGAACCAGTCATCATTAACCAGTCTGTTGTAAAGCCTCTCCAGTCTTTCCTTGTGACCTCTCTCCATAACTTCATCGCTTATGATAAAATCAACAGCCTCTTTGATCACTTCTGATTTTTCATAATACTCTTTTGAAACATAATCAGAGTTTGCATAATGATCCATGACCGTATCTGCATCCACACCAAAGATGTAAATATTGTCGTCACCTACCAACTCATGGATCTCCACATTTGCGCCGTCCTCGGTTCCAAGAGTCACGGCACCGTTCAACATGAACTTCATGTTACCGGTTCCGGAAGCCTCCTGGGAAGCTAGTGATATCTGTTCTGAAATATCGCAGGCGGGTATCAGTTTTTCCGCATAGCTCACATTATAATTCTCTACCATGACCACCTTCATATAAGGTGAAACCTCCGGATCATTATTGATCATCTCGGAGAGTACCAGGATCAGATGGATCACATCCTGAGCCAGGGTATATGCGGGGGCAGCCTTTGCGCCGAATATGAAGGTCACCTTGGACTCGGGCTTCTTTCCGGCCTTTATCTCCAGATATCTGTGAATGATGTAGAGCGCATTGAGCTGCTGTCTCTTATATTCATGCATACGCTTGATCTGGATATCAAAAATGGAATCAGGATCGATCTCCACTCCCTCTTTCTCCTTAATATAGGCAGCCAGAGCCTTTTTATGTCCCTTCTTGACAGCCTCCAGTTTATTCAGGAATTCCTCGTCATTTATGAATTTAAGCAGTTTTTCCAGTTCATCCGCATGCTTTTTGAAATTCTCTCCTATTGCTTCGCTGATGAGCGCTGTCAGCTCACGGTTACAAGACATAAGCCAGCGGCGGAAAGTGATGCCGTTAGTCTTGTTATTAAACTTCTCGGGATATATCTCATAAAAATCATGGAGCGCCTTATTTTTGAGTATATCCGTATGTATGGCCGCCACACCGTTTACTGAGAAACCGTAATGTATGTCGATATGAGCCATATGAACCCTGTCCTCGTCATCGATGACCCAGACCTTCTGGTTCGTAAACTTTCTGGCCACCTTTCGGTCCAGTTCCTTGATGATGGGAACCAGCTGAGGCACCACCTTCTCCAGATAATCCAGAGGCCATTTCTCCAACGCCTCAGCCAGTATGGTGTGATTCGTATAGGCGCATGTCTTTGACACTACCCTGATGGCCTCATCCACCTTAAAGCTGTGCTCATGTATCAGGATTCGGATGAGTTCAGGGATGACCATGGTAGGATGGGTATCATTGATCTGGATCACCGCATGATTATACATATGATGCAGATCAAGCTTCTGTGACTGCAGCTCGTCTATGATCAGGTGCGCCGCATTGGACACCATGAAATACTGCTGATAAATACGAAGAAGACGTCCCTGCTCCGTGGAATCATCGGGATAAAGGAACAGTGTCAAGTTCTTAGCTATATCTTCCTGATCAAAAGTGATGCCATCCGTGATCACGGAATCATCTATAGTCTCCAGATCAAAGAGGTGAAGCTTATTGATTCCATTGTTATAACCTACCACGTCGATATCATACATGATCGACTTATACTTCTTGCCCGCAAGGGAAACCTCATAGGACACATCAGTCTTTTGCAGCCAGGGTGAATCATCTATCCATTCATCCTTTATCGCGGTCTGCTGCTTATCCTTAAACACCTGCTTAAAAAGACCGTAATGATAATTAAGTCCGATACCGGCTCCAGGCAATCCCAGAGTAGCTATGGAATCAAGGAAGCAGGCTGCCAGACGTCCCAGACCGCCGTTACCAAGTGAAGGCTCCCTCTCGGTCTCCTCTATGGCAGACAGTTCCTTTCCATGCTTTTTAAGGATCTCCTCCACCTTCTCATAAAGGCGGAGATTGATCAGATTATTCGACAGAAGCTTTCCGATCAGGAACTCCGCCGAAATATAATATACTTTTTTATCACCCGAAATAGGGGGCATATTCTTTATCTGCGTCTTGATAAGCTGCATCACGCAGACATATACCTCCCTGTCGGTACACTCTTCTATACTCTTGTTATAATTCTTCGAGATAAGCTCTATGAGCTGCTGTTCCAGATTTCCCAGCATAACCTCTCTCTGCATCATCGTCTCAAGTGTCATGGCAAATCTCCTTTTTGCACTTTTACTGCTCCCGATTTTTAATCGGGAGAGCCCGTCGCGGCTTTGAGCGACTTCAAAGATTCTCCATCAGGAGAATCCTCTTTTTTACGAAAACCGCTGATAATTATACCATATATTGTGGAAAAGGGAAAGTTATTTTACCACTTGTAAAAAAATGGATTTTACTGTAAAATAGCTCATATAGTCATCATTTTGATGATAAATTCGCGAATATAATCATCAATTTGATGACTTTCATGGGTTGATCAAGAGATATGGCAACGAATTACGTAAAAACGGAATATGTGACAAAGGATGAAATAAAGGCCCTGCGTAGTCAACTGGGCATGACGCAAAAGGAATTTGCCGCTTATCTGGGCTGCTCGAAGCCCACAGTTGAGCGTTGGGAAAAAAGCGACATGATCACCGGTCCCATTGCCCTGCTCACCGATCTGCTAAACCGTGATCCGGATTTGGTTCTGGATCGAAAACTCCCGGACAAGACCGCTCCTTTAAGACTATGGTATATGTTTAATCAGCACGTCTGTACAGTGATAGATGCAGATATCATAAAGCAGCAGGTAAAAATATATAACTACACCGACAACCTGCTCATGAGAGCTTTCGGCAGCGTGGAAAAGCCCACTTATAAAGAGTACGAGGAATTTCTGGAATCCAGATGTTTTCCCAGACAGCGTGACAAGATGAAGCTGATCCTCCGCGACCTGAATCTGCCCTTTTATGATCCCCTCATGATAATCGAAAAGACGGAGGGCAGAATGGCAGAGGATGATTTTTGGATAAGGGTAGAGAGATGATCGAGCTTTTTGACAATGAAAAGGTTGAACATAAGCGACATTCCTCCAAAGGGAATCAGCTCAAATGGAAAAGAGATGACATCTGGTACAAGGCTGATTATCTGGGATATGAAGGTCTCGCAGAAGTGATAGTCTCGCAACTGCTGTCGCATTCCGACTTAAAAGATGATGAGTATGTGCTGTATACTCCCATCCGGATAAAGGCAGGCAATGCGATATACAATGGCGCTGAAAGCCGGGACTTCCTAAAACCCGGTTCGCAGCTCATCACTTTGGAGCGGCTTTATAAAACCATCTATGGACGGAGTCTTCATGAAGAAATATTCCATATACACGGAATTGAAAACCGGATTGAATATCTGGTAAGCCGTGTAAAAGAATGTACTGAGCTCGCTGATTTCGGAACGTATCTGAACAGACTATTGACCATCGATGCTTTGTTTTTAAACGAGGACCGCCATATGCACAATATCGCCGTGATCAAAAAATCGGACGGAAGTTTTGACTACTGTCCGATCTTTGATAACGGAGGCGCTCTGCTTTCCGACACTTCGATGGATTATCCCATGAATATGGGTATCTATGAAATGATACCGACCGTCAAAGCGAAAACCGTATCCGACAGCTTTGACGAACAGCTCGATGCCAGCGAAAAGCTGTACGGATATAATCTGAAATTCAGCTTTAACAACTCCGATATCGAAAAAGCGGTACAAGCTGCAGACATCTACGAGGCCGATATAAGAGAAAGGGTTATAACCGTATTACGAGAGCAGAGACGTAAGTATCCTTACCTTTTTTAAATGATCAGATAATTTCAACCATCCAAACAATATAAAACTTTTTTCGATTTCCTTCCGAACAATATCGGTTATTGCACGGACGGTTCACACATGATCAACGAAAACTCCTATCACCACTGAGGATGTATAATCGGCTTGAGGTTTTCATCATACAGAGCACGTACAAATGCCATCTGATCGTCCGTAAGAGCAGGAAGCTCTGATGCCCGGACATTTTCGATGACCTGTGACGCCCTGCTGGCGCCTGGGATGACCACGCTCACCTCAGGATGCATCAGAACCCACCTGATAGCTGTACCGGCCAGATCCGCAGTTCCCAGTTTTTCCTTTAATTCTTCCGCCAGTTCTATTCCCAGATCATAAGGCACACCGGAGAAGGTCTCGCCCTTATCAAAAGCTGCGCCGTCCCTGTTATATGTTCTGTGATCCTTATCACCGAACATGGTATCCTTTTTAAACTTTCCGGTCAGTATACCGCTGGCAAGAGGTACTCTGGCTATGATGCCCACATTGTTTGCGGCCGCCTTCGGAAACAGCTCGTCGAGAGGCTTTAACCTAAACATGTTAAATATGACTTCCATGGCGGCTATATCATATTCCATGGCCATGAGCCCTTCCTTCACCTTTTCTATGCTGACACCGTAATCGGCGATCTTGCCGGCTTTCTTTAAAGCCTCCAGTTCTCCGAAGATATCGTCTCTGGCAAACACAGAGGTAGGAGGACAGTGAAGAAGGATCAGATCCAGTTTCTCAAGCCCCAGCCTTTTAAGGCTGTCTTCCACAAAACCGCGCACCGCCGAAGGAGTATACATCTCATCTGTATGAGGATTCAGCTGCCTGCCGCATTTGGTCGTGATATAGAACTTATTCGGATGGGATTTGATATACTCACCTATAGCCTTTTCGCTCTCACCGCCATTATATACATCAGCCGTATCTATAAATGTGATCCCGCTCTCATCTGCAGCCTGCAGTATACGCATAGCCTCATCATGATTAAAGGGTTCACCCCACTTAGTCCCCAGCTGCCATGTCCCCAGGCCTATTTCAGATACGCTGCGTCCTGTTTTACCGAATATTCTCTCTTTCATCTTGTCTCTCCTTTTGTATGTATTGATCATTTTCCGCTTGAGTGTCAGTTCTTAAATTTCACGCTCTCAAAAGGTTCCTCCATACCATCCTGAAATTCATTAAACTTCCTTTTCAATTTACCACATCTTCCGCTTTTATTCCATGTCTTTTCGAGCTTTGGAAATGATATTCTGCACTGTCTCCGGAGGAAATTCTAAAGACCTAAAGACCATTCCGAACAGCCAAAAAACGAAATAGTCTTACAGTAGTCTTACGGAGGATAATATGGGACAGATCACAAAAAACAACAAGCGTGTTCTTGAAAGTTCAGACACCTATTCAGAAAAAGCCCTGACCGGACTTTTTGACAAATACACTTTCGCCAAATATCTGTCCGAACTGATAGATTCCAAGCATATCAAAATAAAGGACATCATCCAGTTTTCCAACATCAGCAAGACATATATTTCAGATCTTCGCGATATGTCACAGAACAAACAGCCCGGCAGGAATAAACTGCTGGATCTGGCCCTGGGAATTCACGCCGATATGGATGAGACAAACCACCTTTTACGACTGGCAGGCTATCATGAACTTGACTCCAGAGGAAGTACCCCGGACAGGATCATGATATGGGGACTGTCGCACAAAAAAACAGCCCTGGAAATACGCGAGGTTATCTGTGAAAACGGACACACGGAATTTGCCTTAAATACGGATGATGAATAAAACATACAGGATTTCCGAAAATACAGAATATGTGGTATCAGAAGATCTGACCAAAGAATATCCTGAAAAGAAATACAGAACATATACTGCTACCACCGCCACAGATCCTAAACCCGTGATCATCAAGGAAATGGATGAAAAAAGGGCCGGGATCTATTTGGCCCTGGCAGGGATCAAAAACCGTCATATCGCCAAAACCCAAAGCGTCCACAAAATCGATGGTTCATCACAGGAGCCCTTGTATATTGCCATTACCGAATGTGTGGGACACAGCGATGAGAACGGTGTTGCCCCCACACTCTCCCATTATGTTAAAAAGCATGGTCCCCTTGATACAAATACAGCGCTCAGATTTGCCCTGCAGATCTGTGACGCCCTGATATGCGTTCACAAAGAGAATATAATACACAGAGATCTGAAACCGGATAACATCATGGTATCCGAAGAAACAGATGACAGACTGGCCTGTCTTAAACTGATCGATTTCGGGGTATCCGACAGTGCCGAAGATCCGTATAAAAATACATTTATCAAAACGAGTATCGAAGATGTCGGCACCGCCGGATATACACCCCATGACAGATGGATCACACCCAGATGGGACATTTACTCCCTGGGCTGCATCTTAAACTTCATGCTCACCGGGCATACACCCGATATGCATATTTATTCCGATTCATGGGAAATAAGAAATATCATAGAACATTGCACTGATGAATACTCGGCTAGGTACGCCGATGCAAAGAAACTTTACAAAGAAGTGTCCCATGCGGCGCGCATAGGGTTATGGGATCGCATACCGATTTTACGTTCAATTCCCGGATACCGCACGCACACATTTTGGAAAGCAGCCATCGCCACCATCTGTTACGCGCTCCTCATTTACCTAGGGCTCGATATCATCAGACATCGCGGCCTGGACGCACAGTTTTTTATTTTTACCCTCTGCTGGTTTTTCCTTCCCGTAATGATAGCCTTTGACCCTTTTTACTTAAGATACAGGATAAAACCGTTGCGCGCCATAAGACATAATACACGGCTCTTTATAATCCTTCAGGCCATAGGACTTATATTCAGCCTTTTCATCCTGCCGAATATATTATTAGCGTTACTCATTAACTAAATAGTTTCTTCGACCATCATTTTGATTGCAAATATCACAATTTTACCATCATTTTGATGACTTCACTGAAATAACGCACTCACAATCGTTTGTCAGCGTATTGTCCTCAATACATTCATGATATCATCCAGATGCTTTTTATCCCTATACAGATACAGGACTACTACTATCCCGTCACCATGCTCCTGGAAAACGAACTCGGTAAGATATGTCTCTCCTGTGGAGCGCTTAAAATTACTGCGGTAATATTTATATTTAGGGCCGTAAGCTGAAGTGATTTCCCGAAGTGGGAACTTTCCACTCACATCTTTTTTAAGAATATCCTTTACGATGGCCTTTTCGATACCCTTATTGTCATTTCTGTCATTGACATCCACCATCTTTGTCTTATCAAAATAAGTCACGAACAGGCATTCCGAGTAGGCCTCACCCTTTCCCAGTTTATTAAGCTTATACTGATAACCTTCGATGCTTCCCAGTTCATTTTCCCTGATATCGACTTCCACATTTTTCCAGCCATCGGGAATATTAAAGCTCACCTTGCCGTCACTTATCACACGCTTATTTTCTTCGCTGATGCGAAGGGTCCTGCCATTAGCCGTGGAATAGACAGTCCCCGTGACAGTCTTTATCCCGCTCCTCTCTATCCTGTCTATGTCAAGGCTCACCTTTCCCAGCATATTCTTGTTTATCCTGAAAAAAAGACGGACCTCATCATTTACCGAAAGACCGCCTGAATTCCTGCCATCATTTTTAAAATCAACCTTTGCACTTTCATCCTCCGGAGATGATATGGAAACAGTCTTCCCACCAAGATTTAACGCCCTGACAATTCCGTATGACCAGTAATACTTATTCCTGTATTTATCTGCGGCTCTGTCAGACCCGGCAGCAACAGACAGCTCACTCAAGTCTATGTACTCATAGGATGGATTTTCATCCGGATCCATATCCACGACGGGTGTGTTAAAGGCCAGACCGCAATTAACGATAAATGTTACCGCCAAAAGAAAAATACACAATATTCTTTTTACAAAAGCCTTACCTTTCCTCATAGTCAAACCCCAACTCACTCTTTAGATTTTCTATAAGGGCATCTGTCTCTCTATAAACTTTTGAATCGGCGTAGTCATCCACCAGCACCACCGTCAGTTTTTCTGAGGTCACTTCACAGATCAAACTTTCAACGTCTGACGTCGATGTTTTTTTATTAAGGGTACGGCCGCTCGTATAAAACAGTTCTTTTCCCCTTATGCGGAAAGTCACACGTGCGGGGATACTTTCACTGGCAGCAGCCGCATTTACAGCGTTGTCGTTTTTAGCGTTGTCGCTTTCAGTATCAGTCTCATCAACTTCGGCTACGCCTTCTTCACCTTCCTCATACTCATCTCCAAGCTGAGCAAATTCAACCGCCTTTTCGAGATCTATCAGATCGTGTTCCAACAGATCCACAGGCTTATCAAAGATTGAAGTCAGACTTCCCACTAATAAAATTGCGGCAATGAACTTGCTATTTATCATATTTATTACCTGTCAAAAATTCTTCGTCACTTCGTTCCTCAGAATGACAATAATTAAGTGACTCATTCATCTGTCATTAATCATACTCATACGTACAGCCCTTATCATTTATCAGTTTCAACAATTCATGATAAGTAGATGAAGCGGCAAAATCATCCTGAATGTATACCTTTACGATCTTTCCGCTGCTCATTTCCTTCTCCAGGATCTCATCCACATCCTCAGGCAGATTAAGTGCCTGTCCCTTATAATGCACATCCTTGCCATGCACCACAAAAAGGATATCGTATTTTTCTCCCGTAGCCTCGGATACATATTCTCCGGGAGCAGTGTTCAAACCACGATCACCATAGGCCAGCCTGTATCCCGAATAAAAAAGGATCATGCCTACCGCAAAAAATACAAGCATATAAGCCCAGTATCTGCGCCGCTCTCTCTGAAGCATTTCAAGACCGGCAGGCGTATTAAAATGTGAATAATCGTCCTTGCGCTTTATTACGATCTGAAAGCTCCGATACAAAGGCTCCAGAATATATAACAAAGCGCCTATAACTGAGACCGTTATACAGATCCCTCCGATTATCATTAAAACATAAGGCAGCATTTCAGTTCCTTCTCTTCACATGCTCCGGATCGGAAGCAACCATTTCATCTATGATCTTATTGATACTGTTTTCATCACGATACAGAATATCTTCATCCCCTTCATTAAGGGATATTATCATGGTCTTTTCCGGATTGTTCTTTACGGCATCCTGCAGATAGGTACGAAGCGCATTCAGTCCTTCTTCCACATTTGTGCCCTTTAACTGTGCGATCTCATGCATCTGTGTATCCACGGAAGAATCCAACACCTCTATGTGTCTCGTGATCACATCACTGTCATAATGCGCATTTATTGAAATGAGAACCACATACTCGGACACGGCGGATATGGATTCCATCTGATCCTTGTAGAGTTTCTGTGAGCTCTGAGCCTCATTCATCATGGTCTGCGCCAGGGCTTCTTTTTCGGCGGCAGTCTCATCCATGGTCTGCAGCCTGCATATAACGATCAGCAGCACTATGAAGATCACGTCCAGAAGGGACGTGAGGTCTATCAATATATTTCCAACCGATTTTTTTCTCATATCTTAAGTTCCTTATAAAAGATCCTTCGCTATGCTCAGGATGACAAAAAATCAGATCATTCTCTACGCTCAGGATGACAAAAATCAGATCATTCTCTATGCCCAGGATGACAAAAATCAGATCATTCTCTATGCCCAGGATGACAAAAAACAGATCATTCTCTACGCTCAATCTGCGATATTCCCAAGTTTCAGCGCATTGTTAAGTTTTTTCTCATAATTATCAAAGATTATCTCCATATCGGATATGGTCCTGGCAGGGAAGATGGCATCCATCGCCTTTAACAAAATAGCAAATACCAGACCCCAGAAGGTGGAATTCATGGCCAGATTTAACGAGCCGATCACCATGTCTATATCGCCGGTACTAAGCTGTTCTATGAGACCTGCAACGGTACCTAAAATTCCAAGCAGAGGAAAAATAGGGATGAGCTGCGCCAAAACCTCATGGATGGACCTTACCTTATTGAACTTAAGCTCCAGTTCCCTGATGGTATCGGGAGTCACCTTTTCCTCATTTTTTATATCTTCCACTTCACCGGTATTCTTGTTCACGAAGGTCCTGGTATTCTTCCAGTCCATAAGCGAATTAATGTAATTATTCTGGGTCCGCAGCTCCACGTAATTCCAGAACAGAAAACCGGTCACCAGCAATCCTGCTATGATGATAACCGCTATCATGTTTGATGAGATAAACTTATATATCTGACTCATAATCCCTCCTCTGTAAACATCTATTTATATTTTACTGACTCTGCTTCATTTCGAGAAATATCTTCACTATCATCAAAAAACAGTGCTGCCTTTTATTATACCAGACAGCACTGTTTTCGTTAAGTATTATATTTCTGCTTAATCCGATTCTCCCCCTCATTACAGCCTGATAAAAAATTTCATTGGCTTTAGCTTCTGCTCTTGTGCAAAGTTTCCTTCGCCATCACCTTCATCGCACTCCGTCGTCCTCTCCCATCTGTCTACAGCCGTCTCAAACTGCTCTTTCCCCGACACACCATATTTTGCGATGAGAAGCAGATCATCACTGCAATCGGCCAATGTCATAACCGGTTCCCATACCATGCGCTCCGCCAGATCCTCATCAAAAGACTGTTCACAGGTTATATCATGATGCCATGATGCCATTACCATTTTATGATCATAATCCAGCACTAAATGGACAAATGAGAGGCAACTGGAATTAATTCTGCCAATAAAATCCATTATATCGCCATACCTTTCCTCCTCTATTCTGACAGGATAAAAGGCCATTGACACCACTTCATCATCCATGACCGCAAACTGGGCACCTATACTGTCGATCACGCCTTCAGTCTTCACACCGTAATGATAAAGCATGCGATCGGTTTCCTCGTTGTACAATTTATGATAATTCCAGTCATCGGTCTCGAAAAATGTTTCCAGTACGTCCTGAACTTCACTTTTTAACATAGCTTTTCTCCTTTTCATGACATTTATTATCGCATCTGTTACAACAAAATCCTCCCCCTTAAAAATCATCATATCAACCAAAAGTAACAAAATCTGTCTTCGATTCCAAAAAGAATTAACGCTACTCGTCACCGTTCGCAACCAAAACGGTAAAGATTATCATTAAAGTTAACACCACACGCAAACAAAAACGACCGCTCAAAGCGGTCGTTTCCATACACAATGGGAGCTTCAAATATCCTTCAGCCTGCGGTATGTAAAAAATGCCAGGATAAACTGCGCCAGCGCCGTCAATATCCAGCTCACCGGATATGATATATATAAGGTCTCCAAGGTCGGATACATCTTAAACACTGTCATGATCCAAAGGATACGGAATCCGCAGGCTCCGATCAGCGACACTATCACAGGCAGCACGCCCCTGCCCATGCCTCGCATGGTCCCCACGGGCACCTCCATGATGACACACAGGGCGTAAGTGGGCGCTATGATGGAAAGTCTCTTCATACCGTAGGCGATCACCTGTGCGTCCGAGGAATATAATGACAGCAGCTTCGTGCCCAGAATAAAGTATGCAGGCATACCCATTATGATGCCCGTAAGAGCTCCCGTAAGCACGCATAAAAGCAGCACCTTTAATATACGATCAAACTTCCTGGCTCCGAAATTCTGCCCTGTAAAGCTGACACAGGCCTGATAGGAAGCATTCATGGCGACATAGATAAAGCCCTCGATGTTTGATGCCGCCGTATTACCTGCCACGGCGATGGCACCGAAGCTGTTGACCGAGGACTGGATCAGGATATTGGATATGGAAAAGAGTACTCCCTGTACTCCCGCAGGCAGTCCCACGGCTATTATCTCCTTCAGCCGCTCAGGTGATACCTTAAGTTTTTCCTTCAGCATGAACAATCGCATGGATCCCCGCTCCAGCACCAGGCACCTGATAACCATTACCGTAGATGCACACTGGCTTATGATGGTGGCCAGAGCCACACCTGCCACGCTCATGTGGAACTGTATGACAAAAATAAGATTTAAGATCACATTGATCACACCTGCGATCAGCAGATAAACCAATGGCCTTTTGGTATCTCCCACCGCGCGCAAAAGGGAAGCGCCGAAATTATACAGCACCATCACCGGCATGCCACAAAAATATATGCGAAGATATAAAACCGCCAGATCCAGTATCTCATCGGGAGTCTCCATAAAGGTCAGAATGGGACGGGCCAACAGGATACCCGCGACCATAATGGCCACTCCGGTGATAAAAGCCAGCACCACGGAGGTGTGTACAGTGTCCGATACCTCCACGGGCTTTTTCGCCCCCAGATACTTGGCAGCGGTCACATTTGCTCCGATGGACAGCCCTATAAATATATTTACGAAGAAGTTGATGAGTGAAGAGTTGGCACCCACGGCGCCCAGCGCGTTCGAGCCCGCAAATTTCCCCACCACGATGATATCCGCAGCATTGAACAAGAGCTGCAGCATCCCGGATAAAATAAGGGGGAAGGCAAACACCAGTATCTGTGGCAGGAGCGCCCCCTGTGTCATATCAATTTTCTTTTCTTCTTTTCTCATGATAAATTATTTTTGAATTTCCCCGTATGAAGTAAAAACAAGGGCATGCCTTATTTTAGCATGCCCTTGACTTATCTTTCAATAATACAAAAGATCAATCCATCCAGCGGATCACTTACGTACCAGGTGTCTGGGAAGACCGTTTACAAATATGGGTGTCAGCTCGCCCATGATAAGAGGTCTTGCATATTTCTCATAGCCGTCATTGAGGCCGTCACCGGTTTCGTTGATCCACTCATCGGGCACTGTCCTTTCCACGTTTGCGATGGCATGGATATCATAAGCCGAAGTACCGCACTGATAAGGATCGTCTCCATTGCGGTCAAGGGTGATCATCATGCCTGTCTTGCCGTCCTCTGCTGCCAACACTGCATCAAAGCCTACCTGGAATGCTTCGTTAATATCGGTAAGACTGGCCAAATGTGTAGCGGCTCTCTGCAGGGTGGAGAACTCAACAGCTCTGGTCTTAAGACCTGTCTCCTTTGCTACCAGTGAGCAAAGGTAAGCTGCTGTACCAGACATCTGCTTGTGACCGAAAGCATCCACTGCCACATTCTCATTTGCCAGCTCACATACATATCTGCCGTCGGCGATCTTTACGCCCTCTGATACGGCGATGACTACGGAAGCCTTCTTCTTTGCGGTCTCTTTAACCTTATCCATGAACTTGTCCACATCAAAGGTTCTCTCAGGCAGATAGATGGCGTCCACGCCCGTGCAGTCAGATCCCTTTGCAAGGGCTGCGGCTGCGGTGAGCCAGCCTGCGTTACGTCCCATGATCTCTACTACCACTACAGTCTGTCTGTCAAAACCGAAGGACTCATTGTCTCTCATGATCTCCTTGATGGAGGTAGCTATATACTTGGCTGCAGAACCGTATCCGGGACAATGATCGGTGATGGGAAGATCGTTATCTATGGTCTTGGGAACGCCCATGAAACGCTGGGGCTTGTTATGAGCTGCCGCATAGTCGGAAAGCATCTTAACGGTATCCATGGAATCGTTTCCGCCGCAATAGAACAGACATTCAATATCATATTTTTCCATGATCTCGAATACCTTCTCATAGGTATCCTCATGTCCCTCTATCTTGGGCATCTTAAATCTGCATGATCCAAGGAAAGCACTGGGAGTGCGCTTTAAGAGCTCGATACCGGTCTCGTCGCCGATCTGCTCATCCAGATCACAAAGGTCGCCCTTCAAAAAGCCCTCGATACCATGTACCATTCCGTACACCTTGTTGATACCGAGCTTCTTTGCTGCAGCATAAACGCCTGCAACAGAAGAGTTGATTACGGCGGTGGGGCCGCCTGACTGTCCTACTACGATATTACCTTTCATGTGTTTTCTCCTTTTCTTGATATTAAGATCCTTCACTTCGTTCAGGATGACAGATCAAAACAGATTTTCTTCATCACTCACTCCGCTCGGGATGATTCCAGGTTACAGCATTACTCCTTTACGCCGCCGAGGGATACTCCGCCCACAATGTACTTTGAAAGGATGAGGTAAACCACAATAACAGGCAAAATGGAAAATGCTATCATGCAATAAACCTGACCCATATCAAACTTGAGGAAGTCTGCAGAACGCAGCTGAGCGATAAGTATGGGCAATGTCTTTTTCTTATCCGAATGAAGCACCAGTGCGGGAACGAAGTAATTATTCCAGCTGGCCACAAAGGTGAATATAGCCTGTACGGCTATGGCCGGCTTCATCAGCGGAAATGCTATGGTGTTAAAGATACGGAACTCACCTGCACCGTCGATCCTGGCTGCCTCAATTAAAGAAAGAGACAATGTGGAATCCATATACTGCTTCATATAGAAGAAGGTAACCGGAGCAGCGATGGAAGGAACGATCAACGGTATAAATGTATCATCTATCTTCATCTTATTTATCAACTGCACAAAACCCAGAGCCGTCACCTGTGTAGGAATCATCATGACCATCAGTATAAAGGTGAACATGGGCTTCTTCAGTTTAAAATCATACGCATGGATCGCATACGCGGTCATGGTTGAAAAATATGTACACAAGAACGCTGAAAGACCGGCAACTATGATGGAATTGAGCATTCCGAAAAGCACAGGCTGCGTACCGTGTATCAGATTATTCCAGTTCTCAAACAGATGCGTGCTGGGTATAGGTGAAAAACCCGCCGTCAACTCACCGTTTGATCTGGTAGCATTTACAAAAAGTACATAAAACCAGCATAAGCACAGAAATGAAAGAATTATCAGAACCACATTCGCAAGCACTCTTCTGGCGCCGAGGCTCATACCCTCATCAAGCTGTTGATTTTTACTGTTTCCCATAATGATTACCTCGCTTTCCTGTTGATTGCTTCCTTATTTCCGGAGAAGTTAAATATGATAAGGCTCAATATGCCGGTAATGATAAATAACAGCACAGATAGAGCTCCTGCCATACCGTAATTCTTCGAGAACAGGTGTTTATTGAGGTACATTATGAGGGTCATGGATGATCTCATGGGATCACCGGTACCATTTGTCAGGATCTGAGGCACATCGAACATCTGCAGACCACCGATAAGCGATGTAACCAGCACAAACAAAAGTATGGGTTTTAATATCGGCAGGGTGATGAGGAAAAACTTCTGAGTAGAAGTACATCCATCAATCTCAGCTGCCTCAAAAAGTCCGGGATCTATACCCAGCATACCTGCCATCAGAAGTATGGTGGTATTTCCGAACCACATGATAAAGTTCATAAAGCCCACCAGCGAACGTACACTGGTCGCATTCGACATAAAGCTGAATGGCTCACTCAGGATACCCATCTGCATTAGAATGGAATTTACAGGACCCGAATCTGCAAACAATGTAAAGAACAGCATGGAAAATGCCGAAGCCATGATCAGGTTGGGAAGGTAGATCACCGTCTTAAAAAATCCTGCCGCCCTGAGCTTTAATCTGTTATCCGAAAACCATGAGCCCAACAGTAATGAAAAGAAGATCTGAGGCAAAAAGCCCAAAATCCACATGATCATCGTATTCTTAAAATATATCCAGATATCTCCGGATACGAAAAGCTGCTTATAATTCTCAATCCCCACAAAATTAGGTCCTATCTGCTTGAGACCGGACATATAATTCTCATAAAAACTGTTGTAAACCGTAGACACCAGCGGAATCAGCTGGAAGATGATATAAACTACGATAAAAGGTATCAAAAAGAAATAACCCCACCTATTGTACTTCACAACATTTTTGTTGCCACGGCCATTGGCCGAATTGTAAGTTGCCTCCATTCGAGCCTGGCTTACTTCAGATGATTGATTTGACAAAACACTTTCCTCCTTCTCCTTTATGTTTTCCTCAGAGATAACCGGCTGCTGCGACCGATTACCTCTGCACAAAACACAAATCCCCGTTAAAACTTTAACTTACTACCCTCTAAAATTGCCCCGCCCCTCATAAAAGAGGCGGGGCTGTGATCTTATTATAGGATTACTCTACTGTAAGCTCAGGATACTTCTCGGTAATAGCCTTCTTGAAGAGCTCAAGTGCATCCTCATAGGTAGCTGCATTGCCATCGAAGTAATTCTTCATAGCATTCTGAAACTCCTCGTTGCAACCCTGATCATACTCGGAAAGGTTTGAAAGATCAATCTTCTCAGCGCCTTCCATGTACATGGGAAGAGGATTCTGTCCGCCAAGGATACGGCTGGTGTAACCTGACTCAGCCATCTGTGCCATAGCGGTCTTATTGTTAGCAAAATCATCGTCCTTCTCAACGATGTCCTTCATGATATCAGCATTACATGTAAGCTGTCTCATGATATCGCCTACCAGCGCGGGGTTATCTGTGCCGTTAGCACCGCAGATCCATGTGCCGCCCCAGAAGAATGACTGAGGTCCTACAACGCCGCCCCAACGTCCGTTGGTAGCTACAGATCCTTCCTCGCCGTCAGCCATACAGAAGTTTACAAGCCAAGCGGGTCCGAAGTATGCAAATACATCACCATAGAAGCCCTTCTTCCAGTCATCTGACCAAAGCTCAGCAGTAGTGGTTTCCTTAGCGTCAACCAGAACCTTTGAGTCGTCAACCCACTTCTTGATATTTTCATCAATGTGTACGGTATTACCATCAACCCACTTAGATGAAACATTGTTTGAATATACACGATAGGTATCATTAGTGGTGGATGTTACATTGTAGCCAGCTTCCTTGATCTTGGTAGCTGTCTCATTGAAAGTAGCCCAATCCTTAACGAACTCCTGAACATCATCGGGCTCCTCGCTTCCAAGAACCTCGGCAGCGATATCTCTGTTATAGAACATGATACCGGGGCAGCCCTGCCATGAAACGCCCTTAAGAACGCCGTTTGAATCGGTAACGATATCCTTGGTGTACTGATACTGATCAGCGGTGTCTGCATCTGTGATACCCAGATCAGCAACGGGAAGTGTGTAATCAGTATCCACATACTTCAGTGCGTAGTCAGCCTCAACCAGGAAAAGGTCGATCTTCTCATCCTCAGCTGCATCAGCCTGTGCAAGGAGATGCTCATCCAGATTATTCTGATATGCATTGTCATCTGAAGGAGTGATATTCCATACTACATCAACATCACCGATCTTGCCATGTGTAGCATCTACCTCCTCATATCCGGGATAGTGATCGGTAAGACGTGACTTAAACTCCTCATTCCAGCAGTAAATGTTAAGAACTTTACCTGTGTCGGCAGAAAGATCAAGAGCCTCAGAAGCTGCGTCAGCTGCCTGCTGTGCTGTGTCTGCTGCTGCATCTGCTGTCTGTGTTGCCGCATCTGCTGTCTGTGTTGCCGCATCTGCTGCCTGCTGTGCTGTATCTGCCACTGCCTCTGTAGCCTGGCTTGCTGTGTCAGATGCTGCGTCGGTTGCCTGCTGTGCTGCACCCTGGCATCCTGCCAGCATGGAAGCAACCATAGTCGTGCAAAGAAAAGCACTTACAATTTTCTTCTTCAATTTCGTTTCCTCCTTAAAGAAATTAAAAATAATATAACAACTTGCCCGTCTAGGACGTAAAAATGTGAATGCACTTTCACACCCGGGGGACGAACAACCCCTAATTACCATCAACTCACAATTATAATAGAAATGAAATAATTTAGCAATACCCCATTTTTCTCATATTTTTTCCAGCGGCTCGTTCAAAACTTCACATCCGGGGACCACAAACCGGCCGTTTTGAATGATGTAATAAACCTTCCCTTCGCTGTCTGTCACACTCAGTTCTCCCAGTTCCTCATAAGGCATGGTTATATCCGTATGACAGTTGAAATATGCTGCTGCAGGATCCTCATTACGCTTTTTGCTGCATGAATTCTCCCGGGCCACGATCTCTTTCCCGTCCGGATTATATATCTTGAGATCCTCTGCATGGCTGTAACAGGTATCTCCCAGGGCAAAGTGAGGTCCGGTCTTTTCCGCGATCAGGATATTGAGCCTGTCAAAAATGGAATATTTTACCGCCATCGCATATGCTGTAGTGTTTGTGCCTACAGCAAACTCTCCCATGGGCAGCGTCTCATGATCATGAAGCACATTCGTCCTTATATATTCCCGACCCTTTTGGGCGTCATCAAAATTGTCACAGGAATAATCCGTCACGAAACCATCCTTGAATACAAACCTGAGATTCCTGTATTCCAGCCCGTCCAGATAGACCTGCTTCACAAAAAGCACTCCGTTGGTCCCCTCAAGGACGGGAGATGTGAACACCTCACCCACAGGTATGTTCACGCTGGCCACGCAGTTTTCAAAAATGGTCTGGGATGAAGGATCCGTAAGGGGCCAGAGGGCCACCGTCAGGTCGGTCTCATTTCCGTTACAGCCTGCCACATGAGCCGTGACGCCTTTATCCATCACGTCAATAAGCTTCTGCTGTATCCTTGAATACATGGCCGAATCCAGGGTATTCAGGGCGATCACATCATCAAAGATCTTTTCAAAATCACCGCCGATGCGCGGAGTGGGAAAAGCTATGATGGTATAACTGGTCTCCTCCTCAGGCATATACTCTTCCACCAGACGCCCGATCCTCGAAGCCATTTCCACATTCAGTTTCTTCTGCTTTTCATCATAGACAAATCTGTCGGGAGATTTGTCGGGTATAAAGGGAGGTTCTCCGAAATCTTCCATTACCGCAGGGCCTGACATGGCCGAAAGAAGCGACTCAAATTCCTTACAGGAGGCTTCATAAACCTCCAGATATCTTTCCGCAAGAGCCTTATCAAGGATCAGCGCCATATCCTCCTTATGATCGAAAAGGAACTGTCTGTTGGGCCTTGCGCCAAAATAGCCTGCCGATGATCTTTTATTCAGAAGATGTACGGGGCATCTGAATACCACACTTTCAAGCCCCTTTTCCCGGAATATTTCAATGGACGCCTTTATCACTCTCTCAAAGCCCACGGGATATCTGATGCCCACGGTTTTCTTTACGGTATAATCCTTGCCTGCTTCCCTGAAGCCCTCGAAGAAACCCCCGGTAAAGGAATCGGCCATCTTACGGATCACGGCCTCATCCAAAGAAGCCAGATAAGCGGCAGTCCTTCTCGTATCCTCATCTATGCACTCACCGAAGCGATAAAGATAGGACAGGTCGGAAAAATCACTTTCTTCAATTATCTTTTTGGCAAAATCAAGGGAGGGATCCACACTGTCGCGTATCCGGCCCCTGACGGTCACATCGGCGTAATCGCTCATGTGGGAATAAATTATCTGACGTAAGGCATCAAACGAGGGTATCTCCTCATCGGAGCAAAAACAGGAATAAACTTCCAGATATAATTCCAGAAGTATGGCCTCATCCTCGAGACGCATATCTCCATAAAAATTCTCATGGGCAAAGGGAATAACCCCCCGCACGCAGGTATACAAAAGTGAAAGCACCCTTCCGTAAGGCGCCGTAAGCTTTTCGCAGGCATAGGAAGGATTCAGATAGCTCCCGGCGTATTTTTCTTCTCCGAGTTCTTCAAAAAGCATTTCATTAAAGGCTTTAAGCCCTGCCTCATCCTTGTCATCAAAGTTTGCGATCCCGTCATACAGGAAACATAAAAAAGAGGCAGTACGCCTGAAATATTCGCCGAAAGGCTCACTCACGATGTTTTCAAAAGCGATCTCACGTATACGCCCCTTAGCCAGTTCAATTCTCTCTCTCATCTTCTCCGAATTCCTTTAAATAATCTGTTTGCTTAACCCAGCATCACATAGCCGGTGCCCACCAAAATGACCCATATCCAACACAAAAAGGACAGTACGCTCACCACCGTACCCAGTCTGGGAAACAGGGTAAAGACCTCCTGTTCCCCCAGGCTGATGATGCCGAGTACCAGTCCTATAAATGAAAAGATCAAAGCCAGCAGTCCCACTGCCCCAAAGCGCATCCCCACATTACCCGCATTTCTGAAGGAATAGCTCATGGCGGCAAAAAAGGAGATGAAGCTTATGAACCCGAGCACAGTTGAAAGTATCCCGTTTTCGGACTGCTTCTTGCTGGTAAATTTATAATTGCCGCCCCTGCTCAATTACGTATCACCCCATACGTCGCATAATATTCATCTATTGCGCGTTTTCTCTCATCATCGATATATATCCTGCCGCAGCACTCCTTATTGTAAAGGCGCTCCACCACGTCCTCCATGGTGACTATGGCTCCTGTCTTTATACCGTAAGTCTGAGACACCTCGTCAAGGGCGCTCTTATCATCCTGCTTACCCTTTTCCATACGGTTTAAGGAAACCATGAGTCCTACCACCTGCACATCCGCCTGAGCCTTTATGATGGGGAATGTCTCTTCGATGGACTTACCGGAGGTGGTGACATCTTCCACCATGACCACCCGGTCACCGTCCTTTAAGGAACTGCCCAGAAGGATGCCCGTATCACCGTGATCCTTTACTTCCTTTCTGTTGGAGCAGTATCTGACCTGCTTACCAAAAAGCTCACTGTAGGCTATGGCAGTGATGACGCTCAGTGGAATACCCTTGTACGCCGGTCCGAATACCACGTCAAAATCATCACCGAAGGCATCATGAATGGCTCTGGCATAAAACTCTCCCAGACGCTTTAACTGAGAACCCGTCACATAGGCGCCGGCATTCATGAAAAAGGGAGACTTACGTCCGCTCTTCAAGGTGAACTCACCGAATTTAAGTACCTCGGACTCCACCATAAACTCTATAAACTGCTCTTTATAATCACTCATTTTCTCCTCCTTTAAGATTCTTCGCTAATGTCCTAAGGCATCCACCACTTCGTGGTACTCCTTAGGACGAAGTTCGCTCAGAATGACAATAAAAAATATTACACTATCTCCAGCAACGATACAGCGTAAAACTCAGCTTCGCTGCGGTTAAAGGCCTGAACCACCTGGGGATCGAACTGTGCCCCGGAGCCCTGGTTTATTATCTGGCATGCCTGCTCATGAGACTGCTTCTGTTTATAGGAACGCACCGAAACCAGCGCATCATATACATCACCCACCGTCAGTATCCTGGCCAGCTGCGGTATCGCAGTGCCTGAGAGTCTGTCGGGATAACCGTTTCCTCCCCACTGTTCATGATGGGACCTGGCCATCTGGTATGCGTAGGACAAAAAGTGTGAATTGGGAAGAAGATGAGCATACTTCCTGATGGAATCAGCTCCATATATGGTATGCATCTTCATGGTCTCAAACTCTTCCGGTGTATATTTTCCCACCTTGGTCAGTATGTCGTCTGGCACGCCGATCTTGCCCATATCATGCATCTGGGAAGCCATCAGAATCATCTCCAGCTCTCCGCTGGGGATCCTTATCATCTTCATCTCGGACATGGACCGAAGGAGTATCTCCAGATACTTGCTGACCCTCTTCACATGGACGCCAGTAAAGCCGTCCTTTCTGGCTATCAGGTCGGACACCATGCCTATGACGAAATACTCCAGCCTCTGGACTTTTTCCTTATTCTCATTTACATCCATCTGGAGCTGCTCATTGTAATCCTGAAGCTGTTCATTAAACTCCTGCAATGATTCATTGCGGCCCAGCAGCTTCCTCTTATCATTGAGCACGCCCACATGCATAGCCACCTTTTTCTGGAGTATTTCCGACACAAAGGGTTTCCTCACAAAATCCACAGCCCCCAGGGTAAAGGCTTCCAGCTCGGTCTCCACCTCATGGTTTACAGTGACAAAAATAACCGGAATATCCTTGGTACGCTCATCCATCCTGAGCCTTGCGCATACTTCAAAACCGTTCATGTCCGGCATATCCAGATCCAAAAGGATGATGGTGGGCAGAACCTTCGCATGCTCCAGGTAGGCAAAAGCCTCCCTGCCGCTGTTCATTATGATCACTCTGTACTCATCCTCCAGAGCAGCCCTAATTATGGCCAGTTCCGTATAGCTGTCATCGATTGCCATTACTGAATACATATTTCCTTCACCCTTTCGATCAAAAGCTTACCACCGAAAATATCAAGCGCACTTCCAACAGTCACATTTATCCTGTCATCCCCCAGTTCCTTAAGCCTTAATATGGCAGCCTCATCTGCTATGCCTCCCGCATAGGTCACCTCATGTCCTTTATAGGAAGCAAGGATGCGGATCAGATCTTCTTCAAAGCCTGATGACTTACCCTCGCAATCCACTCCGTGGATCAGGAATTCATCACAGAAAGCTCCCAGTTCTTCAAACAAAGTCACTTCCACTTCCACATCGGTGAACCTCTGCCATCTGTCGGTGACCACCATATATCTTCCATCTTTTTTCCGGCAGCTTAAGTCCAGCACTATCCTTTTGCTGCCCACTGCCTTTTTCAATAGTTCCAGATTATCATAATCTATTTTACCGTCCCTGAACACAAAGGAAGTCACGATCACATGGGAAGCTCCCGCATCCAGAAACTGTTCGGCGTTTTCATCATTAATTCCGCCACCCACCTGTAAAAAACCGGGGGCAGCCTTAAGAGCCGATAAAGCCTGGGTCTTAGTGGCCTCATAATACTCCGATGAGGCGGCGTTTAACATTATCACATGACCGCCCTTAAGACCCATATCCCTATACATGAGAGCATAGTAAGCGGCGTCCCTGTCGGAGACAAAATTTTCAAAGGCCTCATCACCCTTATCCTTAAGACTTCCTCCCACTATCTGTTTTACCCTGCCGTTATGTATGTCTATACAAGGTCTGAATTCCATTCGTCCTCCAAAATATCACTTTTCCACCAGCACGCCTTCCTCGTATGCTTTGAGCAGTTTCATAAGCTGGTCTATCTGGCTGCGTATCTCTCTTCCCGTATCGGTATCCGCCACCCGCAGGCGATTGAGATGCTGTTCCACCACCATATCATCCTCGGCTATATCAGTCTCATTTAAAATGGCCTCCCAGGTGGATTCAAAAGGCTCGTGAGCTACCAGACGCAGCCCTCTTGAATTTGATACGAGAGTATAACCGGCTATTCCGGTCTTTGACTGATAAGCCTTTGAAAAACCGCCGTCTATGATCAAAAGCTTCCCGTCACACATGATGGGGCTCTGTCCTCTCTTCCTCTCCACGGGCACATGGCCGTTTATGATATGTGACTCATCTCCCGTAAGTCCGAACTCAGCCAGTATCTTTTCCACTATTTTTTTATCATCCCTGAAACCGTAATAAGGATTCTTTTTTTCTTTATGAGTTTCCTCATCCTCTATGAGATAGCGCTCAAAAGTAGCCATCTTATCCTTTCCGAAAACCGGCGAATCAGGACCGGTCCAAAGGTACCAGGTATAGTCCTGACCTTTCACACGCTCATGGGCGTCCTTGGAAAAATAACCTCTTCGCACATAGGTTTCCAGCGTATCATATAGATCTTTGCCACAGTATTCTTCCGAATCGATGATCATACTGCGAAAACTGCCATCTTCATTCATGGGAACACAGCCATGGTACAAAAGATTGGAATTATAAACCTTATAAAGGCTGCCTTTTACATGCAGAAATCTCACATGGCGCTGAAGCTTTTCGGAATGTCTGAAGGCATGGTCAAGCCTCTTCATAAGGAGGAACTCACCCTCTGTAAGTTCGTAAGGGCGCTCCGGATTCACTGTGGGGAAATCGCAATCCTTAAGCGGATAAGTCTTTCCCTCCATAGTTATGGTCTTATTATCAAAATCTATCTTATCCAGCAAAAGCCGGCCTTCCATCTTAAACTCGGGATGCTTTAGTATGAGCTGACCCTCAAGTTTTTGCTGAAGGATGAACATGGCCTTATGCATACGGGTACTCAGCTCATATTCCGCCGGATGATGATCCTTGCTTATATTTACCTTGAAATGGCTGCAATCCACATCCTGATAAGCATTCATGGCAAAGGATACCAAAGGCACCAGGTTGATCCCGTAACCCTCTTCGACGGCATCCAGATTCGCATATCTAATGGACATGCGCAGCACGGTGGCTATACTGGCCCAGTGTCCTGCCGCGGCGCTCATCCAGATAACGTCATGATTGCCCCACTGAATATCTACAGAGTGATACTTCATCAGGGTATCCATTATCACCTGGGGGCCCGGACCCCTGTCAAAAATATCTCCCAGCACGTGAAGATGATCGATGACCAGACGCTGCACCAGATTTGACAGAGCAATGATAAAATCCGGCGCCCTGCCTGTTTCGATGATTGTCTCTATGATGGCAGTATAGTATAATTCCTTATCCTGGACTTCTTCCTTTTCCGTGATAAGTTCTTCTATCACGTAAGCAAAGTCTGAAGGAAGTGCCTTCCTCACCTTGGACCTGGTATACTTTGAGGCCACCCTCTTTGTCATCTGCACCAGACGGTGAAGGGTGATCTTGTACCAGTCTTCGATATTCTCTTCTTCCTGTCTGACTATATCCAGTTTTTCGTTGGGATAATAGATCAGGGTCGCCAGACTCTTTTTATCCTTCTTCGAAAGTGTGTTGCCGAATTCCTCATCTATCTTGCGTCTGACGGAACCGGAGCCGTTTTTAAGCACATGATTGAACTGCTCATACTCTCCGTGAATGTCCGTCAGAAAATGCTCCGTGCCCTTGGGCAGGTTCATTATGGACTGCAGATTGATTATCTCGGTGGAGGCCGATGCTATGGTGGGGAATTCCCTGGATAAAAGCTTTAATAAAGCCAGATCTTTTTCATCATACTTCATGGCTGATCCTATAATACTACATCCTTCATATCATACATTCCCGGGGCCTTTCCTGCCAGGAACTTGGCCGCCTGAATGGCGCCGTTTCCAAAGACTGCCTTTGAATAAGCCCTGTGGGAGAAGGTGATCACTTCATCCTCACCGGCAAAGATCACATCATGATCTCCCACGATGGTACCGCCTCTGACTGCAGATATGCCCAATTCCTTTGCATCCCTTCTCTGCCTTACGGAAGATCTGTCATATACGTAGGTGTAGGGCTCCTCAAACTCTTCATTAATGGCGTCTGCCAGAGCAATGGCTGTTCCGCTGGGAGCGTCCACCTTAAGGTTATGATGCTTTTCCACGATCTCTATATCAAAGCCCGCATCCGCCAGCTTCACACAGGCCTCCTTCAAAAGCTTCATCAGCATGTTGATGCCCATTGACATATTTGCGGACTTAAGAATGGGGATCTGCTTTGAGCATTCCTTTACCCTGTTTATCTGCTCTTCGGATAAGCCTGTGGTGCACAGTACCAGGGGGAGTTTTTTATCCACCGCATAGTCAAGGAGCGCATCCACGGCTGGGGCTGCGCAGAAGTCGATTATCACATCGGCCTGTACGTCGCAGTCGGATATGTTTTCAAAAACGGGGTAGGTGTTTTTGACAGAGGTATTTTTGTCTATGCCTGCCACGATCTCTATGGCGGGGTCCTGGGCGATGAGGCGGGTTATGGTCTGTCCCATGTGGCCGTTGCAGCCGTGCATTATTGTTTTAATCATTTTTGTTCTCCTGTTATTTTTTTATTATTTAAATATAAATATTTTAATATCTTTCGCTAAAGAAAAAGCAGCCTCAAGCTGTGTTTAGACTATAAACGTTCCTCAACAATAACCTGATCCAGGAGGGCGTACACTTCGTCGCGGGTTACAAAGCCTTCGGAGAAGGCTGTGGCGGAGCCTGCTGCCACCGAAAGTCTGAAGGCTTCCTTGACTTCCATCTTGTTGATCATCGCGTATATGAAGGCGGCGAGCATGGAGTCGCCGGCGCCCACTGCGTTTATCTCTCTTCCCTTGGGAGCGAAGGCGCGGAGTTTTACGCCATCTTCACCTACCCACAATGCCCCGTCCTGACCCATGGACAGGAGTACATTTCTGGTGCCCATCCTTATGATCCTCTCCATGCAGTCCAGCGCTTCCGCGGGAGAATCTATGGATGTGTTTCCCAGATCCTCCAGTTCCCGCAGGTTAGGCTTTATCAGATAGGGACACTTGGGCAGGGCCAGTCTCAAGGCTTCACCCGATGAATCGATGATGACTTTAACATCTCTGTCGGCCACCAGATCCACCATACTTGCGTATGCCACATTTCTCATATCCGGTGTGCCCATACCGCAGATCACCAGTATATCCCCGTCCTTAACCTGATTTATCATATCATATATGGCAGGCTTAAGCTCTGTGGGCACCAATGGTCCTCTGGCATTTATCTCGGTGTTTTCCACCCCGGTCAGCTTAACGTTTATTCTCGTCTCACCCTCTGCGAGCTCAACGCACTGCACATCTATGCCTTCAGACCTGACCATGTCCGTCCACCATTTTCCGGCATAACCTGCAGTGACCGCCAGTACCTTGACGGGCACGTCAAAAGCCTTTAGCATACGGGCCACATTGAGGCCTTTACCGCCGGCTATGACCTTTTCCTCCAGAGAACGGTTCACAACGTCATGGGTGAGTCTCAACATCTTTATCATGTAGTCCAGTGAAGGATTGGGAGTAAAAGTATAAACCATGACAGATACTACCTTTCTGATAATATTTTACACATGATATGTCATAAAAGACAAAACAAGCCTGATATGATATCAGGCTTGCAATGATCCAAAATTTATTACTTTATAAGGCCATAATTCTTCATGGCCTCCGAAAGGCGTGCCGCGTTGGCAGCCTCCATTTTAGTGAGAGGACGTCTCAGATTGGAATCATATATCCCGAGAAGCTCCATAGCCATCTTTACGGGTATGGGATTCACTTCACAGAACAGGGCGTCAATGAGTTCCAGCGACTCCAGCTGGATCCTGCGGCTCTCCTGTACATTGCCGTCAAAGAAATTCTGACACATATCGTGCACCTGACGGGGCGCTATGTTTGACAGTACCGAGATGACTCCCTTTCCGCCCAGAGCCAGAAGAGGAAGTACCTGATCGTCATTACCCGAATATACATCCACCTGACCCTTCGCCAATCCGAAGAGTGTCATAATAAGTCCTAAATTACCGGTGGCATCCTTAACGCCGACTATGTTGGGTACCTGTGTGCACAGATCCACCACCGTCTGGGGAGCTATGGTCACTCCCGTCCTGCCGGGGATATTGTAAAGGATCACGGGGATCTTTACTGACTCGGCTATGATGGTGAAATGCTCCTTTAAGCCCTTCTGGGTAGCCTTGTTATAATAAGGTGAAACCACCAGCAGCGCGTCTGCTCCCAGCTTCTCAGCCTCGGTTGACAGATAAACCGCCGTCTGGGTGCAGTTTGATCCGGTACCTGCGATAACGGGTATCCTGCCTGCCACCTTCTTTACACAGTATGCTATGGTATCCAGATGCTCCTCATGGGTCAGGGTGGAAGCCTCGCCTGTGGTACCGCAGACTACTATGGCGTCCGTTCCTCCCTCGATCTGCATCTCTATATGACGGCCGAAGCTGTCAAAATCTATTGAGCCATCAGCCTTGAATGGCGTGGTGATGGCAACCGCCGCTCCTTCAAATACAGACATATCTTTTCTCCTTTATATGCTTTTTTTACGTCCCGACTGATTCATGTCTCCCGTGAGAAACAAGGTGACATCGTCAGCCAGTTCATATATTTCGGGACCTGCATTGATGCCGGTAAGGATGATCTCGGCCTGTTCCGGTTTGTTGTTGAGCAGGCTCACCAACTCGTCCACACAGATGATACCCGTGTCCACCAGTCCCAGAAACTCATCCAGTATCAGCACATCGCAACCTCCGGTGGTCAGAACCTTCCTGGCAAAATTGATGCCGTTCATGATATTCTGAACCTCCTCGGCACGCCGCTCTTCATCCAGATCCTTAAAACTCTCGCTGGACTTTTCAAAGGAAAAAACCTTGATCTCGGGTTCAAGACGTTTCATAAAAGCGTTCTCTCCCGTATCCTTTCCCTTTAAAAACTGTATAATGGCAACCTGTCGTCCGCGACCGGCCGCCCTGATCGCACATCCGACGGCTGCACTGGTCTTTCCGCGGCCCTCACCGCAGAAAATGCGGATCAATCCTCTTTGTTCCATAATCTCCTCCAAGCCGTAAACGCTAAAGCCCCGACTCTCAACAGTAAATTCTAACACAGCAGACCTAAAAAATCAATGTCACTGTTTTGCAAAGGAAGCCCTCTTTCTGAGAGTGGGATCCAGTATTTTTTTACGGATGCGCAGATTATCGGGAGTCACCTCCAGAAGTTCGTCCGTATCTATGAATTCAAGAGCCTGTTCCAGAGACAGTACCTTGGGAGGCACCAGACGAAGGGCCTCATCCGCCGATGATGATCTGGTATTGGTAAGCTGCTTCTTTTTGCATACGTTAAGCTCTATATCCTCGGCTTTTCCGTTCTGTCCGATGACCATTCCGGAATAAACCTTTTCGCCGGGTCCGATGAAAAGGGTACCGCGGTCCGGAGCATTGAACAGACCGTAGGTTATGGCCTCTCCCGCCTCAAAAGCGATGAGCGAGCCCTGCTTTCTGTACTGTATGTCACCCTTGTAAGGCGCATATCCGTCAAAAATGGTATTGAGGATACCGTTTCCTCTGGTGTCCGTCAAAAACTCACCCCTGTATCCGATGAGACCTCTTGAAGGAATGGAAAACTCAAGCCTGGTATAACCGCCGGATATGGGATTCATGCCCAAAAGCTCACCCTTTCTCTGGGACAGCTTTTCTATTACATTACCGGTGAATTCATCGGGAACATCCACATAAGCTTTTTCCATGGGCTCCAGCTTGTGGCCCTTCTCATCCTCTTTATAAAGGACCTCAGCCTTTGACACCGCAAATTCATATCCCTCACGGCGCATATTTTCTATGAGGACGGAAAGATGGAGTTCGCCTCTTCCCGACACCTTGAAGGCATCGGTGCTGTCAGTCTCCTCCACACGAAGGGAAACATCCGTGTTAAGCTCTCTCATAAGCCTGTCCCTGATATGCCTTGAGGTCACATACTTGCCCTCCAGGCCTGCCAGGGGAGAATCATTAACTATGAAATTCATGGAGATGGTGGGCTCTGATATCTTCTGGAAGGGAATGGCCACGGGCTCCTCCGTATCACAGATGGTATCTCCTATCTTGAGATCCGCAATACCGGAAACCGCCACAATGGCTCCTATGCCTGCTTCCTTTACTTCTACTCTCTCCAGTCCGTCGAACTCATAGAGCTTGGATATCTTTACCTTAGCGCTCTTGTCAGGCTCATGATGGTTAACTATCAGAGCTTCCTGATTTACCCTGATCACTCCGTTATCCACGCGGCCCACGCCTATGCGGCCCACATACTCATTATAATCTATGGTAGAAATAAGCATCTGAAGATGTCCCTCGGGATCACCCTCGGGAGCGGGAATATGCTCCAGTATGGTCTCAAAAAGAGGGATCATATCCTTGCCCTCTTCATTGGGATCAAGGCTTGCCACGCCGGTCTTGGCAGAGGCATATACAAAGGGGCAGTCCAGCTGCTCATCATCCGCATCAAGGTCCATCAGAAGTTCCAGCACTTCATCCACCACCTCATCACACCTTGCCTCGGGACGGTCGATCTTGTTGATGCACACGATGACGGGGAGCTTCAGATCCAGCGCCTTCATGAGCACGAACTTAGTCTGGGGCATAGCGCCCTCAAAAGCGTCCACCACCAGGACCACTCCGTTCACCATCTTAAGGATACGCTCCACCTCGCCGCCGAAATCGGCATGGCCGGGAGTATCGATTATATTTATCTTTGTGCCCTTATAATGTATGGCCGTATTTTTGGACAAAATAGTGATACCCCTCTCGCGCTCTATGTCATTTGAATCCATGACACGCTCGGATACCTCCTGATTTTCCCTGAAAATACCGCTCTGCTTTAAAAGTTCATCCACAAGGGTAGTCTTGCCATGATCGACGTGGGCGATTATGGCTATGTTTCTTACATCTTCTCTTTTCTGTATCATCTTTCTACCTTTTTATCAAAACTGCCTGCGTAACACAAAGAAAGATAATAGCACAGGGGGAGTTTTGTTGCAAGAACTAATTCACTGTGGCTCTATCTGCGCCCCCGTCAGAGTCACTTCCTCATCTCCGGAATTGTAAACCCTCAGTTCAAAATCCTTTATATCCTGTGGCAGTTCAAAGATTATGCTGCCGTCTTCATCCGAAACAGTCCGCTGTGTAAAGGTCGTATCAAGCCGGTTTGAATAGATATCTATAACGATCGATCCGGGCATGTCGGTATTGACATGAGCCTTATAGATTCCCTTTTTAAGCTCAAAATACGGTCCCCAGACATATGCTCCGGGATTCAGGGTGATACTTTCGTCATGATAAACACATCCCTGGGATCTGTACCATTCCCACGGCATAAGATGACCTTCATCCAGTTTATAATCAAAATATCTGCTTATATCCTCATCATAAACCATAACCTTTAATGAATCATTCACATCCAGAACTTTTGCAGGTTCACCCATCACCGCAGCCACTCTGTCATAGGTAAGTCCATCCTTTTCAACAACCACATAATCTGCAGGAACTTCATACCACTCATCCTTGGAAAACCAGGTATACCGATCCAGCCTGTTTGCAGATTCGCATATGGCGCGCACATGTACTCTTTCGTGTGAAAAGAGGGTAGTACTTGAAGCATACCAGAAGGGCCCGTATCCCTGATCCAGCCCGTTCTCCTCCAGCACCCTGTCCAGTTCCTTAACCCCTTCCAGCTCGGATCTCTGATGATCCAGGTCATTGACATGTCCGCTTTTTATGGAAGAGATCATAAAGACCGCGCATAAGGCCATTATTCCGTAAAGAAGATATTTCGCCCCCCTTGAAGCTTTAAATTCAAAATTAATCTGTCTGATGCCCCTTATGATGAGCACACCGAAAAAGGCAGGATAAAATGAGATATATCTGGCCGACCAGACATCCACGGATATACTGGTTATGATGAAAACCAGTGCAGGAAAGAAAATACCCAGACAAATGACCGCGCTGTCCCTGTCATACTTTCCGGGACCCAGCCATTTTACTATATTAAAGATGATAAAAAAGAAACCGAGAAGAATAATTCCTGTCCTGATACAGAAAAAGAATGAACCGGCATTCATAAGGGGCTTATCCTGAAAATCAGCGTTAAAAAGCTTAAGCAGAACCTGAATGAGAAGCACCGCCTTGTCATGAAATTCACTAGCCTGCACAAAGCCCTTGGATTCCATATATGTATTCTTATCCGCCGTGCCCATGGCAAAATACAGCTTGTCCCAGACGCTTCCCAGGGCTATGGATAATACGGACGCCATCAGCAAAAATGTATTTTCAAAGCTGCCGCCTCTGTCATCCTGGGGGTCCTTTCTGAAATAAATATGTATCAGGTTCCAAAAGGAGACCAGGGCCACGGGACCCGTTACCGCCAGAACGGTATCCGCATCGGACATGGCGGATGCAGACCAGAGCAGCACAGCTATAACGGTAAATATGATCTTCTTTTTCCCTGTTTCCCTGACCGCCCTGTTTATAAGAAAATAGCCAAGCAGCGCTTCGGCGATACCTGTGCTGTGATAGCGTACATTATCCATGAGAAATTCACAGGGAAAGGCAAAAAAGCCCATGAAAAACAGTAATGAAAGAAGCCGGCCTTTGACCGGATCATCTTTTTTGAAGATGAACAAAAGACATGAGCAGGTCAAAAAAAAAGCTGCAAAGGTGGCACCCAGCGCGGATCCTTCGGGAGTGGCTCCCGCAAAGATGACCCCCAGACCATGGGCGAAAAGATCGGTGGTGATAAAGGGCACCCCTGTCATATGCCAGCCGTCAAGGAAAAAATTGCCGCCTATGATATCTCTTGCCTCAAGAAGCAAGCCTGCGGAATCGGAATTGAAAATGCTGTTTGCGAATATCCCCCGCAGCAAAATAAAATACGCAACCAGTATGATGGCCGCAGCACCCGGGATTACATATTTTTTGTTCTTCATCAACTAAACCCCCTCGTATTATTTATCTCGCCGGAAGAAGTATGATCTCGGACTCCGTAAATACATAATCCACGCCCGAATATTTGACATACATATTTTCAAGATCCACATCCTCATAACGAAATACGTACATGGTATCAGGATCCGGGTGTCCTTCACAAAGCTGCTGTTCACACTCGGCGATCCTGTCACGCAAGGCATCCATATCATCTCTTGAAAAATGGAAATTGCTGACATCCATTCCGTTATCTATGGCAAACATGGCGTAACCTATCATCTGGTCCCTGACTTCATCACCATAATACTCACCGAAATAGTAATCATGCATAAACTGTATGTGTTTTATTCCTTCAAGATCCTGATCCTCTAATTCATAGGCGGAAAAATATGCCTCCTTATAATCCTCATATTCCGAGGAGATATCCTCACGCTTCGGTGAGAATTCAAAGAATTGAAGTATCATGACCACAATTAAAAGCCCTGCAAAAAACCTGCCGGCTTCGCGCTTTGCATAATAAAGACAAAGCAGTATCACGGCATACATGACGGGCCACAGAAATCTTCCGGAAGCTCTGAAGATCCCCCATGCATCCAGGATGAACTGGGGATATTTTACATTTATGATCTCCCAGTCACCCAAAGTGATCCGGGGAGAAAGAGCGATGAACCATAAAAGCGCCGCGGTAAAGGTACAGGATATGATCCCGTTTTTGTAAACAGCCCATAAGTAGCGTCTTCTTCTTACCATATTAAACAGAGCAAAGGGTAACAGTATAATGGCTGCGATCCCCACATATGCCAGCCCCTCATACTGATTTTCAATAAGAGGCAGCTCTCTGATAAAGGCTGAATAATCTATGGGATTGAACAGCGAATTTAGATTGGCACTGTAAGAGCCCAGTCCGTCGGAGGTACCGCTGACACCGCCATAGAAACCGCCGAACAGATAAAACACAAGAACTGTCGAAAAAACATATGTAACAATATACAGCAGTGCATTGATGATCTTTTTTGTATCCAGATACTCCCAAAGGGCAAAGCCCACCAGCATCACGGACACCATGCCATAGATGGTAAAGTGGATGCTGACACAGAGTATGCCCAAAAGGCACCAAAGGATCACCCTTTTATTGATGCTTTTGATACTGTCTTTGTACATAAACAGGCCTATGGCCAAAAGGATCAGAAAATGGGATGCCAGAGCCGTATGAAAATACATCCTCTGCCACAGCGGAGCACAGAATAAAAAAGGGATCACCGCGATATTCATCATCCATCGTCTGTCCAGGATCCTCATGAGAAGTATCCTGGCCACGCCCCCCTGAAGCATAAAGCAAATAAGTCCGTAGATACCGAAGAACTGAAAGGTATCCGGCAGAAGGGGAGAAAGGATTTTTAAAAACAGGGATACCAAAGGGATGGAATCCGTATAGATCACCGATGCCAGATAAGGATAGAAACTTTTATCGCAAAGGCCAATGGGGAAATGCCATCCTGAAAGCCTGTAAAGTACCGAACCCACATAATGCTGTGACAGATCGTACCAGCCCGTGAGGAGCCATTCATCATAGGAAGGATCCAAAATATCCGTGCCATACAGACACAGAAATACCAGACTTCCGAAAAAAGTTCCGATCAAAAAAGAAAACAGATATTCTTTTTTTGCATATTGTTTACTCATATATGAAGTACCGCAGTCGCAATGGAGAAATAGATCATCAGTGAAAGTGCGTCCACAATGGTGGTTATGAAAGGGGAAGCCATCACCGCAGGGTCAAAGCCGGCCTTCTGTGCCAGCATGGGAAGCATGCCGCCCACCAGTTTTGCGAAGAACACAGCGGCGATCAGCGTCAGACATACCACCAGGGCGATGCTGATGCCCACACGATCCACCAGCAAAAGCTTTGCGAAATTGCAAAGTGCCAGAGTACAGCCGCATAAAAGGGCCACCCTCATTTCCTTCCATATAACCTTAAAAAAGTCCGCAAATTCTATTTCATTAAGGGACAGACCTCTTATGACCGTAACGGAAACCTGTCCGCCCGCGTTTCCGCCGGTATCCATGAGCATGGGGATATAGGCCGTGAGCACCACATAGGCTCCCAGGGCTTTTTCATAGTGGGTGATGATACCACCCGTAAAAGTGGCGGAGACCATCAGCAGTAAAAGCCAGGGTATCCTCTTTTTCCAGGTCTCAAGTATGCCGATCTTAAGATAGGGCTTATCCGAAGGGATGATAGCCGCCATCTTTTCCATATCCTCCGTGGCCTCTTCACGGATGATGTCCACTACGTCATCGACGGTGATGATGCCCACCAGACGGTTTTCATTATCCACCACGGGCATGGCGGTAAAGTCATATTTCTGGAACATGTTGGCAACCTCTTCCTGGTCCATCATTGTACTCAGGGCTATGACGTTGTCATTCATTATGTTCTCTATTTTCTCATCGGGATCATGTATCAAAAGATATCTGAGTGCTGCGGTTCCCAAAAGATGTCTTTGCTCATCCAGCACATAACAGATATTTACGGTTTCCTTATCAAGACCGATCTTTCTGATGCGGTCGATACACTGGGCTACGGTCTGGTTCACCTTAAGATCCACAAACTCCACCGTCATGATGGAACCTGCGGAATCATCGGGATATCTGAGTAGATGGTTTATATCACGCCTGGTTTCGGCGCTGGCGTTTGCCAGCAGCTTTTTAACGATGGTGGCCGGCATCTCTTCCATCAGATCCGCCGCATCATCCGCCATCAGATTGTTCACAATGTTGGCAGCCTCCCTGACTGACAGGGAGGTGATGATGGCCTGCTCCACCTCTATAGGCAGGTAGGCGAAGACATCCGCCGCCATATCCTTAGGCAGTATCCTGAAAAGCTTAAGCTGATCGTTTTCCGGAAGTTCCTCCAGAACTTCTGCGATATCCGCTTCATTCAGGTCGTCAAGACGCTGCCTTACCTTGGAATAATCCTTAGCATCAATAAGAGATCGGATCTCTGATCGCTCTTCCTCTATCCTGTCCGCCACGCTCACAGCCGCAAAATCTTCATCGGCCCCCGATAAAAGCATGGCCTCGTTTACATCATTTTCCGGAGTCATTATCTTTTCTTCCATAACGTACCTCCCAGTCATAATATATTTCATATCCGGTCATCTTAGCCACCGTCATTTTGAACATGGCGAAGAAAGGACCATCATCATTCCTAAAACAATATCACTTCATCCCCCGCAAGGGCGTATTCCAGTTCATCTCCGATCTGCGTACTTAAAGCTCCGGCACTGAGCTCCGTCAGTCTTTTTATCACATCATCGACCATGTGTGAGTCCACTATGGTCTCCATGGACACCACATTGGAATAGGTACAAAGCGTAAGGGGCAGCTCATTATCCTTAAAGAACCGGCGTATGAGCCCCTCGGATGAATAATCTCCCCTGACAGTAAGGATGGTTCCCCTTCTTTTTTCCATTATGACACAGTTTTCAAGACCGGCCTTGACCGCAGCAGTATAGGCGCGGATAAGCCCGCCGGTCCCCAGCAGCACGCCTCCGAAATACCTGGTGACCACCACACAGACTCCCGTCAGGCGCTCGGCTTTCAACAGCTCCAGCATGGGCTTGCCCGCAGTGCCGGAGGGTTCGCTGTCGTCCGAGGATCTGGTAAGCTCCCCCCGCTCACCTACTATAAAGGCAGAGCAGTTGTGTCTGGCGTCCCAATACTGTTTTTTAATGGAATTTATAAACGCGGCAGCCTCATCGGCATCCTTTACGGGAGAGACATGAGCTATGAATCTTGATTTCTTTTCCTCATATTCGCCTTCGCCGCCTTTATATACGGTTCTAATATTCTCACACATTTACGGGTTTTATCTCAAATATATCAACAGGCTTATGAAGTCATAACTAATATAGGATAACACATTTTGATTGATTTAGCACCCATTTTGCATTATCCGTATTTTTTTGATATAATATTTTGATTGTCATGAACATTTACGATCATGAGGGATATGTATCCTACGACCGGATTTGGAGGATGTAATGAATTACGGCAGACGCGGCGCCAACAGACGCCGGAAATCATTATCCAGCACATGGAAGAAACTGGGCAAAATGTTCAGCGTCAACTTTTTTATGGCGTTGATCATCTTGTTTATAACCTTATGTGTCATCGGCGTCTGTATGGGCGTGGGTATGTTTAAGGGTATCCTAAGCTCCGCTCCGGATATCTCCACTTTGGATGTGCGTCCTTCAGGTTATTCCAGCACGGTCTACGACTGTAAGGGTAATCAGATCACAAAACTCGTGGCAGAGAATTCAAACCGTGTATATCAGACCATAGATAAGATACCCGAGGATCTCCAGCACGCCTTCGTGGCCATCGAGGATGAGCGTTTCTATGAGCACAACGGTATCGATATAAAGGGTATCGTCCGTGCAGGCTACATAGCCGTCACCAGCAAGGATTTTTCGCAGGGTGCTTCCACCATCACACAGCAGCTTCTCAAAAATAACGTATTCACCAACTGGACCGGGGAATCTTCTCTGGCGGACAAGTTTATCCGTAAGATCCAGGAGCAGTATCTGGCTGTGGAACTGGAAAAGGTGATGGAAAAGGACACCATCCTGGAATACTATATGAACACCATAAACTTAGGACAAAACACCCTGGGCGTACAGGCTGCTTCACAGCGGTATTTCGGCAAAAATGTATCCGACCTCAATCTGTCGGAGGCGGCGGTCATCGCTTCCATAACCCAGAATCCTGCCAGATGGAATCCCATAACCCATCCCGACAATAATGCGCAGCGCCGCAAGGTGGTACTGCAATATATGCTGAATCAGGGCTATATCACCGACGAAGAGTATGAAGAAGCCATAAATGACGACGTATATTCGAGGATAAAGACCCATAACGAAGAAAATGAATCCTCCACGATCTATTCATATTTTGTGGATGAAGTGACCAGTCAGGTAATGAACGATCTGGTGGAGAAAAAAGGCTACACCGACACCCAGGCGTACAACATGCTCTACGCCGGCGGTCTTTCCATATATACCACTCAGGATCCTCATATCCAGGGAATCTGCGACAAGGTCACTTCCGATCCCGAGACCTATCCCGCAAACACCCGCTGGTATCTGGAATATCAGCTCTCCATAGAGCATTCAAACGGTGAAGTGGAAAACATCAGCACGGAGCTTTTTGAATCCTACTTCAAAAAACAGGACGCCGGTTTTTCCATGCTGTTTTCAGAGCAGGAAAAGGCGGACGAATACATCAACCGCTTCAAGGAAGAGTACTTAAAGGACAGCGACAATATAATCGGAGAGCATAAATCCCTTACCCCCCAGCCCCAGATTTCCGTCACCGTGATGGACCAGTCCAACGGCTATGTAAAGGCCATCGTGGGCGGCCGCGGTAAGAAGGAAGCCTCCCTGACGCTGAACCGCGCCACAAACACCAAGAGGCAGCCCGGTTCCACCTTCAAGGTGGTATCCACCTATGCACCCGCCCTTGACGCCGCAGGCAAAACCCTGGCCGACGTGGAGGTGGATGCACCTTATTCCTATTCCAACGGACGTCCCGTATCGAACTGGTACTCCAGCGGTTACAAGGGCGTATGTACCCTGCGCTACGGCATAGAGCAGTCCCTTAACATAGTGACGGTAAAGCTTCTGACAGAAATCACTCCCCAGCTGGGCTTTGACTATCTGCAGAACTTCGGTTTCACCACTCTGGTAGACAGACAGACCAGATCCGACGGCACCGTGGTATCCGATATCACACAGGCACTTGCTCTGGGCGGTATCACCTACGGTGTTAAGAATATCGAACTCAATGCAGCCTATGCCTGCATAGCCAATAACGGGCAGTACATAAAGCCCGTGTATTACACAAAGATAGTAGACCATGACGGAAATACCATCATGGAATGCGACCCTGATACCAGACAGGTGTTAAAGCCCACTACTGCTTACCTTCTGACTGACGCCATGGTAGACGTGGTACAAAAGGGAACCGGTGGCGCCGTGCGTTTTGACAACATGTCCATCGCGGGAAAGACAGGTACCACTTCGGATTACAACGATGTATGGTTTGCAGGCTACACTCCCTATTATACCTGCACTACCTGGGCAGGCTTTGACAATAATACAAAGCTTTCATCCTCTGAGGAAAAAGCCCTGGCAAAAACCATATGGAAAAAATGCATGCAGCAGATACATGAAGGGCTTGAAAACAAAGAATTCAAACAGCCTCCGGGAATAGTCAAGGAAACCATCTGCCGCCAGTCCGGCAAGCGCGCAGTCCCGGGCCTGTGTACTCTCGCAGGTACCTGTGTGACTGAGATCTTTGACGAGGAGTCCATACCCGAGGGCAGCTGTACTTCCCATGTGATAGGAAACGTATGCGCACTGACAGGCCTTCGGGCTTCTGCCACCTGTCCTTATATCACCCAAGGCGTGATAGCCATCTCACCTGAAGGCGACGGACACTCCGGCGGCACAGGCTGGTGTCCTCACAGTTTTGATGAATCCGGAAATCTTCTGTTCCACGGAGATCCCTCATTGCTGAACCTGACGCCTCCGGCCGCTACCGAGGGCGCCGCCGACACTCCGGCCACGCCTTATGCGCCTCAGACCGCGCCCCCTTGATGAGAGGTTTTATTCTTTTGTCATCTTGAATTAAGATTTTGTTTTGTCATCCTGAAGAGCAGTAATACTGCGACGAAGGATCTTTATCGAAAGGGATACTATCCAAATGCCATTAACAGATCTGCAAAAAAAGAACATAAACAAAACCGCACAGAAGATCCTGCACATCCCGGGAAATGCTCCCAAGGGCAATGTGCTGGAGATGGCTCTGGTGCTGGACTGTTCACTGGATCCCGAATATATCAGACAGACTGCCAAGGATGTTCTGGCATTTCTGCGTAAAGAAGGAGATCCCTTCCTTAACATCAGGCTCAATCTCATCAAGTGGAAGGGAGACGAGGATTTTGTAAAATATGTATCCTCCTATCCTGACGTGCTCATGGGACGCGAGATAGATGATGCCGATATCGCGGTAAACGAAAAACATCTAGACACCCTCTGTGCCCAGTTAAAAAAGTTCTATGCCAGATCGAAGATAGTACTTCTCATAACCGACAAAAAAAACTGCACCTGTCTCAATTTAGAGCAGGTGCAGGAAGAAATGAAACCATTTCTGCATAAAAAAATGATCTATATTTACGAGGATGATACCTTTGCATATCTGCCTCAGATAATGCCGGCCGAAACATCCGACGAGCCCGACAGCGAACCCGGCGAAGAATAAAGGTCTGCATCACCGGCCATTCATCCATAGGTTTTATATTCATTCTAAGCGGCAGTATACTTCTTTATCACCATCGGCCATACGACGATGGCGAACATCACTATCAAAAATGCGGAGATTAAAAATCCCACATTTGCTCCAAAGGCCTGAACCATGATGGCCGCTTCAAAATATTTCTTCCACGAGAATATTATACCCAATCCTATGCCTGTCAGAAGAGCCAGATTCGGCGAAGCCTTCGGTATCTCATAATGAGTATAATGCCGGTCGATATAAGTCCCTATGCAAAAGCCTATGACGCCTCCACAGCCGCCCATACAATCCTTCATCATCTTCTTGGGATCCACCAGCAAAACCCCATCCACATAATCCATGGGATAAGGCTTCACATGGATATATATTATAGCTAACACAGCCACACCTATACCCACAAAGGTCAGCATATCCTTAAACTTGTCATCCTTTGTATCAAGTATATCCATAACTTTTCCCACAACATATACAAGAACGACCGTTGCAAGAAATCCCACTATGACATCCTGAGGCGTATGCACTCCAAGGAAATTACGGGAGAAGCCTGTCAGAAGGATCATTATCGCACAAAGTATGGACAGCCATTTTCTGCTCTTATACTGCCAGATAGCCACAGTACCGTACATGGCAGTCGCCTTGGTGGTATGGCCGCTGGGGAAAGAATACCCAGTGGCCGCTACCTTCGAGTCCCCTGCAGGTTCTATCTCGGAGGATCTGATCCATGGCCTGTATGCACAGGCAGTAAGCTTTATGACACCGTTTACCAGCTCTGCAAACCAGTCTGTGGCCAGAAATCTGTATCCCCATTTCTTATCAAAGCCCCAGAAGATCAGATAGGGCAGGAACACCATGATATCCACAGCCACCTTTGATATGGCGTTAAAAAACTCATCAAAGATCCCGCCGGTGGCATTTCTCAGTTCCTGAAGCATCAAAAGATATTTAATGTCCATAATATAATCTCCTTATCTTATTGCCGATACATTTTGCCAATACATAAAAGACATCAATGTAAAACGACTTTTTCGATACATGATAACTATATCGTAAATACCGAAAAAGCCGCAATTATCAAAATAATACTAACGATGGATCACACGTATTCTTACACGTACTTCTTGACCAGGGCTGCGATCTCATCATCCTTGCAGTCTGCAAAGAAAAGCTCACTGAACTTTGCGCCCGCAAAAGCACCCTTTACCAGTTCCTGATCAAGCTCCGGGATGATATCCGTAAGCTTCCTGTAGGTCACCTTCTTTACATCGTCCAGGATCCTCTTGTTTCTCTGCTCGGGAACTGCTCTCTCCCTGGGATAGCCCTGACCGCTCTCCTCGCAGTAAAGCTTCTCAAAGATATACTCCAGATTCAGATCTCCACCCCAGCCAAAACCTAAAGCAAAAGGAATGGCTATGGCGTTGCCGTCGTTGATCTGGGCAAAGGTGTAAGCGTCCAGAGGGCTCTCCACATGGCCGCAGATAACTCCGGGGAAAGAGTTGCAGGCAAGCATGGCGCCCTCACCGGTACCGCAGCCTGTGATGACGTAATCAGCCGCGCCGGAATTCAAAAGAACCGCTGCCAGAATACCGATCTGCACATAGGTAAGCTGTGCCTCATCGTCTGCACTGTACATACCATAATTCACCACAGTATGTCCCATGGGCTCCACTACCTTTTTAAGTGCGGCCTCGATAATGGAATTCTTTGCCGCCTGGCTGTTTTCATTGATCAATGCGATTTTCATTTTTCCCTCCTTCTTAGATAAACAGATTCACTATCGTTACTTTATTTTTTATTGATCATCCATAACAGATCATGTTTTTCTTTTAGCGTCCTCACTACATTCCTCAGAATGACAATTAATATCAGTTACTGAAACTTCCCACATGTCATCCTGAGTGAAACAAAGGATCCTGAAAGAGTTAAAGGATTTAAAAAGGTCATCTTTATAAAGATTCTTCGCTGCGCTCAGAATGACATAAATTGCCTATTTTATCATCAAGTGGGAAGTTTTAGTCAGTTAAATAATATCAGTTCTTCCTCCGGCTTATCCGCAGGCGCCACTTTTGTGGCAAAAAGCACAGGGGCCTCTCCGCCCATCTGCTTGCTGGGAGCGGAGCCTATCTTAGCGGTGACCATCACCCAGTCCTTATCCTTAAGGAAGGGGCTCTCTGCGTACTTGCAGGGGAAGCCCACAAAGGAGATATCCTCCACACAGCAGGTCATGGCGTTGCGCCCGGGAACGAACACGTCATCCCTGGCTCCCTTGGGATGATAAACCTGCCCCTTAAAGGTCACTGTCTTACCCTTAAAATCGTCAAGGTTCTCCAGCGCATCCAGATAGAATATGCCATAATCATCATCTCCCACCTCTATATGGGGAGCGCTCTTGTCATAGGGCGGATCCTCATGGGCGTCATCGCTGACCTCTCCCTCCGTGGTCTCATAGAGCACCTGGGCGAAGCGGTTCACCGCCCTGACCATCCTTTTGAACATGGCTCTGTCATGCTCGGGCGCGCACCTGTTAAAGAGCACCAGGTCGGCATCCAGAAACTGGTTGGTCATCATCATCTTCATGTTGTTGAGATATGATTCAAAAGTGGTACAATCCACTGTGGTGACCGTCTCTGCTATGAGCCAGTCCTCGGGCAGAGCCTCCAGGATCTCATTCACATCCCACATACCGTTGGACTCTATTATGACGCAGTCCGGCTTATAAGCCTTTTTATATGAGGCAAAAAGCTCGCTGCCCACCTCATCCTCATCTTCTATGGATACTGTCTTAAAGCCGTATTTGTCAAGGAGTGACTGCTCTATCTCGATCTCACCTTCCTCGCAGAAAATGATGAGATAATTCATCTTATCCTCGAACTGTCCCTCTTCTATGGTCTCTCTGATAAAAGAAGTCTTACCACTATCCAAAAAGCCCTTGAAGAGATATACGGGTACCTTTTTTTCTTTTGCCATGATATGTAACTCCCTTAATACCTAACACATTCCGGGTTAACGGACGTCATACACTCAGACGCCGAAAAGATCCTTGAGATTATCCTCCTTAAGCTCGGAGCCGATCACACAGATACGTCCGGTATAATCTGCACCGCCCTCTCTCACTTCAGTCTCACCGGGAGTCATGTCAAAATGAAGCCACTTACCGTCACCGGCAGGTACGATTCCCTTGGATCTCAAGATGATGCCGTACTTTTCCTCATCAGCGAGAGAATTAAGTATATCCTCCAGTGCATCCTTTGTAAATGTATGAGGAGTCTCGACACCCCAACTGGTAAACACTTCATCCGCATCATGATCATGATCGTGATCGTGGTGATGATGACCGCAGCTGCAGACTCCGTTCTCATCATAATGATGTTCATGATCGTGATGATGATGCTCATGGTCGTGGTCATGATCGTGATGGTGTTCATGCTCCTCGTGGTCATGACTGCCCCCGACCGCAGCGTCGGGGGAGCCCACCGATACTCGTCCTAAGGGGTACCACGAAGTGGTGGATTCCTTAGGACTCTGCTTTGAGGCATCAGAGAAATCCGTTTCATGGATTTCTTCATCATGATGATGATGGTGTTCATGCTCGTGATGATGATGCTCATGCTCATGATGATGCTCCATGGCCTTCTGCGCCATCATCAGTTCCCGCTCCAGTTTATCGGCGCCTTCCATGGCGCCCAAGATCTGTTCACCTGTGATATCATCCCAGGGTGTGGTTATGATAGGGGCCTTTTCATTATGCTCCCTGATCATGGACACTACCATGTCCAGTTTTTCCTGAGTCAGTTTCTGAGTCCTGGAGAGCACGATTATACGAGCGCTTTCTATCTGGTTATTAAAGAACTCACCGAAGTTCTTCATATATATCTTTGCCTTGGTGGAATCCACCACTGCCACAGAGGTAGCGATATCCATCTCCGGGACCTCTCCCTCTATCTTCATCACTGCCGCTTCCACATCAGACAGCTTGCCTACGCCCGAAGGCTCTATGATGATCCTCTCAGGAGAGTACTTTTCGATGACTTCCTTAAGGGCGGTACCGAAATCTCCCACCAATGAGCAGCAGATGCAGCCGGAATTCATCTCCGTGATATTGATCCCTGCCTCCTTTAAGAATCCGCCGTCCACACCAATCTCGCCGAACTCATTCTCGATGAGCACGATCTGTGATCCTGCGAAGGCTTCCTTGATCAGTTTCTTGATAAGCGTCGTCTTTCCGGCTCCAAGAAAACCGGAAATAATATCTACCTTAACCACTTTTTCTCCTTTCATATCAAAACGATACCCACCCGCTTACGGGTGGGTATCTGACCACTCATGTTAAACGGGCCCTTAAAAGACCGTCAAACTCAGCCACCCAGTGTCTTGGTGACTATGTTATTCTCCTCTTCTTCCTCGCGCTTCTTCTGCATCTGAATGGCTATGTCATCCAGAAGCTGCTGCTTTTTAAGATCCGAAACTGCCTTAGGGATGTCCAGATCCGCAAGACGTGAATCCGCCGAGCTCACCTGCTCCAGAGTACCTGCCGACTGCTCGTATGCAGCCTGAAGAGCATTGGTGTCTGCTCCCACCGCCGATCTCTTACTGCTGACATAAGATAATGCATCATCCACCTTACTCATGTCAAAGTCACCGGTCACATCATAATCCTCAAGACCCAGAGCCTTTAAGGTAGCCTGGCCGATGCTGACATCCTTACCTGAGCCGTCAGGATTATCCACTATCTCTACGCCATCAAAGGTACCGTCCAGAAGCTTCTTTGTATTATACTCGGAATTATTGACCGTGTCGGCTATGCCCTGCTTGTTCTGATCGATCTCATCCTGTATGGCCTGTTTCTCAGCAGGTGTATACAGACCATTGGTGGCCTTTACACTCAGTTCCTTGATCCTCTGCAGATAATCCGTAATGGAAGAAAGAGAACCGTCTGCTACATTAAGCGCCGAAACACCGGAAGCGATATTCTCCATATTGGCATTTATCGCACCCTCCTGAGATTTCAGCTTTTCCGATATGGCACTGCCCGAAGCATCTACTGCCGCGCTGGTGATCCTGTTACCACTGGCTATGGCACCGTAATAATAACTGCCGGATGTGCCGCTTACCGCTGATATCCCCATAACATACCACCTCCTTATCACGCCGTTTTCGTTACGCCCCCATTCTACCACACTTAGAACGCAAATTCAACAGCCACATATTCAACTATAGGAGCACCGGTCAGGGTATGGCCTACCTGGTACTCAAAAATTTCTTTTCCTTTTCCTCGGCCTCTGTAAGGGAATAATGCTTTGCATATTCATCCATCTTGGCCCTGGCCTCATCAAACTCGCCGCATTTTTCCAAAGCCACGATGAGATTAAACTCCAGGTCCTGCCTCATACCGCCTCCCTTTACATCCAGAGCGTCTTCAAAGGCGTGTCTGGCTCCTTCAAAATCATTGATAGCCATGCGGCAGATACCCAGGCGGTTTAAGACAGCCACATCATCGGGATGCGCCTCTATATATGTCTTATACAGTGATTCGGCAAAGGATGCTGATCCCAAAGCCTCATAAGTCATGCCCAGATACAGGATCACATCGCCGTCATCCTGAAGCCTGGCTTTTTCCAGATAATCCCTGGCAGCCTCATAATCGCCATGGTAATAGGCGATCCTGCCCTTCTGGTAATCCGTCAGCTTATAGTCAAGGGACGAGGCCTGACTCAGATAATTCTGGGCCGCCTCATCATAGCCCTTTGAATTCAGATACTCATAGATACGAAGGTACATATCAGGTCCCTCGGGAGCATTATCCACAGCCCTGTTAAAATCCCGAATACCGTCATCATAAAGGTCGCTCTCTATATTGAGCCTGCCCCTGATAAAATATCCCATATAATCTTTGGGGCGCATTCCCAGTATAGCGGAAATGGTTTCTATGGCCCCCTGTCTGTCGCCGGTCTTTTCCTTGGCTGCCATCAGATAATATGAAATATCTATATCCTCTTCCTTCACATATCCGTTGCTCAAAGATATGGCCTTGTTAAAATGATCGATTGCGCCCTCGTAATTCCCCTGTGTCATATCATAGATGCCCTCGGCGCGCTCCAAAAGCTTCTCGTCCTCTTCCTTCTTTACGGCCTCGTCAAGGCTGGCTCTCGCATCATCCGTATTACCGTTTTCAAGGGCGGACAAAGCCTTTGATATATTGTCGGTCTCTCCCCTGCAGCCTGTAAGGCATACCGCCGTCAGCAGGCCAAAAAGAATAAGGCCGGATAAACTCTTGCATTTAAACATTATGATTCTTTTCTCTTTCTGTTTCTCACATTATTTCTCTTGGGAGCATCCACATCATCTCCCGCTCCTTTGGAAGCCTCGCCATATCTGTCATCATCAAATTCAATGCTTCCCTCATCTCCGGATATAAAGTCCGCCCGGATGATCCGGTCACGCCCGTGACTCTTGGCATAATACAGCGCATCGTCAGCCTTCTTTAACTGGACATCCATGTCACCGCCGGTCTCACCGGTAGCTATACCTATGGACATGGTGACTGAGATCACCACGTCAGAGCAGTCGATCTGTGTCTTTCTCAGCTCATCCAGAATCCCATACAGTACGGCGGTACTTTCCTCTATCTCCATGTTCTCAAAGATCATCAGGAATTCCTCACCGCCCCATCTGGCAGCAAATCCCCCCTTTCTCATAGTGTCGCTCAAAAGTCTGGCCACACACTTAAGCACCTCATCACCGGCGTCGTGACCGTAGGTGTCATTAACCTTTTTAAAATAGTCTATATCCGCCATAGCCACACAGTATGGCTGTCCGTCATCAATGATCCTCTGCATGCGCATGGCGCCGCTTCGCCTGTTATATATTCCGGTGAGGGCGTCTCTTTCAATCAGTTTCCTCAAAGACCCCTGTACATGGACAGTGAACCTGGCCATGTCACCGATCTCATCCTGCCTCGAAAATACCACATCATCAAGCTGTGTGCTCAGATTTCCTTCAGAGATATCTCCCAGGAAGCTGCTCATCTTACCCAGGACTCTCACGATATCCATGGTGCACCGTCTCATGATCACCACTACCAGGATGATACCGGCTATGATCAGCATGGTATTTGACAGGACAGCGTTATTTACCAGCCTGGCCACTTCGTCCGAGGGCTTGGCCGCGGCTATCATGCCCAGGCATACGCCGGTCTCGGAAAAAAATGGAACATACTCCACAAAGTATGAATTGCCTCCTACTATGACTCTGGAGAAAAAGGACTCAGTACCTCGCTTCAAAACCCTGTCTACCACCATATCATGAGCCAGGGTCATGGTCACCCTCTCGCCCTTCTCGTCGGTGATGGTAGTGAGCATTCTCATGTTGTAAAAGAAAATGGTTATATCTATACCGGTCTCCCGCTTTATCTCATCTATGAAAGCGGTATCATCCAGGATTACATCGCCCTTTCTAAGATATGCGACATTATTCTTTTCATCCGTAAGCAGATTATAATCTCCGGGGTAATTCATGTCATAAGTGGCCAGCACGGTCCTGGCAACCGAGCCAAGGCCCCTTTCCACCTCGGTCTGAAGGCCGTGCATATACATGACATAGCCCAGAACCACTATGAATATACCAAGTATGATAAGAGGCAGCACCGTGTGAGATAAAAACAATCTCCCCAGACCACCTTTTCCTTTTCGGTTATGAATTCCCGAAGCTTCCATTTCCTGTTTCTTTACTCCCTGATAAGAACCTTCGTCTTAATCCTGAACCACCAGTTCCTTATAGAATTCAGCATAATCCTTTCTGCCCTCCTTGGTGAACTGGATGGCGTTTCTGGGATGCTGGTTCAATACGCCCGTCATGAGATACTGCAGATCGTAGCCCCATACAGCCCCCTGGCTTCTGAGTTTCTCAATATGATCCTCGATGAAGCAGATCACGGGGTATACATTATACTTGGGATTCTTAAGGAAGGAGAGCAAAAGCTCCATGGGGCAGTTCCCCGCGCCTCTTCCCATACCTGCATATGAAGCGTCCAGGATATCCACGCCGTCGCCCACCGCCTCGGCGGTATTGGCAAAGGCCATCTGCAGATTGTTATGTGCATGTATGCCCAGGGTCTTGCCGTATTTGTCAGCCACTTCCTTATAGGATTCCACCAGTCTGGCCATCTCCTCGGGATACATGGAACCATAGCTGTCCACTATGTAGATCACATCCACATCGGTCTGTGCCACTATCTCAAGAGCCGCCCTCAGATCACCCTCACGGGCCGTGGATATGGCCATTATGTTACAGCAGGTCTCATAGCCCTTGTCATGGATGTTCTGGATCATCTCCACAGCCGCAGGCATCTGATGGATGTAGGTGGCTACCCTGTACATATCCACGGGACTCTCGGCCCTGTCCGGTATGTCGCGCTTAAAATTGGTCCTGCCCACATCTGCCATGACGGCAATCTTCAGATCCGTGTCATTATCTCCCACTATGCTTCGGATATACTCATCCTTACTGAACTTTGCAGGGCCGTATTTACTTTCATCAAACATGTCCCTGTCAGCCTTGTAGCCGAACTCCATGTAATCTACTCCGGCCTTTATATTTGCAAGATAAAGAGCTTTGACAAACTCATCGGAGAAATAGAAATCATTTACCAGTCCTCCGTCTCTCATAGTGACATCCAGCACACGTACGCTCTCCCTGTAGTTCATCAGTTTTGCTATTTCTTTCATTTCTTCCTACCTCTTCTTTCTGAAAAACAACTTACATTATAATACATTTTCGCGGGTTTATCCACGAATTTTTTACTGAAATATACCGTCCGGTTCAGTGCATCGCTTTAAAGCGATAAAGCGATGCACTGTAAAAAAAATCCCCCGGCATCCTGCCGGGGGATTATGATTCATATCATATTCTGCTCCCGATTTTTAATCGGGAGAGCCCATCCTTCATCCTAAGGGGCGCTAAACGTCCGGTGGACGTTTGATCAGCGCGGACCGAAGCGAAGCGTAGACCCACGAAGTGGGGGATTCCTTAGGATATTGCTTTGAGCGACTTCAAAGATTCTCCGTCAGGAGAATCCTACTTCGATCATCACTCAATGACTGTGTTGGGATAATCATCCTCCGGGATTATTGCTATATAGGTATGTCCTGTATTGATCTTCAGCTCGTTACCATCGGTATCGTAATACTTAGTATAGCTGATATCATCCGTATTGGTCCAGGTAATGGGAATGCACTTTCCGTTGGTGCAGTAATATCCGTCTCTGTTGGTCACGGGTGAAGTCTTGAACATCATGTATCCGTTGCTGTCAAATACCTGCATCTCGGCAGACAGAAGGATGACATTCTTAAAAGAGGTCTGCTCCTTGGTCTTGCCGTCCACATGGGCTGAACCATACTCTGAATACAGATACTTCTCGCTGCCCGAATCATAGGTAAGCTTTGACTTATTATGCTCAAAGGGAAGGGCGATGGTCTCTGCGGTAACTGCCTTTGAGTTATCGGACAGATCCACGGGCTTCTTCTCAGAAGCGAACTTAAAGTGTGAACCGCCCTGATAATACTGATCATACTCGGTAGAAATACCGCTGTTCTTGAAGTTCTTATCCAGGTCGCCGGGCAGGATATACTCGGTAAACTCTCTGGACTTTCCGTTATTTACACGTGAAAACGTACCTGAGAAATGCTTTACGAAATCATTCTTCAGGAAAATGTCAATATAGAAAGGACCTCCGTCATGACAAACCACTGCACCGTACTCGGGCGCGATCTGAAGGTTAGTGGGACGTACGGATCTGATGGATCCCAGCTGCTCTATGCTGCCCCAGTCCTTGATGATGCACATAAGTCTCGTGATACCGCCGTTTGCATGGGAGTTGGTCATCTCATACACGATATCGCAGTCATTTACTCCGAAATGGTCAAGAGCCTTTACCTCATTGTCAACCATGGCTGCAATGGGACGCTGGTTTTTGAGTTCCTCGGGTATCCACTCATTGGTCAGCTCGGAACGATAATATCCTTCCCTGACCTCTTCCTCTTCTTCCTCTTCTTTCACTTCGGGTTCGGGCTCTTCCTTAGTCTCGGGTTCCGGATCCTCCAATGTGATGACGGGAGTCTCGGCAGTCTCTACTACCGGCTCCTCCTTCTTACAGCCTGACAGAAGCACTGTAGTAAACAATGCAGCCGTCAAAAGCATAACTACAGATTTTTTCATTTAAACTACCTCCAAATTCACCTGTTTGTGAACACATAACGAATATATTAACATAATGTTTTTTATTTTTCAAGTACAGATTGTTCACATCCGGATTCCACGGATTCTTCGGATTTTTTGTTTTCATCCCTTTTTTCATCCTGTGTTTTTTCCGGCTCATCAAAATTTAACCTTCTTTCCTCCACCACCAGAGGTCTGTTGATGACACGGGTATTTATATTGAGGATATATTCACCCAGAAGACCGATGAAAAACAGCTGCAGAGAGCCCAAAACGAAAACGCCTATGACCATGGGGGCATAACCTGCCGTGAACTGATGCCAATGGGTGAGTTTTAAGATCAGATATATAAGAGCTATCAGCAGGCTGACACCGGAACTTATGAAGCCCAGGAAGGTAGCCAGGCGCAAAAGTACCTTCGTATATGAAGTAATGGACAGCATGGCCGCATCATAAAGGGAATAAAAATTGTTATGGGTCTTTCCCGCACGGCGTTTTTTCTGTTCATATTCTATTTCTTTTTTATTAAATCCATGTCCGTACTCGGCCACAATCCCCCGAAGGAACGGAGTGTTGTCATTCAGATTTCGCAGAAGATCGATAAATGTTTTATCATAAAGGCCAAAGCCCGTGAAATGCTCGATCATCTCCACATCCGACATCCCCCGGATCATCTTATAATACACCGATCTCATGAAGTAGATAATGGGATTTTCCTTTGAACTGGTCTTTACTCCGCTGACTATACGGTGACCGTTTTCCCACTCTTTCACGAATACGGGGATCAGCTCCACCGGGTCCTGAAAATCACAGCACATGGAGATGGTACAATCTCCGTCAGTCCGGCACATTCCATAAAAAGGTGAATTGAACTGGCCAAAATTTGCCATATTCAGGATAGCCTTCACCTTTTTGTTCTTTGCGCAGATCTCTTCCAGCTTTTTCCTGGTACCGTCGGTGGAACAGTTGTCTATGAACAACAGCTCATAATCATAGGCCGGCAGCTCTTTTTCCATCAGAGAGCACACAGCCTCGCTCATGGGCACCACATTTTCCACCTCGTTATAACAGGGGATCATCACAGATATCTTCTTCCCGTTCTTTTGTACCGGAAGTTCTTTTGCGATCTTTGCCGTCCCCTTATCAATCTTATCATTTTTCTTTCTGCTCATGAAAAAACCTCAAATATATAAGCTTACTTAAAAAGCCTGCGTTTAATAATACTGACACCATACTTTGCCTTAAATGCTCTGTAGTTATATAAATACTTATCCGTCTCGTCGGGGATCACAGGGGATGATCCTCCGCCGGTGACATCCATATCTATGAGAAAAAAATCATTTCCGCTTATATCCTCTGAGATATTTGCATCTATGGGCCTTAATGATCTGCCGTAGGTCTTTAAAAGCTTTCCCTTGCCATCATAGCGGCAGGTCAGATACAGACCGCTCTCGGGAGCTCCCTTTGCCCCGTACAGATCGATGCGGATGTCCCTGTCAAAAAGCGATGGCAGATATGCATTTTCAAAAAAGGCATCATACACACTCACTGAATCCGAGAGAGATGAAAAATCATAAGAATCCCCTACCGGTCCCCGGTAAAGGGGAACCTGCAGGTCACAGCACTGTCCCACGGCGTGGGTGCCCTCATCACCGAAATTGGTGGTGCGGCTCACTCTCGGATAGAGAAAGTATTTATCCTCCTGTACCACATATCTGATAAAATATTTAAGCCAGGATTTTTCATCCGACCAGGACCTGACAAAAGCCGGCACCGAATCGGGAAAAGGCGTATTGTCATTTTTGTCAAACCATTCCTTAAACGCGCTCCACTGGGATGCGGTATATGCCTGCCCCCAGGAGGAGGCAAACTGGAAATACCAGTTGTCGGCTCCGTCGTCTACAGCCTCAAAGGGCTCTCTCACATGGACGTTCAAAAGGTGGTTATATAAGGAAACACCTGCGATCCGTCCTGCATCCTCTCCCTTCTCACTATGTTCAATGGCCGCCATGGCAAAATAATAAAAATCCCGGGCCACATACAGGTCATCCTCCAAAATTATGGCACTGCCATATTCCATGGCATAAGAAGAACAAAGAAGCACGTGTTTTTTAAGCCCCAGTGGTTCGGGGCGATGTATCACTTTCTTTTCTCCGTGCTTCCAGTCAAAGTCATCGGCCACCGTTTTAACCTCTTTTGCTCCTCCTGCGTCTATGCTGATGATGAGGGTCACCCCTTCATCAGGGTATGAGGCGCGTTCAATTGATTTAAGAAGGCGTTTTAACGGCTCGGCTCTGTTGTATGCGATTATTACTATTGCGGGGTGTATCGCCATTTTTACTCTTTCAAGATCCTTCGTCACTTCGTTCCTCAGGATGACATTCTTTCAACATTCCATTATTTCAGATCATCAGTCAGCCGGCTCAAGCCGTCTGCTCCACCATCTGGCGCCTGACCAGTTCTGCGAAGAGCCCGTTCTTTTCCATCAGTTCTTCATAGGTTCCGTTTTCCACTATATGGCCCTTTTCCATCACCACTATCCTGTTGCAGTTTTTGATGGTGGACAGCCTGTGGGCTATGACTATCCTGGTACACTTAAGGGAATCCAGGGAGTCGGACACTATCTTCTGGGTGATATTGTCAAGGGCACTGGTGGCCTCATCAAACATGAGGATCTTGGGCTTGGGAGCTATGGCGCGGGCTATCATGATGCGTTGCTTTTGACCGCCGGAGAATCCGCCCTGGCCCTCGGATATGATAGTCTGCATACCCATGGGCATACGCCTGATATCCTCTGCCATGCCCGCCATCTCGGCGGCCTCCCAGGCATCTTCCTCCGTGAGCTGGGGAGCGGATATCACTATGTTTGAATATATGTTTCCGGCGAAGAGCTTGCCGTCCTGCATCACGGTTCCTATCTTTTGTCTCACGCTCCTGGCGTCCAGCGACTGCAGATCCTTGCCGTCATAGTATACGCTTCCGTGCTGGGGCTTTTCGAATCCCAGCATCAGTCTCATGAGAGTGGATTTGCCGCAGCCAGTCTCACCTACTATGGCCACATACTCGCCGGGTCTTATCTTAAGACTCAGATCATTGAGCACGAGAGGCAGATCCGGACCGTAGGCAAAAGTCACATTATTAAGCTCCACGGCGCCTGATATGGATCTGACCAGTTCCCTGTCTTCGGAGATCTCGGGAGCGGCATTCAGTATAGGCTGGGTGATATCCAGCGTAGGCTTTATGGAAGCTATCATGGTAGCCATCAGAGCCGCCGATGAAAAAGTGGATGTCAATATGGCGTAGGCTGCATTAAATGCAAAATACTGTCCCACCGAAATCCCGTTCTTTATGGCCAGGAAATACATCACCAACGTTCCCACCAGTGAAATGGCCAGTATGATGGTGGCGTTGAGCTTTACAAAAAGAGGCGGATTATAGCGCTTCTGCGCCTCGGTCTTATAAAGCTTTGCCCATCTGGCAAAGGCCCTGTGTTCTGCTCCCGCCAGCCTGATCTTCCTGATACCGGATATGAGGGCATAGGTCATACCGCTTTCCTTAGCCTCGGTAAACATGATCTCCCTGGATCTGCGCATATTAAATATGATAGTGGCCACCGACACCACCACTGTGAGGGTGGTGGTACACAGCGCAGGCACCAGAAGGGGACCGGCGTTCTCCGCGATCTGGGATATATACATCAGCGAAAAGACAGAAGTGGAAAAAAGGGAAAGAGCCACATCCACTATATTGGACACCAGATCATCCACCTGCTGCACTCTGTCCGATAGTTCGCCGGCACTGTATTGCTTAAAAAATGACGGAGGAAGGGATAACATCCTCATCATGGCTGCCGAGGACACGTTAAATCTCATCTGAGTTTCTATACGTCCCTCAATCCAGTTATATATAAGTCCCCAAGTGGTCTTGAAGATGATGGCCACCACAGTGAATACGCCAAGAGCTATCACCGCCACTTCCGACCAGTCAACAGTCAACAGTTCTTCAGAGAACAGTGCTTCCACTACATCTACCAAAAGCACTCCGAGACTGGTTTCCATGGAAAGGAACAGAAAATACATTAGAAGGTCTATTATCCTTATGTTTTCAAGTATATATCTGATCAGACTCTTAAGAGTCACAGGACCCACGGGAAAGGGTTTGTAAAAAGCCACCGCCTCGCTGTCTATCTTTTTTTCATTAAAACGGTTTACCCTCACATATTTGCCGGTGACGGAATCATAGTACTTATATCCGAAAGGGACGGCGGGGATCAGGGCCACCACCCTGTCGCCGATCTTTGAGAGCATCACCACGTTCTCTTTTTTGCGCCACTTTTCACCCAGGGTGATGGTACGGCTCATGATCCCATGGGGCCTTAACTGATAGTCCAGCACATGTTCCATATCGGACAATCCCTCAGGTAGTTCTCTGGCCTTGATATGAAAATAGCGCAATATCTGGCTTATGGCGTCATTAGCCATCTCCAGGGAGTCTCTCTCCTTGGTGATACTTCCCCTACCTACTACAGCCTCGGCCAGATCCAGAAAGGAATCCTCGAAATCCTCTCTGTCCTTGTTTTTTCTCTGTTTTATCTGTTCGTCAAACCAACCCATGATCACTCACTGCTAACCAATTCATTATAATATTCACAACTCTTCATCAATTCCTCGTGGGTGCCTCTGGCCACCACTTCTCCATCATCCAGGACTATGATCTCATCGCAGTCCCTGATGGTGGACAGCCTGTGGGCCACCACTATACAGGTTACGCCCCTGTCCCTGATGGACTTCATGACTCTGTACTCTGTCTTAGCGTCCAGGGCACTGGTGGCTTCATCCATGATCACTATGGTGGGATCCTGTGCCAGTACCCTGGCGATCTCCAGCCTCTGTCTCTGGCCTCCGGAAAGGTTTTTGCCATTCTCCGACAGTTTATGGTTATAGCCGCCGTCACGTTTCATGATATCCTCATGTATGGACGCATCCCTGGCAGCCATTATCATTTCAAAATCCGCGATGGTGGAATCCCACATCTTTATATTATTGGCTATGGTGTCCTCAAAGATTATGATCTCCTGGTCCACCACACTGACTGAACCGGTGAAGACGCCGTGGTCTATCTCATCTATGCTCTTACCGTCAAAGAGTATCTCACCGCTCCAGGGCCTGTACAGACCCGAAATAAGATTGGTAAGTGTGCTCTTGCCACAGCCCGAAGCGCCCACGAAGGCCACGGAAGATCCGGGTTTTAACTCCATAGAAAAATCACTGATCAGTGGTCTTGCAAACTTTGAATAACCGAATGTAACGTTCTTAAGCGAGACCTGACCCGAAAGCTTCTCATATTCCGTATTATCATCGCTCAATTCAAGTCTTTCACAGGACTTATCGATGGGATATTTCATCACGTCTTCTATCCTCTCCATCTGAGAGCGCATTTCCTGTATGTCCGTGCCCGCGCCTATGAGGGAGTTAAGGGGTGACATGAAGGAAGACAGATAACCCTGGAAGGCAAAGATCATACCTGCCGTGAACTGTCCCCGGATCATAAGACCCACGCCCACAAAGAGGACGGCGTAGCTTGATATATCGGTTATTATCTTGGGAATGGCACTATAGCGCAGTTCCAGGGAAAGAGCCTTGAGGTTCTGGGAATTCACCGAGTCATGATAGAAGGCCCATCTCTGAAAAAAACCGTTTTCGGCACCGCTGGCTTTGATGGTCTCTATCATCTCTATGCCCGATACGGTGGTGGAGTCCAAAAGACCCTCATCCCTGAGCATTACACGGCTCACATTCAGTTTTCTCTCAGCAGCTATTCTGGCGGCGATAAAATTGATAAATATGCCGCCTACGCCCACTGCCGTCAAAAAGGGGGAATACCTTAACATGACCACCAGATAGAAAATAGTCATGCACACATTAAGTACTATGGGAGCCAGTTTTCCCATCAACTGATTGGCGATTGTAGTATGAAGCATCTGCCTCTGCTGTATATCACCGGCCAGACGCTGTGAGAAAAAGCTCATGGGCAGACGGAGCACCCTCCAGATATAGGAACTGGAACCATACACCGTCATCTTGCCCTCAAGCCTGAGCATGTATATATCCTTAAGATAGGAGCATACCAGCTGAATAGCTATGATGAGCAGCATGGTCATGCAAAAATCATATAACAGGGAATCATTTTTGCCCGGCAGCATATAATCCATAAAAAATCTGGATACACCGTTATTCATGATGCCGGCCAGGGAAATGATGCCCGTTATGATCACAGAAAATACAGCAGCCGGAATGGCTCCCTTCATAGTCTTTTTGATATATCCCGTCATGCCTGCTCTCTTGCCGCCGGGTTCGAAATTCTCACCGGGCACCAGGCGCAGACATATACCGGAATAGCCTTCTTTAAACTCATTCCGGCTCATGACCACCAAGCCTCTGGCAGGGTCGTTTATGTATACTTTGTTCCCCTTGAATCCGTCCACCACCACAAAGTGGTTATACTCCCAATGGGCAATGCAAGGGAGATCAAACTCTCCCGTGAAGATAGCATCCGCTTCCATACGAAAGCCCGAGGCTTCCATACCATAGCCCCTGGCCGCACGCAGCACATTGCGGGCGTTGGAGCCGTCCCTGGATACGCCGCAGTCCTCTCTGGCCTGCTCCAGTGGTATCCATCTGCCGTAATATGAAAGGATCATGGCCATGGAAGCGGCGCCGCACTCCAGCGCCTCCATCTGCATGATCACAGGCACCTTTGCGACACCTTTTTTTACAGGTTTTTTAATCTTAACAGAACTCATTTACCGTGTTTTTGTTTCCAATCCTTTATATATTCGTATCTCTTTTTAAAGTCCGCCTCGCTGCCCTGATCAGTTGGTTCATAGTACTGACGTCCCAGCATGGAATCAGGCAGGCAGCTCATGGCGGTCATCTTTTCCTCATAATCGTGGGAATACTCATAGCCCTTCCCGTAATCCAGTTCCTTCATAAGGCGGGTGGGTGCATTCCTGATGTGCAAAGGCACGGGCTCTGCCATGGTGGAATTCGCATCATGTGCCGCTGCCATATAAGCCTTTTCCATGGCGTTTGACTTCGGTGCCAGGGCCATGTATACCACCGCGTGGGTCAGGTGCACCGAGCACTCCGGCATGCCTATGAGCCTGCAGGCTTCAAAGGCCGCCACCGCCACCTTAAGGGCGTTTGAATCCGCCAGTCCCACATCCTCGCTGGCAAATCTGGTGACCCGTCGTGCGATATAGATGGGGTCCTCTCCCGCCTCCAGCATCCTGGCCAGCCAGTACACCGCCGCATCCGCATCCGAATTCCTCATGGATTTATGAAGAGCGGATATCAGATTGTAATGCTCTTCGCCGTTTTTATCATAGAGCAGGGACTTTTTGGAAGTACACTGCTCCAGTGTCTCATTGGTCACGGTCACGCTGCCGTCGGGGGCTATGTCGGAATTGAGCACCACCATTTCCAGTGTGGAGAGGGCTCCTCTGGCATCCCCGTTTGAAAAGACTGCTATCTTTTCCAGTATGTCATCGCTTATCTCTATCTTCTGCCCCGCAAACCCTCTGTCATCGGTAAAGGCTCGCTTCATGAGCCACACTAAATCCTCCACTGTCAGAGCCTTTAACACAAAGACCTTGCACCGGGACAAAAGAGCCGCATTAACCTCAAAGGAAGGATTCTCGGTAGTGGCGCCTATCAGGATGATGCTGCCCTTTTCCACATAGGGCAGGAAGGCGTCCTGCTGGGCCTTGTTGAAGCGATGGATCTCGTCCACGAACACTATGGTTCGTATTCCCAGACCCCTGGCATCCTCGGCCTTTTTCATCACGTCCTTTATATCCTTGATACCGCTGGTAACCGCAGAAAAATTTATAAATTCGGATTTAGTCTGTTTAGCTATGATCTGCGCCAGAGTGGTCTTGCCCACTCCCGGAGGTCCCCAGAAGATCATGGAAGAGATGCTGTCACTTTCGATGATGCGCCTTAATATCTTACCCTCGCCGATGAGGTGCTTTTGCCCCGCGAAATCATCCAGCTTCTCAGGCCTGAGTCTGGCCGCTAAAGGTCTCGGTATCTCATTTGTAAAAAGTGAAAGCTGTTCCATTTAAAACTCCGAAAGCTGTCCTAAAAAAGGGGGAGCTTAAGTCCCCCTTTGTGTCATCGATACGCCTCTACCCATTTTCTCCAGTCATATTTATGACTGTGATTATCGTCATCTCCGTAATAGTCATTATGATCCGGATCCGGATCCGCTATCAGCACCACCTTATCGTCGCTCACCCAATGCTGATCCCACTCACCGGGCCACTTACGTCCGTCCATATTTATGCTCTTGGCTGAAAGCAGCAGATCATCGGTGATCCTCAGATTCTTAGTGGCCAGCAAAGCTCCGTCATCCGCATGAACATAAAGAACCTTATAGGTGCGATAGAAGCAGGCGATTATATTCCGGTCCTCGGTTATATTTGTCCAGGAACCGTCCCAGCCCACGAATTCAAGGCCGGTGATGCAGGGATTCTCGGGCGCCGGAAGGGTGCTGCCGTAAGCCACCACATCCGTGTACCAGAGCTGTCCGCTGGAACCGTTATACCATCTTACCACACAGGTCTTGCCGGGGACTCCCACGGGATTCATCCTGATGGAATCCTCAGCACCTATCCTGCCCACCGTAGCCACGGGAGTGGCGGGATAAGGAGAAGTAACAAGGTTCGTGCCCTCGCTCATGCTGTGGGCGCCTGCAGTGGAATAACTGAGTATTCCATTCGGCAGGGTGCGTACCGTGTTGCATACATCCACAGACTGTCCCGCACTGCCTATGGGCAGATATACCGCGGTGGCCACCGTATCTGCCATCACCGGTGAAAGGGGCACGTCCCAGCCGCAGAAAGCATATCCCGGAACATTTATATCAGTGGGGCCCGAATATATGGCCGTACCGCCCTGCTCCACGGGATATACATAGTTACCATAAGGAGTCACAAAGGTGACATTGACCGTAGCAGCATGTGAGGGAAAAGCAAACCCCAAAACTCCGACAGCTGTAAGTGTCAAAGTGACAAGCGTCTTTAATATTCTTTTTTTCATACCAATATCCCCCGTTTAATCACAATCTATATAAATGACGAAGGATCTTTCAAGATTCTTCGCTTCGCTCCAAAGGAACATATCCTTATATCTTTGACACGGCTCAAATATTATAGTAAAATAACTCTTCGTGCCGTCCGTGTGCAAAACGCACACAACCACACTATATTATATCAATCTAAGCGGTTTAAGTAAAGTAAATTATGAGCACGCAAAAGCTGTTGAAAACTGTATTTTTAAAATCCCTTCCGGTCATGGGCGGATATATCTGTCTGGGCATCGGTTTCGGTGTGCTGCTGCAAAAGGCAGGCTACGGTCCCCTGTGGGCCTTTGTCATGAGCCTTACGATCTACGGCGGCACCATGCAGTATGTGGGCGCGGCCCTCATCGCCTCCGGAGCGGATTTTCTGACAGCCATGATAACCACCCTTGCGGTATCGGCCAGGCAGCTGTTTTACGCGGTTTCCATGCTGCCCATATATAAAGGAGCCGGCTGGAAAAAGCCCTATCTCATCTTCTCCCTGACGGATGAGACCTACGCCCTCACCGTGGACGGAAGCTATCCCGAAGGGGCCGACGAGCATCTGTACAGATTCCTGCTTTCCGTCTTTAACCAGTCCTACTGGATAATCGGCGGGATCATAGGCACCATAATAGGAGCACGTCTTCCCTTTAACACCGACGGAGTGGACTACTCCATGACCGCGCTTTTCATCACGGTATTCGTATCCCAGTGGGCAGGGGCAAAAACCCATCTGCCTGCACTTTGCGGACTTTTATGCACACTGATCTGCCTGATAATCTTTGGACAGGATGCTTTTCTGATACCCTCCATGGTATCCATCACCCTTTGTCTGACACTGCTGAGAAAACAGATTGAAATAACGGAAGAAAAGAAATGACAAGAGATATTCACACAGCGATACTGATCCTTATATTTGCACTGGGAATCTTTTTTATGAGAGCCCTTCCCTTTCTGATCTTTAAAGACGGGAAAACACCCGCATACATAACCTATCTGGGAGAGGTGCTTCCGCCTGCGGCCATTGCCATGCTGGTGGTCTACTGCTTTAAGGGCGTATCCTTAACCTCATACCCCTTCGGCGGCCCTGAATTCCTCGCCGCCCTCATCACCGTCTTAAGCTTCATCCTGAAAAAGAATACACTCCTTAGCATCATCGTGGGCACAGCCTGCTACATGATACTGCTCCAGAAAGTGTTTATCTGACCAGCCTGTATACCTGATTCAGATTTCCTTTGGCATACAGCTTATAATCTTCCTGTACGACCTTTCTGACTCCGGAAAGAGATATCTCTTCCATATTCGCACAGATTATCCACTTCGGCTTATTATCACTCTCCAGCTTTTCCATCAGTTCATCATAATACTTAGGCTCCAGTTCCATTATATATTCCATATTATTGGGATATTTGGTCTCGGGCACTATGCCGTTAGCCTCAAAGAACATGGCCCCGGGAGAAAGAAACAGGATCTCATCCCTCTCATCCTCGGGTACAACGCCGTATATGTCCTGAACCTGCTGATAAAGGAGCTGTGATACATTGGTGGTAACCATGTATTTATAAATGGGTATGTTGTTGAGATAATACCTGGCAAAGACCACACAGCTGATGATGAAGGTCACTATGATGAACCTGGATCTCAGCCACCTGAGCACATCCTTTCCGCCGTCCTTAAGATCCGAGGGCAGCACCGACGCACACACGGCCACCAGCGGCATCTCTATGATGTAATAATAGATATATGAGGTGCCAAAGCACAGCGTGACAAGGGTGAATACGGACATCAGCACCAAAAGCAGACCCTTATTCTTTTCCGTATCGGAGCCTGTCAGCTCCTCGGTATGCCGTCCGGTGACATAGCTTACGATACCGGTAAAAAGCCCTGCATAAATAGGACACATGTACAGAAGCTTCTTAGACAGGGACACGTCATTAAACTCATTTCCCTGTGTATCATAACTAAAATCGACAGCCCTTGAAAAGGCCTTGACATAGGCCCAGTCGATCATGTCCGAAAGGGCATTGTTTACCCGGTAATAAACGAATACCGGAACCGCAATGAGCGCCGCTCCCAAAAAAAAGATCCCCACACACTTTATGATATCGGCACTCCTTTTTTTCTTTATGAGAACAACGAGGACGCACACCATCATGGCCCCCAGAGGCGCCGCAATGGTAGCCTTGGACATCACAAAGCAGGCAAAGGAGATGCCGAATAAAAAGGGCTGATACCACTTCAAAATACCATCCCTCAAAAAAACAAGGGTCAGATACAGACAGACCATCAATAGGGGAAGGCAGTATTCCTCGCAGGTATTGCCGCCCCACAAAGCCCCCAGGTAGATGAGATAAAACACCGCATGGACAAAGATAATGGTCTTTTTGTTAAGCTCATAAAACCTGCAGATCTTATACAAAAAGGCAGCCGTCACCAGCATGCAGATGCACTCTATCACAAATATGCCGCCCCGGCCCTTTATGAAAAGCTGGCCGAAAGCCTCCCAGAAAAAAAAGACCGGACCCTTTACGTCCAGATAGTCCCGGTACATCACCTTACCATCCAGGATGAGCCTTCCCATCAGTGAAAAAAAGGCTGAATCCGCGCCATAGGCGCCGGCAAACACAGGTGAGCCCCAAATAGACGCCACCAGTAAAAACAATATGGAAAATGACATGGCTTTTTTCATTATACCGCTGTCTCCTCTTCATTTCTTCGATTGAAATCCCACAGGTATGCGATGAACTCACGCTGTGGCAAGGGCTTTGAAAAATAGAAGCCCTGAATATGCGAACACTTCATATGGGAAAGGGCATTGACCATCTCCTTGGTCTCCACTCCCTCCGCGATAAGCCTAAGGCCCTGATTCATGAACATGGTGATGAGATCCGGAAGGATGGTGGACTTCTTTTGAAAATATGACCACACCACGGATTTGTCTATCTTTACGCTGGAAAAAGGCATCTGAATGATGGTGGCGGTATTGGAAAAGCCCGTCCCGTAATCATCCAGAGAAAAAGTAAAGTGGGCTGCGATCAGCTTTTCCATATTCCTGCGTATGGATTCGCTCCCCTCCACCGCCGCGGTCTCAGTGATCTCCAGCACTATCATGCTCCGATCCACCTCATACCGGTTGGTGATATCTATGAGCTCCTCCACCAAGGTCTCCTGCTTAAACTGCATGGGAGAAAGGTTCACATGGATATGACTAAGGCCGTACTGCCTGGGCCTGTGCTCCTTTATGAATATACATACCTTTTCAAATATCTGGGTTCCCAGATTCAGTATGCTGCCGTTACGCTCCGCCTTCCTGATGAACTCATCGGGAGATATGAAGCCTATGTCGTCGTCAAACAGTCTGGCCAAGGCCTCACAGGAGGTGATCCTGTTTTCCTCCACGCTGTAGATGGGCTGGAAATACACCTGGACTGATCTGTTGGTAATGGCGTTTTCGATAGCGTGCTCCACTGCACGCTCATGCTGCATTGTCCTTATCACTTCATCATCCACTACCACCACATTACGCCCCAGGGGATTCTCCTGAAGGGAAAGGGTCACAAAACTGTAGATATTGTTGATGCTCTGGAAATTCTTGGGCATGTTCCAGTAAGGAATAGCCACTATCTGAGTCTCCAGGACTATGGCCATATTGCCCACATAAAAGGGCTTCTCAAAACGTCCTTTAAGGGCCCTGACTGTCTTTTCATAATCCCCCTCCAAGTTTTCCTTTATCACAAAGGACAGATTCTTCAGCATAAAAAGGTCAAAGGGCTTGAACACGGTTCTCATATATCTGATGACTTCTTCCCTCACCAGATTCACGTTTTCCGTGCCGTAAATGGCATCCAGATTCCTGTAATCCGCGACAGTCACAAAAACACAGGAAAAAGCCCTGCCCTCCCTGAAGTATTCATTACACATGAGCGTAAAGGCGTCGGCGTTAAAGATACCCGAAACCCTGTCTATGTACTCATCGGGATTTTCAATGGTTATATAAAAGATCACCAGCGCCAGGGTGATAAGAAAATTTGAAATCAGGATATTCTGAAAAAAGAAGGCCTGGATCAGCATCCCCACTATGATGACGGAGCAAAAGAGATATACGCTCACCCTTTGCTTTTTGTCCACCTTCTTCCCGCCGGCCATCACACAGCCAAAGGAAAGGAAGATATAAAAACATCCCACCACCATATTCGCGGCGTAGGCAGGTCCATGAAAATAATTAAGATCTTTATCCACCACAAAGACAAATCCCGTCAGGGGTGTAGTCAGGATCAAAAGATCGGTGATGATGGCAGGGAGCAAAAAGACGGTAAACATGGGATTGGACATAAAGTTCCCATGCCCTGCCACGCTCAGGATGTAACAGAAAAAGGAAAGTGCGATGGAAGTGACCAGGATAAAATAGATCACATTTGACCACACCATAACCTGCCAGCCCACATACCGGGGGTAAGAATTGGTCCAGGCGGTGAACACGTCCATCACCGTAGCGAAAAAAGCGATGACCACTGTCACCAGATAAGCGGTCTTCTGTCTGGTGGGAAGCTGCTTTTTGATCACAAAAAAACAGAAGAACGCCAGCATGTAAACTATTGATGCTAATTCGTAGTCAATATTCCACTGCATTAAACGTTCTCCTGTCACTGCCCCCGATTTCACATCGGGGGAGCCCCTTTACACTTGTTTTTCTTCTCTGATGGTCTTGGTCCTGATCTCCTCGGTTATCTGTGCCACGAAGTCACCAAGGCTCTTAATTCCCTCATCTCCCTCAAATCTGCTGCGGACTGAAACGGTACCGTTTGCCTCTTCATCGGCGCCCACTACCAGCATGTAGGGAAGTCTGTCCATTCTGGCCTCACGGATCTTGAAGCCGATCTTTTCGGATCGGTTATCCACGGTCACATCCACATCGGCAGCTGCCAGGGTCTTGCGTACCTTTTCCGCATAGTCGGCATACTTTTCGGAGATGGGCAGGACTCTTACCTGCTCGGGACACAGCCATGTGGGAAACTTGCCCGCATAATGCTCGATGAGCCATGCCAGAGTCCTCTCATAGCATCCCATGGAGGTACGATGGATGATGAAAGGTCTCACCTTATCACCGTTTTCATCGATATAATACGTGCCGAACTTCTCGGCTATCATCTCATCCCACTGGATGGTGATCATGGTATCTTCCTTGCCGTAGACATTCTTGGCATTGATATCTATCTTTGGACCATAGAATGCGGCCTCTCCCACATCCTCGGTGTATTCCACACCCACTTCATTTAAGATATCGCGCAGATGCTGCTCCACCTGATTCCATTTCTCCAGAGTGTCGATATACTTGCGCTCTCCTTCAGGCTTATCCCAGTCAGCGGGATCACACTTTGAAAGATGGTAAGTCACCTCACTCTCCACGCCCAGAACAGTGAGACAATGCTTAGCAAGCGCCAGGCATCTCTTCACTTCCTCAACCATCTGGTCGGGGCGTACCACCAGGTGACCCTCGGTAATAGTAAACTGGCGCACTCTGGTAAGTCCGTGCATCTCGCCGGAATCCTCATTTCTGAAAAGAGTGGATGTCTCGGACATCCTCACGGGCAGATCCCTGTAGGAATGCTGCTCATTCATATATACATAATACTGGAAAGGACAGGTCATGGGACGAAGAGCCAGACATTCCGGATCTTCGGGATCCCCCAGCAAAAACATACCGTCCAGATAATGATCCCAGTGTCCTGATATCTTATAGAGATCTGACTTAGCCATGAGAGGGGTCCTGGTCCTGACATAGCCCCACTCCTTATCCTCCAGATCTTCTATCCACCGTTGGAGCTTCAGGATCATCTTAGTACCCCTGGGCATCAGAAGAGGCAGTCCCTGTCCGATGACATCCACGGTGGTAAAGAGTTTCATCTCCCTGCCCAGCCTGTTATGATCCCTGAGCTTTATATCCTCCAGATGCTGAAGGTAAGCCTCCAGCTCATCCTTTTTATTAAAAGCAGTATCATAGATCCTGGTGAGCCTTGCCTTCTTCGCATCACCTCTCCAGTAAGCCATGGAGGATGATATCAGCTTATAGGCCTTGATATTCTTGGTGCTCATGAGATGAGGACCGGCACAAAGGTCCACAAAGCCGCCCTGATCATAGAAGGATATCTCCGCTCCTTCAGGCAGATCCTCAATGAGCTCTACCTTATAAGGCTCATTGCGCTCCTGCATATATTTGATGGCCTCATCCCTGGGAAGGGTAAAGCGCGTGAGCTCATGGCCTTCCTTTATGATCTTTTTCATCTCAGCCTCTATGGCGTCCAGATCATCCCTGGAAAATGACTGTGAGTCAAAGTCATAGTAAAATCCCTCGTCGATGGCAGGTCCTATGGTCACCTTAGCCTCAGGAAAAAGATTCTTTACTGCCTGAGCCATAACATGGGATGCGGTATGTCTGATCACACGCAGACCGTCGGGCTCTGTGGCAGTGACGATCTCCAGCTCATGGTCGCCGTCTAGAACGGTTCGCAGATCCTTTATCTCACCATCCACTCTGCCGGCGCATGCCACTCTTGCCAGGCCTTCGCTTATATCTTTTGCTATGTCTATAATGCTCATTGCGGATGCGTATTCCTTTACGCTTCCATCCTTAAGTGTGATCTTCATCTTCGTTCTCCTATATAATAAAGGTTCTTTCATTCTCCCGGAATGATAAATCTCAAAGTATCAATGTGCTCATGCATTAGCTCCGCAGCACTTCTTATACTTCTTACCCGAACCGCAGGGACAGGGATCGTTACGTCCCACCTTTTTGCCCTCGCGCACATAGGTGGTGGAACTCTTCTGCTCCTTATACAGACGCTTCCTGGTTTCCTCATCGTAGATATCCTCCCACTGGGGCAGATTATAAAGCCAGTCAGCCTGTGCAGCCACCATATTCTTATAGAGCTTTTCCTTGTCGAATTCCAGTGACACCTGGGAATCCTCGGTCATCTCCTCAATGTTATTATCCACGCCGTCCTTAAGGGACTCATCGATACCATCCAGGAAACCTGTCATCACTTCCACGGTCTCACCATACTTCTCGGCCAGTTCCTTTACGGTACCCTTTACCACCTCGTCGGGATTGGTCAGAAGCTGCTCATAAATATTCTTTTCCTTTAAAAAATACACCTGCCAGAAACGCTGCAGGTCGTTTTTGTTTGCTGTTTCGGAGTAAGCTTTCGCCCTCCAGTCCTGTAATAATGGCATTTTTGCATCTCCTCTGTGATCATATTCCGTATATGACTGACTTTTTTATTATTCAGTCCATTTTGCACGTTATTGTATTGTAGTACATTTTGGTTTTTATTTCAAGTTGTGTAAATAATTTGACCGGAGAAAAATCTTTGTGATATGCATTCAAAAAGGGCATTTCCTTTTTGTAGAAAATGCCCTCTTGACTGTATATTATGTGAACAATTCATTATATTGTCAAAAGCAATGTATCAAGCTCACGGCTCGCCTGCTCATAATTCTCAAAAACTATACCGTGAAGCCCCACTTTAAGAGCCATATCTATGTTCCTTGGGGTATCGTCGATAAATACCGCCTGTGCCGGCTCGATGAAATAGCGCTCTATGAGGCGGTCATATATTTCCCTTTCGGGTTTTATGACGCCCTCCATGTAGGACAGGATCCCCCCGTCCACATAATTCATGAAGTGAAGACAGCGATGACATTCATGAACTGTTTTAGATGAAAGATTGGATAATATCAGTACCCTGAAGCCTTTTTTCTTAAGCTCCATTATCCAGGGTATGGCATAATCCACAGGATTTAAGGTAGGGCCTATGTTCTTAAACATAAGACGGATCTGCTCTTCCACTCCGGGATCCCTTTCAATGAAGCCCTTAAGCACTTCATTATCATCGCACCCCCGATCAAACTCACCCCATAAAGGACTCCTGACCGTGGCATCGGCCACCCTTTCAAAGATCTCACCTTCAAATCCCAACTGTCTGAAATGCCTTTCCCATGAAAACTCAGTCAGGACGTTGCCTATATCAAAGATTACTGTTTTTATTGCCATATCTTTTTTCCTTTTTTCAATCAATGAGATCAGCTTATGGCCGACGATTTATGATTCTTTGTTCTCAAGGTCAGACTTACTTTCATCGTTTCCCCCGGAATTTTCGTCTGAGGGTGCTTTTCTGTAGGAGTAAGGATTGTCAAAAACAGATCCCCCGTCCCTGACATTTTTCATCACCAAAAACAGATGGATGATGACGGGAACTGCCACAGTGGCCACCAGGCAGGCCTGCAGCATGGGCAGGAAATTCGGACCGCCGTCTATGGCCACCACCAGGGTAGCTACATATAAACCCAGCAATATGATGATCCCGATGATCGCAAGTACACGTTTCATGTTTCAAATCCCTTTACTAAAACTTCCCACCTGTCATCCGGAAGAACGAAGAGACGAAGGATCTTGATTATTCATAAACAGATGCACCTTCTCGATCCTGTTCCTTCGCACCAGCACAGCCACTATCCTGGTACCGTCCTCAAGGATTATCTCCTCGCCGCTCTTGGGCAGACGGTCCAGATACTCCAAGATATATCCCGCTATGGAGTCATATTCCTCACTGTTAAGAGACAGGCCCAGAGTTTCATTTACATCATCCAGATTTGTGGTGCCGTCTATCAGATACTCTCCCTCACCCTTGAGTTTGATGATGGGATCCTTCTCATCATGGTCGAACTCATCCCTGATCTCGCCCACGATTTCCTCCAGGATATCCTCCAGAGTGACCATTCCGGATATGGAACCGTACTCATCCAGCACATATATGATGCTGAGTGCTTCCTGCCGCATCTCGATGAGAAGAGTACCCACTTCTTTATGTTCAAAGGTAAAATGAGGCTCTCTCATGATCTGTCCCACATGGAAGGGATCGTCATCCTCCAAAGAGAGAATATCCTTTACATTTATGGTTCCGATAACGGTATCCTTGTCATCATTAAATACAGGATATCTGGTGTAATTATACTCTCTGTATATGGACAGCACCTCGTCTTTGTCAGCGTCGAGAGGTACATATACCATATCTATCCTGGGGATCATTATATCCTTTGCCAGAGAATCGTCCAGACTGAACACATTTGTGATCATCTTAAACTCATCATCCTCTATGGCGCCTTCCTCCAGGCCCACATCCACCAGTGACTTAAGCTCATCTTCGGTCATGGCATTGAGTTTTTTCGCCGCATCCACACCCATTATATTAAAGACGCCGGACCTTACGACCTCGACTATCTTTATAAAAGGAGTGAGCAGCCACATGATGACCCTTATGGACAGCGAGTAAGCCTGGGACAACTGCAGCGAAAATACGGTGGCCAGGGATTTGGGAACTATCTCCCCGAATATCAACACGGCAACAGTCAGAATGCCTGTCACCACCCCTACCCAGACATTTCCCAGAATATCTATGGTAAGCTTGGTGGCCAGGGCCGTAGCCGAAATATTGACGATATTATTTCCGATCAGAACGGCACTGAGCATCTTTGTCTTATGCTCCAGGATCCAGAGCGCCCTCTTCGCCTTTTTGTTACCGTCATCGGCCAGCAGCTGCAGCTGTATCTGGTTGACTACGGTAAAAGCAGTCTCCGCCGATGAAAAGAAGGCGGATAAAAGTAAAAGTATTATCAGAATAAGTAATCGTGGTCCCGCGTCCAACTGTAAACTCACACTCCTTTTTACAAATATATGTTTCGTAAAACTAAACTTATAAATTGTCTGCTCTGTCGCAAGGATCAGTTCAGTTTAAATACCACACTTCAAAATCACCGCCCGGGGTGGTGAATACATGCTCCCTGTCAGAAAGCGAAGGATTGACCGCAGTCAGTGAATCAAGGCAGCCCTCCACGTCAGAGGTGCCGTCCACATACACCAGAAGCTCATCCTTTGTCTTTAACTCATCATCCTCCAGAGTGGAAGGATCATCGCAAAGCGCCCAGTACACCCGGTCACGCCAAAGATAATCCTTTATCCTGACGTCATATTTGCCGTCATCATTTTGAAACACCAAAAGCTCCGTGTCCGGATGCTGCGCCACAAAATCATCCAGTATCCTCTCCTCGGGATAGAGGAAAAGTACCTGACCCCTTGCGTGTGCGAGCAAAACAGCCAGAGGCATGAAAGCCGTGGCTATCGCACATGCATATAAACGGGATTTCTCACCCTTTATCAGTTTTTTAAGCACCTCATACATGCCCACTACAGTCAGTATGATGAAGATACCGTAAACCGGGTACACATAACGGTTTGAGGCATAGGCAGCCTTGAGGCCTATCTTTGTGATCACCAGAAAATAGCAGATCGATGAAAAGGCAAGCACCACCATCTGTCTGGCCCTTACGGAATTCCTGACCGCCTCTTTATTTTTGATCGCGAGCACAAAGCCGATGATAAAAAACACAAGGGGAACTATCAGCAGTCCTCCGAATACGTTATCGCTTAAGTTCCCGAAGAACAGTGCGACACGGGAGGAGGTATTGGTGGTGGACACCAGCGAATTAAAGGAATCCGCGCCTCTGTAGCCTTTGAATATATGATATACGGATACGGGCCAGTAAAAATAAGTGGCGATGAGTGAAAAAAGCGCCGTGGCTCCGAATATCAAAAGCCGCTTTATATTTGCCCTGTCAAAGGGAAGCTTTAACATGAGCAGAATATAAAAGGCAGTCATGAAAAACATGACTATGACAAAATAATACTGGGTCATGAACCCGCAAAATCCGGTGACAAACACCGGGATCAGAAACTTCTTTATACTGATCTCATCCCTCTTCATATCCTTTATCAGAATGTACGCATACAGCATGGTAAAAAGATGCAGGGGGATGTACATACGGATCAGCATCAGGCCCGAAAGAATGGCCGGTGAAAAAGCATAGCACACAAAGGCTGCAAAGGCAACCACTTTGTTTTCGGGCGAAAGCTCCGTCGCAAGACCATAAGCCAGAAAGAGGGATGGTATCCACAAAAGGATATTCACTATAAGTCCCGTCCACTTTGAAAACCTCCCGGAATAAAAGGAGGAAGACAAATGGATCAGATAATAATACAGGGGAGGATGCACGTTATTTGAAGTGGCCTCATACACCTGGGAGAAATGAAAATTCTCACTCTCATCGGAAACCATCTGGTCCATGAATGAGCCGGTATCCTGCCAGTTACCGTTCTCGATGGCTATACCCAGCTGGCGCCCGTTGGCCAGAGTATAAGTATAATACTCATCTATGTAATAACCTTTTTTCTGAAAGCCAAAGAACACCGCCAGGACGAGTCCCAGCAGTGCGGCGAATATGTACATACCTGTAAGCTTACTGTCACTTTTCATCAGAACCCTCTTGTGCGGGTGCACTCTCAGTCCTGATGCCAAGCTCCAAAAGCTGCTTTTCATCCACGGGTGAAGGGCACTCGGTCATGAGACAGCTGGCGTCCTTAACCTTGGGGAAGGCCATAACCTCTCTGATGGAATCCGCTCCGGTGAGGAGCATCACCAGACGGTCGAGACCATAGGCCAGACCTGCGTGAGGAGGCACACCGTACTTAAAGGCCGTGAGCAGGAATCCGAACTGCTCGTTTGCCTGCTCCTTTGTAAAGCCCAGAGCCTCAAACATCTTTTCCTGCACATCATTCATATGTATCCTGACAGAGCCTCCGCCCAGCTCGGTGCCGTTTAAGACTATGTCATAAGCCCTGGCCCTCACTCTTGCGGGATCGGAATCTATATACTGCCAGTCGTCCTCATTGGGCATGGTGAAGGGATGGTGCATGGCCGTGAACCTGCCCTCCGTATCGGACCACTCCAGAAGAGGGAAATCCGTAACCCAGAGGAAATTAAACTTGCTCTCATCTATCATGTCAAGGGAATGTGCGATGGAAAGTCTCAGATTTCCAAGTACATCCCAGACCACCTTATTCTTATCGGCGGCAAAAAGAAGCAGGTCACCCTTCTCACCATCCATGGCCTTAACAAGGCTCTCAAGACCTGCCTCGTCAAAGAATTTTGCAAAGGAAGACTTGTAGGTGCCATCTTCATTTACGCAAAGATAAGCCAGACCCTTGGCGCCAAATTCCTTAGCGGTCTCCACCAGAGCGTCGATCTTTTTGCGGGGCATGGCTGCCTGTCCCTTTACATTTATACCTCTCACGCTGCCGCCGTTTTCAAGGGCGGATGTGAATACTCCGAAGCCACAGCCCTTAACCGTCTCCGACACATCCTTAAGCTCCATGCCAAAACGGGTATCCGGCTTATCGGAACCGAAACGGTCCATGGCCTCCTGCCAGGTCATGCGGGGCAGGGGAAGCTGTACGTCAAGACCGATGGCGTCCTTGCATACCTTCTTAAGGAGCCTTTCGTTTACATCCATCACATCATCCTCATTTACAAAGGACAGCTCCATATCGATCTGGGTAAACTCAGGCTGTCGGTCGGCCCTAAGGTCCTCGTCCCTGAAGCATTTTGCGATCTGGAAATATCTGTCATAGCCCGAGCACATGAGGAGTTGCTTAAATATCTGAGGGCTCTGGGGCAGGGCGTAAAACTCTCCGGGATGGATCCTGGAGGGCACCAGATAATCCCTGGCTCCCTCGGGAGTGGACTTACAGAGAATGGGAGTCTCTATCTCCAAAAATCCTTCTGAGGTCAGGAAGCTCCTGACTGATGCAGTGATCTTTGACCTTAAGATGATCTTCTCCTGAATATCAGGACGGCGAAGGTCCAGATATCTGTACTTAAGTCTCAGCTCTTCCTTTGTTTTTGAATCAGCCTCTATGGGGAAGGGAGGAGTCTCTGACTCGGAGAGGATACGGATGCTCTTTGCCTTTAACTCAAAAGCACCGGTCTTGAGATTTTCATTGACCTCTCCCGCCCTCTTTATAAGGGTACCGGTGACGGCGGCCACAAACTCGGCGCGCAGCTTGGAAGCCTTTTCAAAAGCCTCGCTGCCACAATGCTCCTCCTCGAATATTATCTGCATGATACCTGAGCGGTCACGAAGATCCACAAAAATGATGCCGCCCTTATTCCTGCTCTTTGACACCCAGCCCATTAAGGTGATGTCGCTTCCTTCCATCTCGGGACTTATCTCGGCGCATCTGCATGTGCGGTTAAGTCCCTGCATACTCTCTGCCATTTTTATCTCCTTGTTTAAATTTATTATCTGTTAATGCTGTCATCCTGAGAAGTCTATGACGAAGGATCTCATCTTTCAGGATTCTTCGCTTTGCTCAGAATGACGATGTTTTTTCAATCGGAATGACAATGTTTTTTCAATCAGAATGACAATTGATATAACAAATGTCAGTGTTTCAGCTCCTCTCTGTAGTATTCCCTAAACTCATCGTAGCCCGCCTTTGTGAGCTGCTCCTTCTGGAACTTTTTATTTTTGTTGGCCCATACCAGGAGCACTCTGCTGCCCGCTGCCCTCAGATCGGCAGCCTCCTTCATGGCTGCAGCCATCTTTTCACCGTCAAGGCCCTTTTCCAGAAGAATGGCCGTGGACACGCCCTTTTCGGGCACCTTGAAATGCTCCTCCAGAAGGATGGTTATTATCCTCTCAAAACCGATGGAAAAGCCTACCGCGGGGGTCGGTGTCCCGGTGAATCTGCCTATCATCTCATCATATCTGCCGCCGCCTGCCACGGAGGATCCGAACTGAGGCATCTCTATCTCAAAAATGGTGCCTGTGTAATAGCCCATTCCCCTGACCAGCACGGGATCGAATACCACCTCAAAGTCAGCATTCTTAACCTGTGCCACCAGCTTCATGATGGTCTCCAGATTCTCGATGCAGCCCTCGGCCAGATGATCCTTTAAGATATCCTGAAGCTTATGCAGGGGATCATCCGAAAGAAAACCGCCGCCAAAAATCTCCATGATCTTATCCACGCCGGATGCATCAAAATCAGAGGATAACAACTCTTCCTTAAGAGCATCAGGTCCTATCTTGTCAAGCTTATCAAGAATGATAAACAAAAGACCTCTCTTTTCCTCACTCACTCCCGCATACTCTGCCAGAGCGGAAAGGATGCGTCTGTCATTTATCCTCACCTTAAAGCCCTTAAAATCCAGCCTGCCAAGTAATGTGGTGGTGGCCGTGATGAGCTCCACCTCAGCCAGATATGTAGGATCTCCCAAAATATCTATATCACACTGGGTGAACTGCCTGAAGCGCCCCTTCTGTGGACGCTCTGCCCTAAATACGCTTCCCATCTGGAAAGCCTTAAAGGGGGAAGGAAGATTCTGTGCATTATTGGAATAATATCTGGAAAGAGGAAGAGTCAGATCATAACGAAGTCCCTCTTCCACCAGATCCTGCTCCTCCTTTACCTCGGACAGATCCAGCTTGCCTCCTCTTTTTAAGATCTTGAAAATAAGCTTTTCGTTTTCGCCTCCCTGCTTGGAGGTCAGGTTTTCGATGTGCTCCACACAGGGAGTCTCGATGGACATGAATCCGTACCGGGAATAGGTCTCCCCCGCCAGAGCAGTCACATAGTTTCTGATGACTCCCTCCTCCGGGAGTACGTCCTTCATGCCTGTTACAGGTTTCTTTTTCATTTATTCATTTACCGCCTTATAATATTTGTCAAACTGCTCCCACATCTTATCAACAAGGGGAGCATAATCAGTATCAGTGTCGGAGCGAAGCAGCTCGGTCATCTCGCCCAGCGTGTCGCTCAAAGGACTGAGGGCGAGATTTGACAGCACGCCCTTAAGGGCATGGGCCGTCTCAAACGCCGAGGCATAATCCTTTGCGGCAATCTGGGAAGAGAGCGCATCATATCTTTCCTTTTCAAACGCCGAAGGCACCAGGGAAAGATAAAATTCTTCATCATCCATACAACGATTCAGTCCCTCGTCGGTATGGGCACCCAGTTCTTTAAGTATATCTATTGTTATCATACTTTTCTCCTTAAAGCTCCTGATTCTTCTTATCCTCAGCCCTGTCCCTTACTAACAAAGTGAATTCCTCCACGGGTATGGGCTTTGAAAAATAAAATCCCTGGATCACATGACAGCCCGCTTTTTTGAGCAGGTCATACTGTTCCTTGATCTCCACGCCCTCAGCCACTACAGTCAGGTTCAGATACTCAGCTATATCCATAATCAGAGTGACCATTCGCATATCCTTTTCACTCTTATGGATATTGGAGACAAAAGCACGGTCCAGCTTAAGTGCATCTATGGGCATGTATGAAAGCATGTTAAGGGATGAATATCCGGTGCCGAAATCATCCATCTCCACCACAAAGCCCAATGAACGCAGCCGGTTTACCTTCTCTATGATCTCATCGGAGTCCTCCGTGTAAGCCGACTCCGTGATCTCAAGCCTCAGATCCGCCGGGGACAGTCCGTGTTCCCTTACTATGTCGGATATGGCTACGATAAAGTCAGGCTCCAACATATCTATACGGGACACGTTCACCGACACAGGCAGGGTAACGCGATAGGTCTTTTTCCAGTATTTGATCTGGGCCGCCACCCTGTCCCACACATAGCGGTCCAGCCTGTGTATAAGTCCGCCCTCTTCAAAAAGAGAGATGAACTGATCGGGCTTAAGCACGCCAAAATCAGGGTGAGCCCATCTCACCAGCGCTTCAGCTGAAGACAGTACCGGCTTATCACCGGTTATGTCATACTTTGGCTGATAATATACCTTGAACTGTCCCTCCGAAAGGCCCTTTTGCATCTCTGAGATAAGCCTCTCATCATAGGCCTCCTTCTTCTGCATGTTAAGGTCATAACAGGCCAGCATCACGGAGAACTTGCCCCTTATGGAATTGCAGGCAAGAAGCGCATTATCAAAACGCTTATGCACGTCAAAGGACCTGTCCACCTTTTCATAAACTCCCATGCGCAGCCTGGCTTTAGCGTCCTCCATAAGTTCCATGACGCCGTCGCCTATCTCATGATATATGGCTTCATGATCATCGGTATGGGGCATGTAGATAAAAAAGCAATCCGCATTTGACCGGCAGGCTATTCCGCGGTTCTGACTGACATAAGCCTTTATCATGGATCCCATCTTCATCAGGATATCGTCGCCGAAAGCCCTTCCGTGCAACTCGTTGATCACATGGAAGCGGTTGATGTCCAGCACTATGGCGTCCATATCCTCATCGGGATAATATCTGTCATATACCTCGGCGTATTCCATGAAGTATTCACGGTTAAAAAGATCCGTCATGGAATCGTTCTGGGTATGGGATATTATATTTGTATTTACATACAGCTGGATAGTCCTAGCTATCCTGGCTATGATCACCTCGGGCACATCATAGGGCTTGGGGATGAAATCTGCGGCACCCATGTTGAGGCTTCTGACCTCCGCCGACTTTTCACTGGTGAGCACTATCACGGGGATATGACACAGATTATCATCATTCTGAATGATCTCCAGAAGTTCATATCCGTCCATCTCGGGCATGAGCAGATCCAACAGCACTATTGAAAGTGTTTCCTTATTTTCGAGTATTATATTAAGTGCCTGTCTTCCATTTTCTGCCAGGATCACCTCAAACTTTGTACCCAGGATCTTTTCAAGCATCATACGGTTAACGGCTTCATCATCAACCACCAGGACCTTATGACGCTTATGCAATCTGGCCTCCAGAAACTTACTCATTTGTATCGCCCCCTTAAGATTCTTTTAATATTCAGAATCCCATTCAAAACTCGTCATCATTCGTAAACGAAGGAAAATCACTGCTACCGTAATTGTTATTACCGTAATTGTTATTACCGTAATTATTGTTGTCGTAACTGTTGCCGTAGGTCTGGGTGGGAACGAAGGTATCGTCAGCCCTTCCCACGCCGTCATCACCCTTCAGTGAGCGATAGAGCTCAGCCTCGGTGGCATAATACCAGGGATTCACATAAAAAACGCCCAGAATACCCAGAGTAAAGAAGGTAAGTATGAACCAGCCGATGAAGGAAAGCTGCATACAGAACACATTCCACTTATGTCCGTCCATCATCTCCCTTGAACGGGTGATGGCCTCATTGGCAGACAACTCCGGATTATCGGCTATTATATAGGGCACCATCAAATAGGAATAGTGCTTGATGATGGCGGGTATCCAAAGCAGCAGTCCCCACAAAAACAGATACAGATCCCTCATGAAACCTGTTGCGATAACGCTCTTATAATGAGGACTGAAGGCGTACACGATCTCCTTGAGATTGGCGCCGCCGTAGGAATTCTCCAAAAAGAATTTGCAGCATCCGAAATTCAGAGGATTCGTGATAAAGACCTTCATCACCGTAGCTATCACCATGGAAATGGCCAGAATGGACAAGACGATCATAACTATGGCCAGGATCTCTTCCGTGCTCATATCCTTGTCAAAATTACTGAAATTACCTGACCTGTAGCCGGAGACGCCGCGGCCGCCTGCGGTACCTATAAGTACCAGACCAGCCAGGACACAAGGCCAGTAATTAGCCTTAAACGCATCTTTTGCTCTTTCCTTGAGTTCTTGCGTGGTCCACATAAAAACCTCCTTAAATACTATGTTATTAACTCAAACCATTATTATACTTTATATCATACCTTATTTCAAGTCGACCCCGATGGCGTCAGAGGATAAGCCCCGATGATACCGACGGATCAGCCAAAGAGTGCCCTCTTCCTGTCGATCATCTCATCGATCCTTTCGATATAGGCTGCCACTTCCTTCACATTATCGCAGCGCTCTATATTGCGCCGGCGCATGGTTCCATCAGGTGCCTTGGCTTCCCTTTCGGGATCGTCATAAACCCTCTTTGATATGGCGCCGGCACCCAGGGCCAGCACCGACTGGGTCTCCTCCATGGTGATCACATTATAGATGCAGTGTTTTCCCGGCTTAGCATAGCCTATGTTTTCTATATTGTCCGTGATGCGCTTCTGTCTGTAAAGATAATAGGGCTCCATACCCATATCCTGCACATAGCTCGTGACCAGATCCTGCATCTGTCCGGTGACATTTAAAGACAGCGTAGACATATCCCTGGTGATGAGTTTTTCCATGAGGGTGGAGCCCTTTTTCACAGCCAGGGAATGTACCGTAAGAGCGTCGGGCCCCAGAAGCTCTATGGCAGTCAGGGTCCGTTCCAGCTCATAATATCCCTCATCGGGAAGTCCCATGATGATATCCATGTTTATATTGTCAAAGCCTGCCCGGCGGGCGCACTCAAAAGCCAGCTCAGTCTGTCGGGGAGTGTGATGCCTGCCTATTATATCCAAAGTGGACTGGTTCATAGTCTGAGGATTCACGGAGATGCGGTTCACGCCGTACTCCTTGAGGACAGCCATCTTCTCATCATTGATGGTATCCGGCCTGCCCGCCTCACAGGTAAACTCATCCACACTTGAAAGATCAAAATTATCCTTTAAGCATTCCATCAAAAATGTGAGCTGCTCTATGGAAAGCGCGGTTGGAGTACCGCCTCCTATGTACACGCTGACCGGAGTTTTGTCCTTCATCAGACTTGCGCATACCTCCATCTCCCTCTTAAGCGCCATCATATACTTATCCACCATACCTCCGAAGGCGGAAATGGGATATGAGACAAAGGAGCAGTAAAGACACACGCTGGGACAGAAAGGTATGCCCACATAAAGGCTGTACCCCTCCCTCATGTCCTTAAGAATGCTCTGCTGTTTTTGGTAGACGGAAAGTGCCAGCTTTGATTTTTTCCTGCTGACATGAAACTCATTCTCAAACACCCGCACCGCAGCCTCTTCGCTGCCCTCGCGGCGTATGAGTTTTGAAAGAAAATGTACCGGACGCACGCCGGTAAGACAGCCCCAGGGAAGTGAACGCCCCTCAAGAGCAGTCTCAAGGGTAGAATACAGAAGTTTTTTGAGAGTGCTGCGCACTGCCTCGGTCATGCTGTGATCATCATCCGTCCTGACCCTCATGGCATTTTCCACATCGCCGGTAAAGACACGGACTACCCCCATCTCAAACTTAAGATAAAGGGTCCTGCTTTCTTTCGTCAGACTGAGGGCGGAATCATCCAGAGTATGATCGTCATCACTGGAGGACACCACTTGGTCATCGGGAAAAAACGCCCGGCAAATGGATATGGCAGCTCCCTCAAAGAGCTCTTTATTATCCGCATTGTCAAAAATAATATTTATCATGCTAAAAAGGGATTAAACTTTTTTTCATCGCCAATGGTAGTGGTGCCGCCGTGTCCGGGATATACCTTAGTGTCATCCGGCAGCGGGAAGAGCTTCGTCTTTACAGACTCAACCAAAGTGCCCATGCTGCCGCCGGGGAAATCGGTTCGTCCGACAGACCCTTCAAACAGCGTATCGCCGCTTATCAAAAGACCTGCTTCCTCAATGTAAAAGCAGCAGCCGCCGGGGGTGTGTCCCGGGGTAAAAAACGTCTTCAGCTTTATGCCGCAAAGCTCGATCTCTTCATCGTCGCGAAGCAGCTCGTCGGGAGTCACCGTCACCACCAGGCCGTGGGAGCCGCTTAAATTTTTGTGTTCATCACTCAAAAGCTCCACTTCATCCGCGCCTGCGTAGATTTTGCAATGGGAAAGCTGGCGGAGCTTTGCCACTCCCAGTATATGGTCAAAATGTCCGTGGGTCAGCACTATGGCTCCCACGCTTATATCCATGTCCTTTAAGGCTCTGAAGATGTCGGCGCCATGATCCGCGGGGTCAAAGACGATGGCTTGCTTTTCCTGTCCTTCGCCTTTGTCTCTGTATACAAAATAACAGTTAGTGGATACACTGCCCAGGACCATGCGGCCTGATTTAATTTCGTTCATATCTTACCTCAATATCATTTTTTTAAGCCTGCTCTTTGCCTGCGCGGGATGTACATGTTAAATCATCAAGTTCTTTCTATCCCCACCACACCGTCGATGGCGTTCAGTTTCTTGATGATGTCTTCAAGGGCTCTGGCGCTGCTGATCTCGAAGGAGAGGTCGATGGTGGCGACGTTCTGCTTGGAGACGCGGGAATTTATGCTGTTTATGCTGATTCCCGAATCGCTGACGGTTCTGGTGACATCGGCCAAAAGTCCCTGTCGGTTGTTTGCATATATGTTGAGCTCTGCCTGGTAGCTGGTATTGCGGCCTTCCTCGGGAGTCTTTTCCCAGTACACGTCTATGAGCCTGAAGCCGTCACTTTCCCTAAGCTGCTTCACATTCTGGCAGGTGGCTCTGTGTATGGATATGCCGCGGCCTCTGGTGACGAAGCCCACTATCTGATCTCCGGGAACAGGGGAACAGCACTTTGAGAAACGCACCGCCATGTCCGAAAATCCGTTGACTATGACTCCGTTGCCCTTGCTCTTGCCACCCTTCATGAGGGCCTGGCTCAGTCTGTTCTCGGCAGCCTCGTTGACGCCGGCCATTATCTCTTCGTCCGTAAGCTCTACCTTGGGGGCAAATTTTTCCACCAGACGGTTTATGACCTGGCCCTCTCTGATACCGCCGTTATAAATAGCCGCATACAGGGAATTGATGGAATTGATGTTAAATGTGGAAGCCACCTCCAAAAGATGCTCCGGCTTTAAAAGGGGCGTCGGATCTATGTTGTTGTTCTTACAGTAATTCTCCAGCGCGCGCCTGCCGCCCTCGGAGCTTTCATCCTTATTCTCATGCTTAAAATACTGGAGTATCTTGTTTTTGGCCTGAACGGAATGGACTATCTTAAGCCAGTCCGCGGAGGGCTTTGCATTGGGGGAAGTGATGATCTCCACCTGATCCCCGGTCTGCACCACATAATCCTTCTTTTTCTGCTCGCCGTTAACCCTGGCGCCCACCATGTGATCGCCCACATTTGAATGGATGTAGTAGGCGAAATCTATGACAGTGGAACCCGCGGGCAGATCCTTGATATCACCCTGGGGAGTAAAACAGTATACATGATCCGAGAAAAATGAAAACTCCCTCTTTATGACATCCAGCCATTCCTTGTTGTCGGTCATATCCTTGTTCCACTCCAGCATCTGCTTAAGCCAGGTGAGCTTTTCCTCATCCGAATCGGCAGGGCCCGACTTTTCTATGCCGGCCTTATACTTCCAGTGCGCCGCGATACCGTATTCAGCCCTCTCATGCATCTCATGGGTACGGATCTGTATCTCAAAGGGCGTGCCGGTGGGTCCGAACAAAGTGGTATGCAGGGACTGATACATGTTGGACTTAGGCATGGCGATGTAGTCCTTGAACCTGCCGGGCATGGGCTTATACATGTCATGTATGATACCCAGTGCAGCGTAACAGTCCTTTACGTCATCCACGATTATACGCACGGCAAAAAGATCATAGATCTGATCTATGGTCTTGTTCTGGAGCTTCATTTTTTTGTATATGGAATAAAAATGCTTTATCCTGCCGTCTATGTCGGCCTTGATATTGGCATTCTCGATATGCTTCGTGACATCCTTTACTATGTCGACTATATACTGCTCCCTGTCTGACTTTTTAAGGGCGATCTGTTTTACCAGCTCCTCATACTCATCGGGGACCAGATACTTTAAAGAAAGATCATCCAGCTCCACCTTGATCTTTGATATACCCAGCCTGTTGGCTATGGGAGCGTAGATCTCTATAGTCTCAAGGGCTATATACTGCTGCTTCTCCGGCTTCATATAAGACAGAGTGCGCATGTTGTGCAGGCGGTCTGCCAGCTTGATCAGAATGACGCGCAGGTCCCTGGACATGGCCAGAAACATCTTGCGCAGGTTCTCGCTCTGGGCCTCCAGACGGTCGCCGTTAAACTGCAGCTTTGACAGCTTGGTCACGCCGTCCACCAGGGCTGCCACATCCTCGGAGAATTCATTTTTGAGATCCTCCTCGGTCATGATGGTGTCCTCCACCACATCGTGAAGGATGCCCGCCGATATGGCTTCCTTATCCATACCCAGATCCGCAAGAGTGATGGCCACGCACAGGGGATGTATGATATAAGGCTCACCTGATCGTCTGACCTGATCCTTATGGGCCCTGTCCGCCGTATCATAGGCCTTCCTGATCATCTGCACATCCTGCTCCGGAAGATACTTGCTTACGCTTTCGATCAGGGTGGAATAGAGCTCTTCAGGAGACTGGAACTCTCTTTCCGCACGGATACGGCCGTCATCAAGTATCACATCACTGTTTTTGATGCGCTCATACTCGCTATCGGCTATTCCCGCACTGCTGACTCTGGTTTTCTGATCATTATTTTCTGACATAGATCACACCGCCACCGGAATTTTTATTTGAGGGCCCGTAACATAACCCTCCAGTTCAAAATCATCGGGCGTAAAGGAGTAGAAGTCCTTTATGCTCTCATTCATCTTAAAAACCGGAGCGGGATTCTCCTGTCTGCTGATGAGTTCCCTCACCAGTTCCACGTGTCTGTCATAGATATGACAGTCAGCGATGACTTGTACTAATTCTCCCGCTCTCATGCCACACACCTGAGCGAACATATGCAGTAGCACTGCATATTGTACCACATTCCAGTTGTTTGCGGTAAGTACATCCGACGAACGCTGGTTCAGTATGGCATTTAAGACCAAAATACCGTCCTTATCCTGAGTCACGTTAAAGGTCATGCTGTAGGCACAGGGGTAAAGATTCATCTCACATAATTCACTGTGCACGTACAGATTAGTTAATATACGTCTGGAAAAAGGATTATTTTGCAGATCGTACAAAACTCTGTCGACCTGGTCCATATCTCCCTCTTTGTAATGGTGCTTAACTCCCAGCTGATAGCCGTAGGCCTTGCCTATGCTGCCGTCGGGATCCGCCCAGGAATCCCAGATATGGCTGTGCAGATCCTTTATGTTGTTGGATTTCTTCTGCCAGATCCAGAGGATCTCGTCGATGGCATTCTTAAATCCGGTCTTCCTGTAGGTTATGATGGGAAACTCTTCCCTGAGGTCATAACGGTTCACCACGCCGAAGCGCTTGATGGTATAGGCGCTGGAACCGTCCTCCCAATGGGGACGCACCTTTTCTCCTTTAGTATCAGTGCCGTTTTCCAAAATGTCAAGACACATGTTTTTGAAAATGATATCCGCTTTACTCATGATCTTCTTCTTTCTCCATCTGTAATCTTTCAAGATCCTTCCTGTTGCTTCGCAAACCCTCGATTTTCATCCTAAGGGGTACCGCTCAGGATGACAATCGATATGATCTCACGCTCAGGATGACAGTTCTCTCATAATATGATCCATGATTTCCACTCCCAGGTCCACCCCGGTGCACTCATAAGTGCTCACAAACTGGGGATTGGAATTCACCTCGCATAAAAGAGGTCCTTCATCAGACTGTAAAATATCCACCCCCGCAAAGTCAAGATGTAAAATCTCCATACAGCGTTTTGCCAGTGTGACCTCCTCATCCGTGGGCTTGTAGGCCCTGCCGCTTCCGCCGTTTGAGATATTGGCCCTGAAATCATTATCATTTATCCTCATCATGGCCGCCACGCACTTATCACCCACCATGTTGAGCCTTAAGTCCCTGCCCGCTGCCTCCTTTATGAAGCGCTGGGCGATGAGCGGTCTTCTGCCATACTTCTTAAGAATTTCACGAGCCTGCGACAGATCCTGAGCCAGATAGACCTGGGCGCCAAAGGACCCGCAGCACTCCTTGATCACCAGCGGATAACCCAGAAGCTCGCCTGTTTTATCAAAGAAAGATACATCCTCATATCCCAGGTTATCATAGGTAAAGGGAAGGGGCACACTCAAAGGCTGTGATATATACTGCGCCGACAGGGTCAGATAAGTATCCGCCTTGTCATCGCAAAGGGCGATGGCGTCCGCTTCGTTAAACAGCCTTAGGCCTGCCCTTTCAAGGCATCTTCCAAGCCTCACATCCTTATCCCAGAATATACAGAAGTCATAGTCTGTCGCGATCTCATCGATGCCTCCCGGGAGGATGAGCTCAGGGGCTGCATTGGTCATGATGTCAAGCTCCATGTCTCTCTTATCTGCGGCCTTTTTAAGCCTCTCATAAAGTATCTTAAACTTTTCAAGCCCCAGAAAGGCGTTTACCAGCAATATCCCCTTTAACAGTCTGTCAGAATGAGCGCTCAAATCTGGTCTCCTCTCCTATGATCACCGCCGCATTTTTTTCAAGGGTCACCAGCAGTTCCTCGGGGGGCATGGGCCTGTAAAAGCCATTGCCTTGCATGTGGGTGATACCCAGATTCTTAAGCTCCGAATATTCCTTCTGGCTCTCCACTCCCACCGCCGTCACTATCATACGAAGCTGCAGCAGCATGCGGCAGAGCACTCTCATGGACTGTCTGGATCTCTCTCCGTCAAAGTACTGCCGGATCACATCCTCGCCTATCTTTATATAGTCCTTTGAGATGGCTGTGACCCTGTCCGGGTCTATGAGACGGTTACCGTAATCATCTATGGCAAAAAGAGCCCCCTGGGAGGTCAGACGGTTCATGTTCCTGTTCAGATTTCCCGTCATGTACTCCGCAGTGTTCTCCGATATCTCAAATCTGAAAAAAGAGGCCGGCACATTGTACTCATCCATGATGGCTATGAGCTTATCGGCCAGATCTCTTTGCTGACACTGGACCATGGAAAGATTCACGGCGATCCTGCCCACGCCAATCTTTTTGAGATCATGATCCCTTATGAAGGTGCAGACCTGTCGGAACACCTCAAAGCCCAGCTCATTTATCTCACCGCTGGCCTCGGCAGCGGGAAGTATATATTTATTGTCAAAAAATATGCCCCTGGAATCCCTGATGCGCATGAGGGCTTCCACCTCGCTGACCCTGCTCTCATACACAGGGAAAATAGGCTGATAATATACCTCCACCCTGTTTTCCGCTGTCGCTCCCCGAAGCTCTGCGTTCACATGCTCCACAGCCTCCATCTCCCTGAGCTGACGCCGGTCTATACAAATATAGTCGGTCTGTTCCCCAAGTATCTTACGGGCGTAATAATTGATGCCGTCCATAATGCTCCGGGAAGTGATCCCCTTCACCATGCGCACCGCCGGATAGACCACCACGCCGGCCTTCATCTCAAACTCCACCGGACTTGTGCCCCCGGTCTCATCTATAGCCCAGGCCTTTGAAAAACGGTCTCTTATGCTGTCCACCCTGTCAAAAAAGAATTCATCCTTTTCAAAGATCAGGACAAAAGCCTCGTCCTCCAGGGAAAAGACCTTGGCCCCCTTTTGGGACCTGAAATAATCAGCCGCCTGCCGAAGGAGCCTTGAAGTAATGGTAGTGCCCGCAATCTCATTCATATTTGAAAAACCGCTGATGGCCACATAACAGATGTTGGCCCGCTTATTTTCCTGACACAGGTTATCCAGATAAACATGGCAGGCGTCCCTGTTAAAAGTATCGTAAAGCCTGTCCATATACACATCCGCCGACTCCAGCACCATGTACATAAGGGTCAGCATCACCGCCAGTCCCAGGGATGCCACCTGACGTCTGGGGAACAGCCATTGCGACAGGACGGAACCCGCCATGATCACGCAAGAGAGATAAACAGCCGTGCGGCGGTTATCCGAAATGCTCCTGCGTCCCGACATCGTGTATGCCACGCAGATGAGCACATATATTATGACTGCCGTCAGAGCCGTGGCAGCAGCAGGACCATTGGACATGGAATCGGGCGAATAATAAGGGAGCCTCAAACACAAGGGTATGCTCACTATAAGGGGCAGCAGATATACCATGCGTTTGTCCCCGAAGATCACCGCCACCATATATATCTCAGACAGGGTATAACAAAGCAGTGAAAAGCCCACCGCGACATAGGATATCAAAAACAGTCTCCGGGACAGGTCAATGAGCCACGCATAGGCGTCACCTGTCAAAAGCTCCAGGACACCGGGACATATCTCAAAGGCACAGCAGGACAGACATGAAAAAATGAGCGCCATAAAAACCCTCTCCCTCGTGATGCGCAGTTTTAACCTGAAGGAAAAAAGCACCAGCACCATGAGGATGAAGATAAGCGCTATTATCTGGATTTGCAGAAAATTGATATAATTCATAGTCCATCCCTAAAAAAATTAAGATATATTTTATCACAAATTGAAAATACTTGCTATTTAAATTACATTTTAGTACAATGTTTGTTGTTTTTTTGAGTCGACAAACACATATTTCATTCTAAGCAAGGCGAAGAATCTTAAAGAAAGGTAAAAAAATGATCAGTGCAAACAATGTAACCTACAGAGTCGGTAAAAAGGCTCTCTTTGAAGATGTAAATATAAAGTTTACGGAAGGAAACTGCTACGGCATCATAGGTGCCAACGGCGCAGGTAAATCCACCTTCTTAAAGATACTCTCCGGACAGCTGGAGACCAGCAAGGGCGACATAGTCATCACCCCCGGACAGAGACTCTCGGTGCTGGAGCAGGATCACTTCAAGTATGACGATCAGGTGGTAATGGACACTGTCATCGCCGGCAACCAGAGGCTCTTCGACATCATGAAGGAAAAGGACGCCCTTTATGCAAAAGAAGATTTCTCGGATGAGGACGGAGTAAAGGCAGCATCCCTGGAAGCGGAATTCGCAGAGATGGACGGCTGGGAGGCCGAATCAAACGCGGCCACACTGCTGAACGGCCTTGGCATTCCCACAGAGCTTCACTACAGCATGATGAACGAATTAAACGGCAGCGAAAAGGTGAAGATACTGCTGGCAAGGGCACTCTTTGGTAACCCCGATATCCTCCTTCTGGACGAGCCTACGAACCACCTGGATCTGGACGCCATCACCTGGCTGGAAGAGTTCCTCATAAACTTTGAGAACATAGTCATCGTGGTATCCCACGACAGATACTTCCTCAATAAGGTATGTACTCAGACAGCAGACATCGACTACGGCAAGATCCAGCTCTTCGCCGGAAACTACGACTTCTGGTACGAGTCTTCACAGCTCCTCATCAGACAGATGAAGGAAGCCAACAAGCGCAAGGAAGAAAAGATAAAGGAGCTCCAGGAATTCATCTCCAGATTCTCCGCCAATGCTTCAAAGTCAAAGCAGGCGACCTCCAGAAAGAGAGCCCTGGAAAAGATAGAACTGGACGAGATCAAGCCCTCCTCCAGAAAGTATCCTTACATTGATTTTAAGCCCGACCGCGAGATCGGAAACGAAGTGCTCACCGTAGAGGGTATCTCAAAGACAGTGGACGGAGTAAAGATACTGGACAATATAAGCTTTACCTTAGGACGTGAGGACAAGGTAGCCTTCGTAGGCGGAAATGAGCAGGCCAAGACCATGCTCTTTAAGATACTGATGGGTGAAGAAGAAGCCGACGAGGGCACCTTCAAGTGGGGCGTGACCACCTCCCAGGCATACTTCCCCAAGGACAACACAAAGGAATTCGATTCTGATCTGACCATAGCCGACTGGCTCATGGGCTACTCTCCCGTAAATGATGTAACTTATGTTCGCGGCTTTTTAGGACGTATGCTCTTCCCTGGTGAAGACGGCGTAAAGAAAGTGCGGGTACTGTCCGGAGGAGAAAAGGTGAGATGTCTTTTGTCCAAGATGATGATCTCAGGTGCCAACTGCCTGATCCTGGATGAGCCCACCAACCATCTGGACATGGAATCCATCACTTCACTTAACAACGGAGTGATCAAGTTCCCCGGCGTAGTGCTCTTCGCCTGCCATGACCATCAGTTCGTACAGACCTCGGCGAATCGCATCATGGAGATCATGCCCGACGGCACCCTCATCGACAAGATAACCACTTATGATGAGTATCTGGAGGCAGATGAGGCCGCAAGAAAGAGAACTATCTATACCGCACAGGTTGAAGAGGAAGCTGCCGATGACGAGGATTGAACCTTCTATCATTCTGAAATGGATTGAACCCCTCTGTCATTATACTCTATCAGGATTCTTCGCTCTTTCAGAGCTCAGAATGACATGAGTGGGAGATTATTCTCATATTTCAGATCATCGTCTCACCTAAGATTCTCGCCTCACTTATAATTCTCATCCACCACTTCGAAGAAAGTATCCGGATGTCCGGGATCGAACTGCTCATTTGCAAACATGACAGTGACCAGATCCCTGTCATCCTCCAGATTAATGATATTATGGGTATAACCGGGCAGCATGATCACCGCCCTCATTTCTTCGCCCCGCACCTCAAAGTTATATACCTTATCCGTTCCGATCTGGCGCTGCTGTATAAGGCCGTGTCCGGAGACCACTATAAAGATCTCCCACTTCGTATTATGCCAGTGCTGACCCCTGACATTTCCGGGGCGGGCTATGTTGATAGACACCTGACCATTGTTCACAGTCTTTACCAGTTCCGAAAAAATGCCGCGGTTATCCACATTCATCTTCACGGGATAGGACATCTTCCTCTGGGGCAGGAAGGATAAATACATGGAAAACAGCTTGTAGGCAAATGACCCTGCGGGTATTTCGGGAACTACAAGCGACGTGTTCATCAGGTTAAAGGATTCCAAAAGATCGATGACTTCACCCACCGTCGTGTCCATCACACCGGGACAGGTACAGCATGATGACTTGTTTTGCGACATGCAATCCTTGACTCCCTCGCACCCATGAGGCTTTCCCTCCAAGGCATTTAACATCTCTTCCACAAAGTCGTCGATGAACAATATATCCAGCGGCTCATCTTTATCGACGGCCGAAATATCTTCATCATTTGCCACTGCACGACAAAGATAGGCAACGCCCAAATCCGGCTCCTGCCATTTCCCCACGATCATGGGTATATGATATGTAAATGTATCGCAGGGCAGTTTAGAGAATTCCGGGTCCTTATCTATGCAAGTGCCAAATTTTTCAAAATCATTATAAAGCACACGAATTGCTTTTGATACCGCTGTAGACCCGGACTGTATCTCTGCCAAAACATTCCTGTGCAAACTATCTTCAGACGATACATCTGACGGCAGCAGGATCACAGCATCCGCATCCTTAATCTCATCGAGATATATCTCACTTATCTCAAGTTCAGGTCTCGTGCGGTTCTTTCCGTCTCTTATATTTTTAAGATTCTCTGTAAGATTTTTTCCGATAAAGGTTCCTGAACCTATGACTGCTATCTTCATATATATTTTTTCACTCCCGGAATCAGTTTAATAAGCCATATCACCACCGTACCCAAAACCATGGTCAACATGAGCCAGATGAGACAGGCGACAATGGTCGGCGTGAATGCATCCAGCGCATAAAATACGGGTTTTGTGATATTCCTTAAAATATTCTCCAACAAGTATATCCCAAACATGGAACCGCCCGCAACCGTAACGACGCGGACAAACACAGGATGCTTATCCTGTGCGATATTGCCACAGAAATGTTTCACACCGATAAATAGTACAGCCGCCAGCAGCGGATCCGAAAAAGTGATCCAGTTTTCAGTCCAGTTGCCGGTGATCAGATATTCACGATAAGTAAGTCCCGCCGAAATCATCAGACCTGTTATACCCAAGAGCGTGGCAATGATCATCTTATTTTTATCTATCTTAGCGGTGATCTCATCCCAATACTTTTCCATGACAAAACCGATCAGGGGATAAAACATTATCATCTCACAAAAGTAGACAGTGAGATTCACTCCCGACACACCAGTGCACAGTCTGAATAACCTGAAACCATCCAGCACCACCACTCCTGTCAGGAAAAGATAAACGCCGTCCTTTAGCGTCATGTGCTTTGCCACAAGTCTCAATAAAGGTAGCATGATCAGAAAGGAAATATAGGAGTATAGAAACCAGTAGGAAGACCTCACTGGTCCTTCTATTATGCTCCTGAAGGAAGCCAAAAAATCAAAGGAGGCTACAGTCCCTGAGTTTATGGCCGTGTCGATAAGATGAATGTATGAAAAGACAAAAAGTACGATGACAAAACGGAAAATTCTTTTCTTCCAGACCTGTCCTATGCTCTCATCCCTTCCCAGCAGAAGGGCTCCCGAAACCATAAAAAGAAGAGGATTGTTAATGGTCCTGAAGCAGTCTAAAACAATATAAAAAAGGCGGACAAAATCCCCTTCCCTTAACATATATAATTTCGATCCCACCTCATGTGTATGGGTGAACAGCACCAGAAAGATCGCCAGTATCCTGATGAGATCAAAATATATTTTTCTCTGTTTTTTAGACTCAGTCAACATATTCAAAATCAGGATAATACATCACAGAGTCTTGATATACTCCATAAAATTCTGTTTATTCTCAAGGGCAGTCGTGGTGGGGCGTCCCAGATCATCTCTTGCTCCGATAGAGCACTTAACCTCTATCAGACTTAATTCATTCCTGTTCTTTGCGGCCTCTAACTCCCTGTCCAAAGCCTCAAAGCTATCCACCGAGATCGCATTCGGATATCCGCAGGCCTTTGCTATGGCAACGAGATCGATATCTGCCGCCACAGTGGGCATACCGCCGACGGTTTCATGTGCTCCGTTGTTTATCACCACATGGATCAGATTCGCGGGCTTATTTGCTCCAACTACAGCCATGGCTCCCATATGCATTAAAACCGCACCGTCACCATCGACGCACCATATCCTCTGATGGGGTTTATTTAAAGCGACACCGAGAGCAATGGAACTGGAATGTCCCATGGAGCCCACAGTCAGAAAATCATATTTGTGACTCTGATCATTGGCGACCCTCGTCTCAAAAAGTTCACGGGACGCCTTACCGGTAGTAGAGATTATGGGATCCTCTCCGGAAGCAGCCACGATGTGCTTTATGATCTCTTCACGCACCATAGAGTTATCATTCTTATACTCCACCTTCGGTGCATCGGTCAGGGCACCTTTCCGGATCACGAAGGCCACATCGAGGCCCTGCGCTAACTTCTCCCTGAATCCGTCCATTACAGTTTTGACTTCATCCTCCGTGGTATCCGGACCGATGATAAATGAATCTATCCCCATATCCTCAAGCAGCTTGACCGTCACCTCGCCCTGATAGATATGCTGGGGCTCGTCATGGATCCCCGGCTCACCTCTCCAGCCGATGATGAAGATCACGGGTATTGCATATACCTTATCATTTAGCAGGGAAGCCACGGGATTGATGATATTGCCCTCACCGCTGTTTTGCATATAAACCACAGGAACCTTGCCGGTGGCCAGATGATAACCGGCTGCCAGCGCCGTGCAGTTACCCTCATTGGCCGCGATCACATGGTGCTTCGGGTCTATACCGTAATGATCCATCAGATAGTTACAAAGCGCCTTTAACTGACTGTCCGGCACGCCCGTATAAAAGTCTGAATTAATGATATTGAATAATGCTTCTACTTTCATTTTTGGATCACTCCTTTAATGATCATGCAATTACCGTTTTTATCTGCGCTAAATCCTCCATACAGCAGATTGTTCCGTATCATTTATTCTCCGTCTGGGGAAGGATTATCTCATCGATGATCCACTTTGCAGTCTTATCTATATCTTCATATGCCACTGTCTTGGGCAGTTCCTTACCGAAGGCTTTCTTTGCCTTCTCGATCAAAGCATCGGTGTAGATCAGCTTGCCATCGATGACGTCTTCCACACCGTCAAGAGCCATGGACTCCCTGTCGGCTTTATTCATCTCCTCAAAACTGAATACGGACTCATCGATCCATGCGTCAAGCTTTCCATCCTTGTATCCCACTGCCACGGGGTAACCGCCGATATTTCCGTCAAAGCCGGGGCTGAATACCTTCTGCTGCTCACCTGTCCTTATAGCATCTATTATGGCGGCGATGATCCGGTAATTGCTGGAAGCATTCATCATATTCCTGGTCTGATCCACAGGCATGGAAATATGGCACTTGCTGATAACTTCATTCTCATCTATATCCTTCAACTCTTCGCCTTTATAATAGATCTTAAGAGGAAGCTCTACGCCTTCAGTCTGTCCTTCCTTGCTGATACATACATCATGGAAATGTCCTGCGGCAAACATGACATCCACATTCCAGAAATCGTTAACGCCAAGTATCCCCGCCACAGCAAACTTCATACGAGGAACGAGATGATTAAGGTTACCGGAACCAAAGTCAGGATAGGCCTTGCCGGCTGACTTAAGCCAGGGGATGACAGCATCCGAATAAGAGGTATTGATCACCACGGCATCGGAATCGGCCTTATCACAGGCCTCCATTACATTCTTTGTAAAGCGGATGGCCAGGGGGCTCCAGATACCATAGGCCCTTACATTTGCCCAGCTGATGCTTCCGTACTTAAGTCCCGGATAAGCACGGCTTGAATTTACGATGAAGTCCGGCTGATACTTTTCCACCGCCGCCCTGATGGCGTCGATATCATTAAGGTCCACTCCGCCTTCCACTTCTATACGGCTCTTATTCACTTCGCGGATAAGTCCGGCGACTCTTGTGATGTTTACCTTTGTCTGCATCTTATCGGCGTCGCGTCCCACTACCACCACACTGATGGCAGGATCATTTCTGCTTATGAGATAATCAAGAAGATAAGCCCCGACGCTTCCCAGGCCGATGATCATCACCTTGATATTGTCTTCTTTCACATGCTTTTCGACTACGCTTAATCTTTCCTGTAAAGTTTTCATTTTTCTTCCTCCCAGTAAGAGACGATCTTTCTGTAATCATCCCTTGTGTTACAGTTTGTCCACCTGTTCAGCGCCACCAGATTGATATCCACTCCGGCATCCAGATAATTCTGAATGATCCGAAGGTTCGTATCCTCCTTGGCATTCTCAAAGAACATATCATTGGCAGCCTTAAGCTTATCGACCTGCGTGAACTTCCAGGTCTGTCCCGAATTCAGTATACATGAAAAGGGCGAATCAATGGTCAGAAGACCGTGGCTGCTATTAAACGCATAACGGTATTTATCTTTATCATCCTTATAAAGCACCACGGCTTTATTGGCATAAATCGGCTCGTAGGTATAAGTCAGCACACTCTTATCAGCATCAACCACTTTGGCAAAGGATTCATTATCGATATCAAGGTCGCCTTCCACAAACAGGATCTCTTTAGGATCAAATTTTACCGCAGCCTGAATCCCCAGATACAGACTATATCCGGAACCAAGGTCAGAATAATGGTCATTTTGCACCAGTGTGACCTCAGGAAATTTCTCTGCCAGATCCTTCTTATAAAAGGCACACAGGTCCTCAAACTTGTATCCTCCCACTAGGATAAAGTGATCCGCAAAGGAGCATTTTTTCATCAGATGATACAGAAGTGTCTCTTCCTTACCGCCTTCTGTATAAAGACATTTGAGGACCTTCTTATCTTCTTCTATTCCCTCATTAAATCTGCTGGAAATACCTGCGATCGTGATTATGGCAATCTTTTTATCATTCATATCCTTCACACCAATTCAAAAATTCACCGCTACCCATCTTTACTTCTTAAGATAATTTGTAATGCACTCCTCAAGTCCCTTATCAAGGCCCACCGCAGGCTTCCAGGAAGTCCTGGTCCTGATCTTCTCGGTACTGAGCAGTCTTCTCTCAGGATCCGACTCACGGTATCCATTAAACTCGATCACCGGATCCTTTATTCCCATTTTTTCAGCACAAAGCTTTGCCAGGTCAATGATGGATATTTCCTCATCCGTCGCCACATTATAAACGGTCCCATCCAGTGCGGAGTCCGTATTTGCCAGGGCCAGTACAGCACTACAGCTGTCATAGTTATTGAGGAAAGTCCTCCTGTTCTTCCTGCTGTTTTCCAGCAGCACCACTTTCCCATTATCACGGAAACTATTGATTATGAAGGGAATGATATGCTTTGGATAGCGCTCATCCTTACTGTACACATTTGCAAATCTGATGCTGCAGCCCTTTATCTTTCCCTCATCCACAGCATCCTTCATAAAGAACTCCGTAAGGAGCTTTCCCGTGGCATAAGAAGTCCTCTGGCTGTGCTCTGCCACTGCCATTGTCAGATAATCGCTCTCCTTCACGCCGCCGTTTTCATTCCATGAATTCATGGAATATACTTCAGAGGTAGAGCAGTTTATATACTTTCCGGCACCTACCCTTATAGCCTGCTGCAGGAAGCTGTTCATACCTTCCACATTGGTCTCAAAGGTCTCATACACATGATAGAAATGCTCCGTGTGAACGACTGCGGCACAGTTGATATAGATCACTTCATCATAAGAATCTTTGACCGCGTATATACGTTTCTCAAAATCCTCCATCTGCACCTTATCATTCAGGTCATATTCAAAAAACTCAAAACGCTCATCATCAATATGGTCAGCCACGGTATCAATGGATGAAGCATAAAAGTTATCAAAGCCTAAGATATGATCCGTACTTCCATCCACCAGTATCTGCCTTACAAGCTCATTCCCGGTCATGCCGGTAACACCGCTTATAGCATATAATTTGCTCATATAACCATTCCTCCTATACTCCGTTTGTCAGTCTTACTTTATAAAATTCATCTATCTCATCAGGGAACAGCGATTGTTCAAAAACCACATCATACTCCACAGTACGCAGTTCCACCCTTTTTGAAGGTAAGGATAATACGGCATACTGGGCAAGGGGATTGTGGTTACGGGGCTGTCCCACAGATCCGGGATTAATGAACATCACTGCCTTTTTATTTCTGTAATCCGGCCTGTCGGCTTCATAAAAATGGGTGAAGCAATGCGAATAATGTGAATGTCCTCCAAGGACTATATCATAGTCATGATAGTCGCCACGCAGACTCTCGGGACCTATCGCCTTCCAATAAATTTCATCAAGGGATCCGTGAACGGCAAGGCTTTTAAGGCCACAAAGGTCAAATTCCTGAATGCCGGTTTTATTCATGGCTGTGTTTATATACTCCACAGACTTTTCACTTAACTGTCTTGCGGTATACTGAGCCATGACACGGCCCCGGTCAGTTGAAAGCCGCTCCAGGTCTTTATCCACCACGAGTTTTTCATGATTGCCCCAGATATTGATAAGGATCTTATCCTTCCATTCGCCCTCACCAAGAGTAATTAGTTTTTGGATAATCTCATTGGAGCGCATTCCGTAATCGATGCAATCGCCCAAAATGATCACTCCGTTAAAGTCATCATTTTGGCAGTCTGAAAGCATTGCATCAAATGCGCTGACATTTCCATGTATATCCGAGAGTATTAAATATTTTTTCTCTGACAAATCTATACTTCCTTATTTTCGTAAGTCATCAATGATTTTACGTTCTCAGATCTCATCGATCAGTGTGATGATGTTCTTGATGGGCAGCAGCCTGTCATCCACTTCCTTTGCCCTGTGATACTTCAAAATGTCCATGGCCGTCTGCTGCATGGCGGGGAAGGCCGAGCGGGTCAGCTGATTAGCATAAATAACGATATTCACGCCATGCTCCGCCAGTTCCTCCTCCGTGATGGTATTAAAGCTGCTGGGAACCACCACGATGGGAGTTTCATTATTGTCTGCCCTGAACTTATCACAGAACTCCAGGATCTCCGCGGGATCTTTCTTACGGCTGTGGATCATTATGCCGTCCGCTCCGGCAGCCACAAAAGCGTGGGCCCTCTTAAGGGCATCCTCCATACCCTGCTCAAGGATGAGGGATTCAATACGGGCAATGATCATGAAATCATCGGTGAGCTGCGCCTTCTTTCCGGCAGCGATCTTTGCACTGAAATTTTCAATGCTGTCCTGAGTCTGCTGAACTTCCGTTCCAAAAAGGGAGTTCTTCTTAAGTCCAGTCTTATCCTCTATGATCACTGCAGATACGCCAAGGCGCTCAAGGGATCTTACCGTGTATACAAAATGCTCGGTGAGTCCGCCTGTGTCGCCATCAAAAATAATAGGCTTTGTGGTCACTTCCGTAATGTCCTCAATAGTACGGAAACGGCTGGTCATATCCACCAGTTCTATGTCCGGCTTGCCCTTAGCCGTACTGTCGCAAAGACTGGATACCCACATGGCGTCAAACTGATCCAGCTTACCGTTATCACCTTCAATGACCGTCTTCTCCACGATCAGTCCGGTGAGGCCGGAATGGGCTTCCATAACCTTAACTACGGGAGTCATTTCAATAAGCTGACGAAGTCTCTTTCTCCTGTACTCCGGCATGGACAGTTTTTCTTTGAGCTGAGCATCTATCTTTTTAACGTTCTCATTATAGGTATAGGGCACATCTATGATCTGTCCGCCATACTCAGAAAGAAGTCCCTCCACATGGGTTCTGATAGCAGACTCGGCACCTTCTTTCCAGTTATCACCATGGATCACATAGTTAGGATGAAGAGCCTTTATCACATCATCATAGAGCATGTTATTCTGCATCACCACTTCATCCACGCCATCTATCTGACGATACAGATTCATGCGCTCCTCTTCCGACTTTGTGGGGAACTTGGTGCAGCGGATCATCTCCTTATCGCTAAGGCAGCCTACCACCACCCGTCCATATTCCTTTGCATGATTTATAATATTCAGATGTCCGTCATGAATGACATCCGTGCTAAAGCATGTGTAAACTGTTTTCATAGATTTCTTTTACTCCTTCAATCTCATTCGCCGTACAGCTTGATCCTCATTTTTTCCAATTCCGGGAGCTGTCCCATATCCATCCAGTCATTTTCGCTGACGGGGAATACGGCCACCTTCTTACCGTCGTTCCTGACCTTTTCAACTATGTCGGGGAAACCCACGGACACTCCGTCTTCGATATAATCAAACACTTCAGGCTCCACTATGTATATACCCGTGTTGGTCAAAAATGATACGAGAGGTTTTTCCTTCATCTCGAGAATGGAACCGTTCACTCCCATCTCCACCACGCCGTAAGGAATGTTCATGTTCTTATAGGCGCAGATCATGGTGATGAGATTTTTATTCTCCTTATGGAACTTCACCATGCTCTCATAATTGGCAGTGAGCAGAGCGTCGCAGTTTGCAAAAAAGAAGGTATCCTTAAACTTCCCTCTCAAAAGACTTAAACCCCCGCCTGTACCCAGAGGCTTTTCCTCATCGTACCAGGTAATATCATAATGGTTTTCATTATCCGCAAAATAAGCCTTTAAAAGCTCCTTTTTATAATTGACTATGATATGAAACTCATTGCACTCATAGGACTGGTATTCCCTGAAGATATGCTCGATGATGGGAAGGTCTCCCACAGGGATCAGGGGCTTGGGCAGCACCTTTGTAAATGGCTCCAGTCTGGTACCCTTTCCCCCTGCATTTATCACCACGGGGATGTTAACGGGATTTTTCTTTCTGATCTCACGGCCGTCACCGGTATACAGGGCGACGATCCTGCCGTCTTCATCCACTATGGGTATCACGATGTAGTTCTTTTTATGATAGAGCCCGTGAGCCTCTTCATCGGATTTAGCCACCTTGGGATCAGTGTTGGCCGCATCCATCACACAGCCTGACATCTGACCGCCTGAGAGCAGATATCTTCTGATATCACCGTCGGTCACACAGCCCTTAAGCCGCCTCTCATCATCAGTCAGAAATGCTATGCCGTAGGCATTATTGTCGATCAGCTGCATCGCCTCGGATACGCTCATGGTAACGGGGCCCCAAAATTTTACGATCTCATCCATTTGCCAATTTCTCCAGCAGTTGCTTTACCTCATCAGCCACATATCTTATCTCCTCCTCCGTGATCTGTGTAGAGGCGGGGATATTTAAGATACGCTCTGCATAATAAGGTGCCTTTTCAAGTTTGTAATTCACTTCACCCTGATAAGGTTTTTGCTCATTTATAAGTCCCCAGATAGCCCTGGTCTCTATGCCCTTTTCACGAAGGGACAAAATGATATCCCGCATGGAAGCGGTCACCTTTTCCCTGTCAATGTTAAGAGAATAGAACCATTTATTCGAAGATGTCCCCTCCCTGAAGGGCATCAGTTTTCCATACTCAAAGCCGTCAAAGAGTTCCTTATACAGCTCATAGTTTGCCTGCTTCCTTCTGATAAACTCAGGGAGTTCTTCCATCTGGGCCACGCCCAGGGCAGCCTGCAGATTTGTCATGCGGTAATTAAAGCCCACCTCATCATGGATATAAAAATGAGGATCTGTCTTTGCCTGGGTGGATAAAAACCTGATATGATCCACCACCTTGGGATCGTTTGAAGTAACTGCTCCGCCGCCTCCCGTGGTGATGATCTTGTTTCCGTTAAAGCTGAAGGCTCCGAAATGACCTATGGTGCCCGCATATCTTCCTGCATATTTTCCTTCGGTGTAATGTGTGCCAAGGGCCTCGGTGGAATCTTCTATCACCTTAAGTGAATACTTATCCGCGATATCCATTATGGCTTCCATGTCCGCCATGTTTCCAAAGACATGGACCACAACTACAGCCTTCACATCTGCGTCCTTATATTTTAACACCGTGCCGTCCCATGCGCACTCTTCTTCACAAAAGGATGCCAGTTTCACGGGATCCATGCAGAAGCTGTTATCGCAGTCTATGAACACCGGTGTAGCGAACTGATACTTAACGGGATTCACCGCTGCGATAAAAGTAAGGGGCGGCACAAGCACCACATCACCCGGCTTTACTCCCGCCTGGACCAGACTCAAATGAAGAGCACTGGTTCCGCTCTGACAGGCTGCCACATTATCGGTATGAAGGAACTTTGCCAGCTCCTCCTCCAATTTTGTGATATAGGCTCCGCCTGTGGACACCCAGCCCTGATCAATGGCATCGTCCACATATTTTCTTTCGTTTCCCTCAAAATTCGGGATGGATAAGGGTATAAATTTGCTCATAATATTTTCCTGTTTTATTTATTTTTACATCTGTCATCCTATGTTTCGTCCTGAAGTCCATCAAAAAGAAATGCTGTCTCAGAACATTGAAAAAGGATTTTCAGATAATTATGATCCTGATTTTTTACATCTTCGAATCCAGCGACTTGCCTGTCTCGATATGCTCAAAGTTCGGCAGATACTCCTTCATGATCCTGACCACTTCCTCCTTTGTGGTCCCGTCGGCAAAGGCCACATCCAGCTTCTCAAAGAGCTTGAGCACTTCCGCCTTATCAGGTATCTTCTTGCCCGTAATGACACCCAGAGAGGTAAACCTGTCATAGTCAGCCGTCTCCTCATCAGTCACAAACTCTTCATAAGCCTTCTCGCCTGACGTATCAGAAACGGAAAAATGAACGGGATACTGCCTGCTGCCATTCTTTAATTCCTGTGCCTTATCGATGGCCTCCGAATCGGAATCACACTCCAGTGCCTCATAGCCCTGAACCTTAAGGAGCTGTCTTGCTATCCCATCAAAGGTCATCATCTGGGCTTCCTCAAGCTTCGGGAAAAAGATAGCGCGATTCTCACCTAAGATACATGAGAGCAGACATATCTGACCTGATTCTTCAGGCGATACAAAATAGCGTCTCACATCCGAAGGCGCCGACAGAGGCTGCAATTTTTGTATCCTGGCCAGGAAACCTGCGGGAAGAGACCCGTTTGAAAAAGCCACATTTGCAAAGCGGGCCGTCTTAACGGGGAAGCTGTCGGAATATGAAAAGATCACATCCTCCATGATACGCTTTGAAGCACCCATGATGTTCACGGGATTTGCCGCCTTATCTGTGGACACACAGAAATACTCATGAGGCGGATACTCGGACAAAAGATCCAAAAGCAGTTTTGCATGGAGCACGTTATTTTGAAGCAGAGCCTCCACGCTGTAAATATCCTTCTCAGACCTCACATGCTTATGTGCGGAAAAATTACCCACTATGTCAAAGCCGCCCTTTTCGCGAAACATCTTTTCAAAAACGGGAGATGCAAAATCCATAGGATAAGTGATGTATTCCTCCGGCACATACATGCCTTTGGTGGATCTTAAGTCCCTGGTAAGCTCCGCCAGGGCGTTCTCATTTGTATCCACCACCACCAGGGATGCGGGCTTAAAGGGCAAAAGCGCCTTTATAAAGGATGAGCCGATGGACCCCGCTCCGCCTATCACCAGAACGGTCCGACCCTCTATCCCTTGTGTGAGCGCCTCTTTATTCTTCTCTATGTCAGCGTAAAACATAGACCCGGGGCGCTTTGTAACATACTCATTTATAAAACCATCCAGATTAAACACTATTTTCTCCTTTTCAAAAGCGACAGCAACATATCCTTATATCTGATCACAACAGCCAGAAGGGCTATAATATAAATTCCAACAAAAACATACCTGATAAGAGACTGCGTATACATAAAGGCCATCAGCGCCGTAAATCCCATCATAGCAGTCACTATGAGGGCGATGCGCCTGTAGTCATACACATAGCTTAACTTAAGCCTGTATACCAGATACATGTGTATCAGTAAGAGGCAAAGATATCCCACCAGGGTGGTATATGCGGCCGCCAGATATCCCACTCTCGGAATGAATATCCAGTTGAGGATGAAATTCACTCCCGCCGCCACGGCACTGGCCACAGCCATGCCCACTGTCTTTCTCTTAAACTGCTCCACGTTCACAAACATGGTATATATAAACTGGCAGACACAGCCCATGGCAATGGGGGCCATGACATACTTTGCATCAGCATAAGCCCTGCCGCCCATTATAAACAGGATCTCAGGTGCCACGGCCATGATACCGCAGGCCAAGATCACAAATCCTATAATATACGTATTTGATACCTTCTTTATACTCTCCGTATCATCGGAGTTTAGTTTACTGCCAAGCCAGGGCGCAAAGGCGCCGTTCATGGAATTCATGAGCATCGTCACCACGCTGCCGCAGGTATAGGCCAAAGTATAAATGGCGTTTTGTTCCGAACCGCAGTACTTTGTGATCATGATGCGATCCATGGAATTAAGGAGATTTAGCGACAGCAAATGCGGTATGTACGGCAGACATATCGGCAACGCATACTTCCAGTATTCAAGCTTTATCTTTTTCCCTTTTATGAAAAAGAATATATAAAAAGCAAGACCGAGGGTCACCGTGGGAAGGGCCGAACCAAATATCCTGCCCCGCAGCTTATCCTCCATGAGGAACACCAGCAAAACGGAAAGCCCCGCAGTACCGAAGGCAATGGCAAGGCTTGCCGCCACGGATTTTTTATACTCGAAAAAATATCTCTCACGACCCTGAAACAGATCCACCGCCGGCATGAAGAACAGATACAGAAGCATCACGTTCATGTAGATCCGCTCCATCCCGAAAAGGGAAGTAAAATAGTCACCGAATAAATTAAAGACCACAAACCAGATGATGGCCGACAGGCTGCTGAGTCCCAGCATGGAAAAAAGGAAGCCGTCGAAATCATCCTCATATTCATACCGGGCGCTTATCAAAGTGGCCGTCAAATTCAATGTCACAAATATGCCTATGATGGTGAGCCACGAAGTATAATTACTGAACAGACCGAAGTCCTGCTTGGTAAGGAGCCTGGTGAAAATGGGTGTGGTGATAAAGGCGATGCCTTTAGTAAGAAAGTTCGCAGCTGTGTACCAGACACCCGACTTAAGAGCTTTCCTGCCCTGCCCTTCAGTTTTTTTATCCTTATCACTCATGGATCATCATACCCGCATCGGTTTTATTTACTGTTTTTTCATAGATGGTCTTTATTATATTTCTGTACTCTTCTTTGTTTTGAGGCAGATATATCTTACTGCTGTCCCGGTATTTTGTCTTAAAGAATTTTACGTAATCGTCGAATCTTTCCTTGGTAACAGCAGGCAATTCCTCATACATCATAAAGGTAAAGATCAGATAGGGCTCTTTATCATTCATGAGCTTCGGAATAAACTGCGCGGTGGAAAAAAAGCCCGTCAGCAGCGAATCATCATCCACATACCTGGAGCAGACCAGTTCCCACATGTTGCAAGTAGTATCGGTATGCATTGACTCATACTCATCCGCTCTTTTTTCACTGGGATGCAGACGGACTATACCCTCTTTGTTTACGGCTTCATCCATACACAGGGCCAGATCTTTTTCCCAGTCTATATATCCGTCAATACTGGTAATACAGGCATTGAAAAAAATATATTTCCTGCCCTCCAGATCATCCGGATGCTTAACCGCAAAGATTTGGTTTATGATATTATCATCAATCTTCTCTTCATTTTCCGCTATGGCAAAAAGCTCTTTTCCCGGCTCGCCGTGATAACAGGACGGGTTGTTAAGATAGATGGTATTCACCTGATAATCACGTCCCAGGAGCTTTCGCACTTTCATATATCCGGGCTTATAATTATCGGTGTAGGGATTCCCCACATAGCTTCCCATTCCGTCATCATAACCGATTATATTTTTACAGCCGCTCCCTGCAATGATGAAATCAAAGGTCTTTGTGGCAAAGGACATATATATCTCATCATATCTGCCCCTTATATCCATTCCGAATCTCTTTTTGAGATAAGCCACGGGGAACATTAGAGCCAGCAGTATATATACTTTTTCAAGCTTTGGATGTGTATCAAGTTCCAGATCATAGATCTGATCAAATACTTTGGTCTGCCTTAAGGCTGCGATCCGCTCTTTCGGGTTTCTGGACTTCATCTGGATAATGGCATCCATTTTGCCCTCAAGGCCTCTTGATAAAACAAATCTCACGGCGTTTAAAAGCTGAAAGTCCGTATCGATCAAAAATACGCCCTTTTTGCCCTCAGAAACTGATCTTTTTGATCCCATGCCATCCTCCTCTTTTATCTGCCGGTGGCGGAGTCATATAATCATCACCGTAGAGCCTCTTTAAATAGCTGTCATAATTTTCAGATATATTAAATTTACTATCCTCAAAATCCGCAGCCATCAGATCCCTTGCACAATCTGCGGGAACTACCATTTTTCCGAATCTAAGATCGGGCGCTTTTATGCCGGCGGTCTTTATCCTGTTATAGCGCTTGAGCGTAGCGTCATACTTTCTGACCAGATGATCATGGTCAAAAAAGACGGCCAGGGGATAAAAGGGTGCATACTCCAAAAATTTAAATAGTCTCTGCTTGCCCTTCATGCCCATCCAGGGATAAACCTGATGCTTTCCGATGAGCAGATGCTTATACAGCTCTATCTCAAAGCCCTGGGAGATAATCTCGCTCTTTTTTTCCGGGAAATTATCAAAGGGAAAAACATCGATATAGATACCGCCCTTCATCTTTGATCTCTCGGTTATGCTCTCCACGAATTCGGTACCCCTAAGCCTTATCTTTGCAAAGGGATTGGGGTAATTCTTATCCGTGAAATAGGTCTGCAGAAAATACTCGTCAGACAGACGCTTTGGAGCCAGCTTGCAAAAGCGGTCATAATCGCGCCTGGGCATGCCCACATCCAGATCGTCATCCCAGGGAATGAAACCCTTGTGGCGGACAGCCCCCAGCAGAGTGCCGCTGTCCAAAAAGTACCTGAGATCATTTTCTTCACATATTCTTACAAACTCCTTAAGGATTGACAGCTGGGTAAGCTGGAGTTTGCGCAGTGTGTTCTGTTCCATTTATCTTATCCTCCGTCCTGCTTGGATCATTTTGTAAAGCAGGATCATTGCCTGTAAGCATCTCGAAAGCTGCCATCAGCAAAATATAATTATATACCAGCATATGATCCGCCACGCTGTGGAACAGGATCATAAAACATATCGCACACTTAAGAGCTATGATCTTATCGTTTCCGCGGTCGCACTTAAAGGCACGGGCCAGCGAGAAAACGGGCATCAGCACGAAGGATAAAAATACGGATACCCCGTACTTTGCCATAAGGTCCAGAAACTGGCTGTGAGCGCTGTCCTGCCAGACACCGGTGTCCAGTCTGTACTTTGTAAATATTCCATTTCCGATGAAGGGATGGGCTACAATATACCTGATGGCCTGTACCCACAGAACATCACGCCCGGTAAAGGTGGCGTTCCTGCCGATAAGGTGAAGGGCCGGATTCAAAAGGATACGTATCTGCGGTATCAGAACGACTGCCGATATCAAAAGTATCCCGATCACCACAGGGCCCGGCCTTACTAACTTTCGTAAAAGGACTCCGTAATTTATCACCACCGCAAAAGCGGATATCACCAGCATCATCATAAGAGTATTCATGGAATCACATCGAAGAGCCGCCAGAATGAAAAGCATCAGAAAGGCAAAGGACCGCTTCCTGATTCTGTCATACTTCCTTAGATCATCATATAACAAAAAGAAAATAAAGACGGCGTAGTAAAAGAAAGAAGTATTTTTACCACCCAGAAAATAAATAGCAAAAGCTTTATCCCGATGATGTAAAAAACCATAAGGCATAACTATGATCTGCAAGGCTCCGATAACGCTTAAACAGCCAAATAGAAATTTACAGGACCATATAAAATCTTCCGCATTATTCTCTATCTCGATCTGACAAAGCAGGGCCAGACCCAGAAATGACACGGAGCCTATGATGTAATTTATAAAGAGACTTTCATTGAAGGCGCTGGTTATGTTCATCAGGATCACAAAGATCAGCACGCCCACGGAAGTGTAGGAAAACTTAACCACTCTGTCCTTCCACAGCTTGATGAAGATGAGCATCGTGATAAAGAGTCTGCCCAGGGAATAAAGATCCAGAAGCTTATCAAACATACCCGAAGCCACTCCGTTAAATACAAACATGGAATAACTCTGAAACTCAAAAAAGGGTATCAGCAAAAGGATTATTAAAAGTCTATTCAGATTGATGGTTTTAACACTTGACATATCGATTTAGGAGTGACGTCACTCCATGATTTCCTTCCGGTATTTGGCGGCCCTGCTCTCGGGAGAGAACCGCTTTACATTTTCATATCCGCGCTTTATGAGGGTGGATCTTAGCTCATCGTCGGATAAAAGATCTTTAAGATTTTGAGCTGCTTCATCAGGGTCCTTTGGATCCACCAAAAGGGCTGCGTCGCCGCAGACCTCAGGCAGAGAGCTGACCCCTGAGCAGATAACAGGCACTCCCAGCTGCATGGCCTCGATGGGAGGCAGGCCGAAGCCCTCGATCAGGGACAGGAAGAGGAAGGCTTTCGCGCCGCCCATGACCCTGTACATCTCGGCGGTATCACCGATGAACTTATGGCAGGTTATGCGATCTTTCACTTCAGAGGGCAGGTCAAATTCTGATACATCGTTTAGACCGATGAGGACCAGATCCAGGGGGTCCTGAGGCGAAGGATCGTTTTCGAACGATTCTCCTGCGGATGCATCCTTTACGATCTCACAGTATCTTTCATATGTTTCGATGATGCCCTTTGCGTTTTTATGAGGAAGGGCCGAGGTCATAGCGCAGATATAAGGCTTTTGATCCTCATCCTTTACTATGGGCACATCAGACTTTTCATAGGAATTATTTATGACCCTGATCTTTTTCTCATCGATGCCACAGTACTTCATGATGTCCTGCTTGGACGCCTCCGAGATGGTGATCACCTTCTTCGCCGTCCGGGCCGACTGCTTAAGTCTGTTAGTGATGTAAGAATTCTCCAGCCTGTTAAACACGCCGGGGAAATGCTCGGCGTAATAAAAGGGGATCAGATCATGGATCATGACGATGTCATACACCGGATGTGTAAGGGCTGCATATCCCCTGGGGAAAAAGACGCGGTCCGCCTTTAACTTCCTGCAGCAGTTGGCCACGTGGAAAAGTTCCCACATCACGATATCAATCTTATTTTCCGGATCATATTTATCTATCTGGATGAACTCCACGCCCGGCACGTCAAAGTCAGCGCGGTTCCTGGAATTACCCAAAACGAAGATTTTATCGGGATGTTTTCCTGCGTCATTATCAACAGGATTTGAGGTCATGGATTCGGCAATGTTTGAAGTCACGGATTTAGCCGCATTCTGTGCTCCCAGGCTTCCCACTATGATCTTTGCCACGTTATATATGCCGATGCTTTTTCCCACACCCTTTATCAACTTAAAACAGTCAATGACCAGTCTCATGTATCTTCCACCTTTTGTAAACCTTTTTAGCGGGTTTGAATATGCTACAAACGGCGATATTTCCATACATTCACGCCTGAGCGCATACACAATCATTATAGAAAATACGATAAAGATAGTCAAGTTTTACGATTTTTTACGATTTTTTAAAAAACTTGCAAAAAATCACAATAAAGTGTATATATATAGTTCGTATATAAATCGAAGGTCGAGGGGAGCTAATTAAGAAAAGGGGCCTTTTAGGATGAAAAAGTTAGAGAAAAAAGAATTTATCAAACTGACAGCAAATATACCGGAGGATGTGCGGTGTAACTGTATGCATACCAATCTGGTGCGTTTATATACCTTCGGCGCCAAGGCCGACTACGGATGCCTGGACTGCGGAATGGAGAGTTCATCTCTCAGCGAGTTTTTGGGAGAGGGACATTTCAGTACCTTAAAGGGAATGGACAAGGAGAGTTTTGGTGGGAAGGCACTGAGGATGACGTCATAATAAGATCATTCGTCGTTTCACTCCTCAGGATGACAGAGGGAAAAGTTCCATATCTGTTCAGGATGACAGATGAAAAAATGTCATATCGGCAAAAAATAATGTAAAAAAAGAAACGGCTCACGCATGTGAGCCGCTTTTTAATTCCCTTATATTTTAAATACGCCGCAGCTTATCGCTCCGCTCTCATAGGATTCTCCAGGAAATCCTTGTACGAAAGGCGGATACCATCCTCCAGTTCCGTCTTATAGGTCCAGCCAAGGGCTGTCGCCTTGCTCACATCAAGGAGTTTCCTGGGGGTGCCGTTGGGCTTGCTCGGATCCCACTCTATCTTTCCTTCATAACCGATGACCTTTGCCACCAGTTCCGTCAGTTCCTTAATGGTCAGTTCCTTGCCTGTTCCCGCATTCACGGTCTCATCGCCGCTGTAATTGTTCATGAGGAACACGCACAGGTTTGCCAGATCATCCACATATAAAAATTCACGCAAGGGTGAACCGTCACCCCAGCAGGTCACTGACTCGACTCCTGCCACCTTTGCCTCGTGAAATCTCCTGATAAGCGCAGGCAGCACATGGCTGTGCTCGGGATGATAATTGTCATTAGGGCCGTAAAGGTTAGTGGGCATCACGGAAATGTAATCCGTCCCATACTGACCGTTGAGATACTCACAGTATTTTAATCCGCTGATCTTTGCCAGGGCATAGGCCTCGTTCGTCTCTTCCAGGCTGGATGTGAGCAGACAGCTCTCGGGCATAGGCTGGGGTGCCATCCTGGGATAGATACAGCTGCTGCCCAAAAACTCAAGCTTCTTGCAGCCGTTCTTCCATGCGCTGTGTATGACATTCATCTCCAGGATCATATTGTCGTACATGAAATCTGCCTTTGCGGTGGCGTTGCCCATGATGCCGCCTACTTTGGCTGCTGCCAAAAATACATACTCAGGTTTTTCTTCCTCAAAAAATTTTTCCACCTGATCCTGTCTGGTGAGATCCAGTTCCTTATGGGTACGCAGAACCAAATTACTATATCCCTGCCGGTTCAACTCGCGGCAGATGGCGGAACCCACCATACCCTTATGGCCCGCCACATATATCTTTGCGTCTTTTTCCATGGGTGTTACTGTCTTCATCTTACTTCACCACACCCTTCTCCAGATACTCGGCCAGGTTCATCTTGATATGCTCTCCCGCTCTCTCCACGGCCACCTTGCCCATATCATGCTTGGTCATGATCTCCACCAGTTCCTCGAAGGAGGTCTTCTGAGGATTCCAGCCCAGCTCATTTTTCGCCTTGGTGGGATCGCCCAAAAGATTGACCACGTCGGTGGGTCTGTAAAAGTCAGGGCTCACCTCTACCACGGTCTTGCCTGTAGCCTTGTTTACGCCGACTTCGTCGATGCCCTCGCCCTTCCACTCAAGCTCGATGCCCGCATGATGGAAGGCCAGTGTAGCAAATTCGCGCACCGAATGCTGTACGCCGGTGGCAATGACAAAATCCTCGGGCTTGTCATTCTGCAGGATCAGCCACATACATTCCACATAATCCTTGGCATAGCCCCAGTCACGAAGTGAATCCAAATTTCCGAGATACAGCTTGTCCTGCTTGCCCTGGGCGATTCTGGCTGCAGCCAATGTGATCTTACGGGTTACAAAGGTCTCACCACGTCTCTCGGACTCATGATTGAAAAGGATGCCGGAACAGCAGAACATGTTGTAAGCTTCCCTGTACTCCTTCACGATCCAGTAACCGTACAGCTTTGCCACGGCATAGGGTGAATAGGGATGGAAAGGCGTGGTCTCCGACTGGGGCACTGCCTCCACCTTACCGTAAAGCTCTGAGGTGGACGCCTGATAGATGCGGCAGGTCTCTGCCAGACCGCAGATCCTGACTGCCTCCAGCACACGCAGCACGCCGGTGGCGTCCACGTCGCAGGTAAACTCAGGTGAGTCAAAGCTGACCTGCACATGGCTCTGTGCAGCCAGATTGTAGATCTCATCAGGTCTCACCGCAGAGATGACCTTGAGCAGGCTCATGGAATCACCCAGATCTCCGTAATGCAGATGGAAATTCGGCTGGCCTTCCAGATGAGCGATACGCTCACGATAATCCACGGATGAACGGCGGATCACGCCGTGTACATCATAACCTTTCTCCAACAAAAACTCAGACAGGTACGATCCGTCCTGTCCGGTAACTCCTGTGATCAACGCTTTCTTCATAAAAATACTCCTTTTTATATGCTTACCGGTTATACTATCGTCATCTATGGTCATAAGTTATTATCATGACCATATCGCTTATTCTACGTGGGATAAAGGAGATTTTTAATTCACAAAATTGCTTTCCACTTGCACTATATTGCTTTTTTAGGAGGGCCATTATTCGGTTTCAGCCTTAACCTTTAAGATTTAACGCTATTCAAGGGAATTTTTAATCATGAATGAGAAAACAGCCGGGAAGACTACCACTGCTCGCGGTAAACGGAAGGGCTGACTCCCTCTACATTTTTGAACACGCGGCTAAAGTAGGCAGGCGCACCGATGCCCACCTCATAACCTATCTCCTCCACAGTTTTACCCGAAAATCGAAGGAGCTGCTTGGCGTGAGTAATGCGCACCGACAGCAGATAATTGGTTATGGACAGACCGAACTGCTCTTTAAAGCTGTGAGTGAGATAATATTTGGAAATAAAGAATCTGTTACACAGATCATCCAGATTTATGCGCTCGGAATAGTTTTCATCCAGATATTTTTTGACCTCCAGGACTCCCGCCTTCTTACTGGGCAGGGCCTGATTCTCGGGATGCCAGGACTCTGACATGATCAGCCTGATCAAAGACCCCAGATGCTCATTTATCAGCATATCCCTGATATAATCTTCGCTCCCGGCTATATTATAAAGATCTGACAGCACCGAATAAAACTGCCCGGGATCCGTCGGCGTAAAGACCGGCCGGCCGCCGCGCTCGCAATACTTATTATAGATTGTGGTCATGGTGGGACCATAGAAGTGGCACCAGCGAAGCTCCCACAGATTATCGGGATCTGTGGTGTGTGAGTATGAATATTTGCAGTCGATGAACACGCAGGAGCCCTCAGACAGCGAATACTCACTGTTATCATAGATAAGACTTCCTGAGCCTTTGGTGACTATAAAGAACAGATAAGACTGCAGGTCTGACCTCGATGAAGTGTGGGGTCTTAGCGCCTTTAGCGTGCCGATCTCCTGCAGATGCAGAAGACTGCACCTGGCAAAGGAGCCGGCCGTATAAAGCACACGGTCGGAGGATACTATTGTGGATTTGTTGTTAGTGAATAATTCTTCCATAGTTCATGGGAAGCACTGCCACAATCTTTTTTACTGCTCCATCCGTCTTAAATGCTTCGCCCAATTTCGCCTTTCCATATTGGAATACAGAATTCCGTGTGATATCAGCAAGATAATATGTAAAGAACTCTTCCCAGCTCATAAACCGCTTACTGTCGGCATGTAAATACGTCTCGTCCAATATCTCTTTTGGCACATCAAACAATCCGGATGACAATATGATATATTCAAACGATTCAGGTGCATATATCGTGCACTCTGAATCACTCCATTTGAGATAGCGAAGTATCTTTCCTATCTCCGATCCAAATGCTGCGCCATCAACTATGGCAAGTATACTCTGTTGCCTTACCTTCCTGATCTCATTATATACATTATCTTTTCCATGTGCGGAAATACATTTCTCGGGAAAAACAAGACTGAAAAAATCATATCCCGAGTTTGAATCCTCAGTGATAACAGTCTCAGGAACTATCGATTTACTGATATCAAAGTTATAGAGCCTGAACATTTCATTATAGACTTTATGATATGTCCTATACTTCTGCTCGTCATTCTTTAATCCATATATTTCATCTATACTGTATGGAAGCATACCCAGATCGTCTCTGGTGACAATAACAAAATAATTATCAGATCCCTTTACCAATTCAGCAAATCTCTGAGTTTTCAAAAATGAAGCCGTCTCATCTATAAAAACAATGTGACCTGTCAAAGATTCCAGACGCCTCTCCCAATCCACCATTGTCAACACAGTGCACTTTGCCTCACACTTCAATGTGATGCCTGATGAAACTCCATTTTCTTCATATTCCTGGATCAGTCGGATCAACTCTGTTTTTCCCGTTGCACTGTTTCCCTGTAATATCGTTATATTTCTCTTTATTGATAGGAAGTAATGTGCCTTGTTATTATATACTTCAATTTCATACTTTCCAATCATATATGTTTACCCTATATCAAGCGGTTATCCAATACAGACTCATTGAGTTCTTGCATTGAAGTCACAATCTTATTCAGATTTAAAATCTCTATTTCAAATGGACCCTTTCCAAAATCCATAAGATATCCCAGACGAATCGTAAGTTCCTTTTCTTTCGCTATCTTCAGGATCCATGATGCACAGTTATCCCCACAGGCAGAAGCATTGAAAATATGATCCGAATCAAACTTCATAAGAATCAATGTCTTTACACCACCTGACAATCTTTCCGTAGAGATCGAACCAAGAAACGGACTGTCTATAGCTCTGGGGCCTATCACATTTGACCCGTCAATATCTTTGATCATTTCCTTTGATTCGGGATCAATTATCCATTCGTCTTCATAACTATTGTTAAAAAAAACGTCCGGATTAAATATATAATTGTCTGCTTCCAAATCTCCGTAATATATCTTTAGCATAAAACCATCATCCCTTTACATAGGGTCAGACCCCCTGCCATAGCAAAATCAAATTCGTCGTCGATGTCTATGGAATCACGTTTACTCATGACATAAGCAAAACATTTCTCTCTGTAGATATCATGATCCTGCATAAAGAAATCCACCTTTGAAAGATATATGGCACCGTTAAACCTGTAGTAGGTGGGCATATCCTGTCGCCTCTTACCCTTTGTCTCCTTTCTGATAAATCCATCAAGGGACAGATCCTCAGGGAGGGTGTTACACTGCAGGGGAGAATGATCCACTTCGCATAAGGAGATTATGGAATTGGCATCCTTTTGGGCCATCTCATCATAGGCCTCGCGGATGTTCTCCGCTGTGCGAAGTGGGGAAGTCGGCTGCAAGAGCATGAACGTATCAAAGACGGTCCCCAGTTTCTGATAATTTTCAATCACTTCAGCCACCGCATCCCAAGACGAGGCTGTGTCGGATGAGGTCTCGGCGCTTCTCAAAAAAGGTACCTGGGCGCCATAGTTTCGTGCTATCTCAGCGTACTTTTCGGAATCCGTGGAGACCATGACGGTGTCAAATACACCTGACTGCAGCGCTGCTTCGATAGAATAGGCGATCAGGGGTTTCCCGTTTAATAATTTAATGTTTTTATCGACAAGGCCTTTCGATCCGCTCCTTGCCGGGATTATAGCTAAATTCTTCATTTATTACCTCTTTCCGGCAGAATACCGGTCGTAATATTTCATAAAAGTTCCCCGCAAAATTGCACTTTCACATTATGTTTATGGAGTCTGACCCCATGTCAAGTCCATTAAAAAATAAAATCAACATCGTAGAAATCCTTTTTTACATCTATATGCTTTGACAACTTTTCTTTAAGTATCTCCGTCATTTTCTCGGAAGTGGATCCATCGCCGAAGGGATTGACCACGCTCTTCGCGACCGCCTTAAACTCTTCTGATGCGGCCTTACGGATGGCCGCGTTGATGCTTTCGCATAAAGGCTCGCAATGGATCGCGCATTTTGAGAAGACTCTTCCCTTTTGCCTGTCACCGATATCGATGACGGGGATCTTCATGGCGGGGCCTTCCGTGGTGCCGCTGGAGGAATTGCCTATCATCATCTCTGAATATTTAAGGGCGGTAAGATATCGCTTCATTCCCAGGGAAGATACCACATAGAAATTATCTCTCTTCTCGCCTTCTTCTTTCCATATCTGATTTATCCTCTCACCGCCGGAATCCACGTTTGAAAGAGTGATAAGATACTGATACTGAGGATTATCGTCAAAGGCTTTTATCAGTTCGAGCAGTTCATTCTCTGACGATTCCTGCTCCAGAGTCACAGGATGGAAGGTGACCACACAATAAGGCTGATCAGGGTTCATCCCCAGCTGATCCATAAGATCGCTTTTGGCAAGTGTCTCCACCTTCAAACAGTTTTCTATCGCCAGGGAACCTACGTTAAATACATTCTGAGGATTCTCGCCCAGCTGTATCACACGATTCCTGTAAACATCACAGGTAGTGAAATGAATACTGCTCATCTTGGTAAGGGAGTGACGGTACACCTCATCTATCGCGCCGCTGGTGGTACTTCCTCCGCAAATATGGCAGATGGGGATCAGCATGGTGGATGCTGCAATGCCCACTCCGAACATTTCGTATCTGTCCCCGATGGCGATCAAAAGCTCAGGTCTGTGCTCGTTAAAATACTCGGAAAAGATCTTTATGACTTCGCTGATCTGACAGGCGATACCAAGCCTTGAATTATCATTAATGGTAGTGATGGGGAGCCTGGCTGCAATCGGTATTCCCGATGCCTCTATTTCCTTAACCGTCTGCCCTGCATCATCAGAAAGGTGCGACCCCGTGACCACCAGATCAAGATCAAAGAAATCATCATCCCTTAGTCTCACCAGCAACGGAAGGAGCTGTCCGAACTCTGCTCTGCTTCCCGTAACCACACATACTTTTACTCCAGACATATCAGTTCATCCTCGCCAAAATCACGTACCGCCTTTGTTCCCAGAACCTCAAACCATTTCATGGCAGAGACTCCGTTTCCGGGCCGCTTTGTGGTTATATTCTCTTCGGTTAACTCTTCGCCTTTTTTAATGTCACGCTTTGCGACTATGCTCTTTCGCGCCACGATAATGTTCTTTCTCTCAAGAGGTGAACATACCTTCTGACCATCGCCAAGGGCGACCTCGATATTCCTGATGGCGGATATCATCGCCTTAAGGCCCTCGGGCTCGATGCTGGCCTTGTGATCCGGTCCGTACATATTCCTATCGAGGGTGAAATGCTTCTCAATAACTGCGGCACCCATTGCAACCGCTGCAATGGGAACCTCGATACCAATGCTGTGATCGGACAGACCTACGGGAACCTTAAAGGTATCCGCCAGAGTGTTCATCGCCCGAAGGTTCACATTTTCCATCAGGGTAGGATAATCCGTATGACACTGAAGCAGGGTAATGTCACCGCTTCCGTTTTCCTTAAGGATCCTCATGGCGGTCTCTATCTCATCCATTTCCGCCATGCCCGTTGACATCATTATGGACTTGTGAGTCTTGGCGATCTCCAGTAAGTAGGGGAGATTTGTGATCTCTCCGGAAGGGATCTTCCAAAAGGGAAGCTTTAACGAGTCCAGAAAATGAACGCTGTCAATATCAAAAGCAGTGGAGAGATAAGAAATACCCGCCTTATTGCAATACTCATAAAGCTCATAGTGCTGATCCAGGGTCAACCTTAATTTCAGCGCCATCTGTAGCTGTGTCTCATCGGCGCCGGTCTCCCTTTTCTGGTACTCAGCCTTCGGAGCATATTTCGAAGTGGGATTGACCGCCGTCTGAAATTTGACATAATCGGCGCCGGCATTTTTCGCTTCATCGATCAGCTTTTTGGCGAGATCCATATCTCCGTTATGATTTACACCGGCCTCAGCTATAATTACAGTATGCATATCATTCACCTTTCAAAAATCTTATTTTCCCCTCAGTTCTGCAAAGCGGTCATACTTCATTTCTTCTTTGAAATCTTCAAACATTCTGACCACGTCATACTGAGGCTCATAACCCAGCTCATCCTTTGCATTCTGCACATCCATCAGGATGCCGCCGCCTGCTTTTTTGTCCCAAAGGACCACGATCTCGGACTGCTTATCCGGAGGACAAAATACTTTTCTGATGGCCTCCATCTGCTGCATCTGATTGACAGGCACTCCCGTACCGCAGTTATAGAGTCCTTTTGTAAGCTCCTGATTCTCTATGGCCAGACAGAACATATACGCCATATCATAAACATATATCATATCCTTTGAATACTCAGGATCCCCCCAGATATCGAGAGGTTTGCCCTCCATGGCGTTAAAGATCAGCTTATACAGAGGCCTTAAAGTCTTAACACCCTCGGGATAGATATAATGATTGGGGCTGTAGGAATAGATGGTCGGGAAGCGGAAAATAAAAGTCTTAAGACCATACTCCTGATGATAATGCTCGATCAGCTCACAGGCCGTATTTTTGGAAATAACATACATGGCGTGATCACCCACATAACTGTAGTTCCTCGGCATATCAGGCTTTACGACAGTCCCCGCGGGATACTCCCACATATCATAGCAGCTGGTGGAATAAAGAAGCTTTTCCACATTATTTTTCCTGCAGTATTCAAGGACGTTATAAGTACCCATGATAATGGAACTTAAGTACTGTTCGGGATGATAGCCATCCATATACGCAGGAATGACGGCAGCCAAATCTATAACCGCATAAACATCCTCAGTGGGAAGCTTTTCAAAATCTTCCATGTTGCCAATGTCCATGGAAATATATTCAATGCCCATCTCCTTGAAAACCTCAGCCTTTTCCCTGTGGCCGACTGCGATCAGCTCAAATTCGCCCTTGGCATATCTCTCCTTTGCATACTTCGTAAAGTACGAACCCACATTACCTGTTGCTCCGAGAATAATGATTTTTTTCATGTCTTTCCTCCATATTAAAACTTTCCGTCATGTATTGAATAAGTCGTCGTGTATTAAAAAAGTCGCCATGTATTAAATAAGTCGCAATATGTTTACGCGCGATACTGGATCATCCGACCATTATCCTCATCAAAGTTCGGATCATCCTTTTTCCTGATCTTTAAAAGCATGTCATATGCATTCTTATCAAAAACAGTCCTTCCGATCACAAAGGGTAATCTGCCGTTTTTATTGAACTGCTTTTTAAATCCAAACAGATTATCATCCTGTGTGATTCCACCGCCAAGATGAAACTTTTTTATCCCCTTCTCACTTGCCCTGCAGGCGGTTTCATATAACAACAAATTACTGGGAGCAAATTTGCGATACTCGGTATGTGTTCCTGCCAGATGATAATGGGCAAACTTATCATTGTAATACACGATGGCGGCTGCGATGGGCTTATCCTCCATCATGGCATAAAATATACAGGCATTTTCAGAAAGGGATCCCTGCGCCTTAAAATAAGCCTCATCAAAAAAATAATAATCATCCGCCTGATCTTTTTCCATGGTCTCCACATATATGGGAATAAAATCCTGATACTCAGTTATATTCTTTCGTACTATGGTAACGCCGTTCTTTACGGCTTTCCTGACCATGTTACGATTCTTACTGTCCATGTTTGTCATGATGAGATCCGGTGAGGAGGTATCCATGTAAATAGTGTCATGAAGATATCTTTCTTCAAAAACCAAAGGGGCAGCTTCATGATTCAACAATAATGGGTGAAAGCGCACAAACTGGGAAACTATGCCTTTTTGCACGGCATATTCCTGCATCTCCTCCATAAATTTTCTTTGCGATTTTTCCGTGATAGGCGCATCGCAGAGGGGGCCCCCGTATCCATAGGGAGTCTCACAGTCAAAATACTTATTCTCTTCGATCTTGCCTTTAAACTTCGCAGCAGCGGCGATGTCCGTCATCATCAGCACATAGCAAAAACGTGACTCATCATCCCTATAGTCTATCAAAAACGGATGACCGTCTCCGTGAAGCTGAAAAGAAGCCGCATATTCCTGTAAGTAATAGATGTCCCAGTTATTAAAAGACCTGACTGTTTCATTCCAGGTATTTTTTTCCTCAATATCAATTATATTTAAAATGACAGGTCACCTCCAAAACGTTTTAAAACATCGATCATGTATTCAATATGGGAAGTATCGTATCGCTGATCGATGGGCAACGAGATCAGTTCCTTGCTGTTTCTGACGGCGAAAGGACGCTCATCAGGGCAAAAGCCGTCAAATGGCCAATGAACCGCACAATATATACGGTTATCCATAAGATACTTTCTCAAAGAATCTCTTTCATGCACTCTGATGGGAAAGACAAGGGGAGTGTCATCGGGGCCTGACACTATGGCAGGTCTGACTCCCATTTCCGACAGCTTATCTTCAAGCAGCTTATAATTGCGCCGGCGGATCGTCCTTAACCCACTTACGCTGACACAGGTCGCAATAAATTTTGACAGATCGGAGATCATAAAAATCTCCTCCTGCCGATCAAGCGCGCTTTCACTTTCCTCAAATATTGCCCTGTACTCACTGTTACAGTCAAGGCGTTCCTTAAGGAAGAGATCCTTAAGTATCATCCCATAGGTTCGAAGATTATTATCACTCTTTGGATGATCGGTCACTTTAAGCCCCAGCTTATCATCATTATAATAAAGGACTCCGCCGCCTGCGATGGGCATCCACTTTCGGATACTGCATAACATATAATCCCCGATGGTTTTCTTTGCCGTGAAGATGCTGTGCGTGGTATCCTCGATTATGAAGGTCCCGGTTTTGTCAGCCAATTCCCTGATCCCATCCAGAACATCCTGAGGCTGCAGAGCCCCAAAATAATGCATCAGGAATAGAATGCAGGGTTCACTTCCCATCTTTGTACTCAGATCGTCAACATCTACCGAAAAATCCTCTTTTAAAGCATAAAACACAATCTGCTCTTTATCAAAACAATCCGTCACGGATTCGCAGATGAACTCGGGCATCAGTATCTTCATTTTATGATCTATATGACGCGATAAACATCTGATGGCATTGCGTCCACTGTCAAAACAATGAAGGAATCTGTATTCTGAAAGGTAGCTAAAGATATTATCTTCAACGATATTCAATTCGGACAATGACAAATTATATTCGCTGCCAAGCTCCATCATCATGCTCCATACGGTTTACTCTCATTATAACTAACCTTACTATCATAACACATATCGCGGCAAACCGATAGCATTTCCTTATTTCCCGCTGTTCACATTCTTGCGATCTGATCCAATTCCACTATTCTCTTTTCATTATCATCCATACTACACCCCTATTAAAACATATAAAATAATACCCCCTGATCCCCATATTCATCAAGGGGAAATTAGGGGGTATTAAACAAACTATTTAGGGCCCGGGGGCTTTTTCTTTCTTATGAAATATCGAGCCAGATATCATCGATCCCGTCCGCACTCAATTCACTTATAAGGCAGGCACCATGATTGAATTCCGTGAAATCGTCATAATTTATAACTCTCTGGGTTGCTGTGCCATTGAAGGTTGCCTCTTCGGCATCTTCCAGGGAATATTCAATTTTTCTTCTATCAAGTTCCGGAAGAAGTCTTTTTACCATTCTTTCCGTGATCAATACATGATACATGCTTTTTTCTCCTTCATAAAAGCCTATTCAAACACCCTCTTCACGCTCTCATAGGACTCCACGTCCCCGATGTCATACCTCTTTCCATCCATCTTCCAGGCATGCATCGTGGTTTTCTTACTAAGCCATGCGGCAAATGACCCCGGAGCATCATATCCACACCCATCATCCAGGGCTTCCTGTATCCTCTTTATATCCTCTGCCCTGTAAATATAAAAGGGCGGTACTGCCAGCTTTCCCTTGGGCACCTCGGGCTTTTCCTCGTATGAGGTGATGACCCCTGCATCATCCACTGTGATCACCGCGGTTTTTTGAAGGGCTGCTAACCGCTCCTCGTCATGGCACATGACGCAGCTCATCCCCACGCTCTTTTGATACTTCGTAAAGCCTGTGAGGCTAAAGTCCAGCATGTTATCCCCGGCCATCACCAGCATGTCAACCTCAATCCCTTTAGCTGCCAGCTGTATGTCCCTGACTGCGCCAAGTCTCGTCTCATTGGTACTCGTCCCGTCATCTATGATGCGTATATTTTCGGGCCTTTTGGCACTCCATTCCTTAAAGATATCCGCAAACTTATGATTGGTCACCACGATGAACTCATCTATCTCACTGCTGATGTCCTCTATCAGCCAGTCAAGGATGGGCTTCCCCCCCACATCCAGAAGGGGCTTGGGGAAATTCTCTGTTAATGGATATAATCTGGTGGCATAGCCCGCTGCCAATATTATTGCTTTCATAAACTCACTCCGTCTGCCGTATCACATAATGTGGCCATATATTTACCCTCTAAGTCAGGGTAAGCCTTCAGATACTCTCTGCTCACTTTATCTATCACTTCATCCGCCTTAGCGGGATCCACCAGGGCCATGCAGCAGCCCTTAAAGCCGGCTCCCGAAAAGCGCCCGCCGTAGATGCCCTCAGTCCCGGACATGATCTCATACAATGTGATGAGCTCATCGCAGCCGCATTCATAATTATCTATGGAACTTCTGCCGCTTTCAAATACCAGGCTCCCGTATGCATCTATGTCGCCCTTCTTCCAGGCCTCCACTCCCTTTTGTACCCTGTCATACTCTGAGAAATAGTGTGTGGCCCTCTTTAAAAATGGAAAGGGCAGACGATCCTTATACTCTTTAAACACCTCTATGGGCACGCTTCGAAGCACGGTATTTTTAAACTTTTCATAAGGAAGTCCCGCAAAGGCCAGCAGGTTATAGGCTGCAGCCTTGCACTCATCCTGGCGCAGGTTATAGGCACTGTTTGCCAGTGACCTCTCCAGGCCTGAGAAAAATACGATGAACTTAAAGTCCTTCATCCCCTCGCTCTTAGGGATCAGGGAAAAGCTGTCATCCAGACAGTCAAGGTAGAGAAGGTGATCCTTACGGCAGAGCACTTCACAGCTCTGGTCCAGCTTGCCACAGTTTACTCCCACATATTCATTCTCTGCCTTTTTAGCCAGTCTGATGGTCTCCCAGGGGTCCAGGGTTATCTTATTTACTTTGGCCAGAGCTGATAAAAAGGCTATGATCACGGCTGCCGAGGAACTTAAGCCTCCTATGGGAAGGCTTCCTTCTATGACAGCACTGATGCCGTTTCGAAGGCGGTATTCCTCCCCCAGCATCTTGGCTGCGGCGCGGCAGTGATCCGCCCAGTCTCCCACCTTTTCCTCAGGCAGGTCCCTGACATGGAACTGGGCGCGCTTAGGGAAGTTAAGGCTCCTGAGCTCGCAGATTCCCGACTCCTTATCTCCGTAGGCGATATGTATGCCCTTATCTATGGCAAAGCCGTTTATGGAGCCGTTCTGATGGTCGATATGCGCACCTAAGGGCGCTATCCTGTAGGGGCAGAAAGCCACAGCCTCAGGGTCTCTTCCATATATCTCGGCGTATCTTTCTTCACATCGCATACTCATCGGCAGTAGTACTCCTTATACCATTCACAAAAGCTGCGAAGGCCCGTTCTGATATCGATAGTGGGTCTGAAGCCGTAATCCTCTTCCAGCGCCTTACTGTCGGCGTAAGTTACGGGTACGTCTCCGGGCTGCATGCCTACCAGCTGCCTGTGAGCTTCAAAATCATAATCATCGGGGAGCACTCCCGCTCTCACCAGTTCTTCCTGAAGAGTCCCCACATAGTCAAGGAGGTTCTCGGGAGTGCCGCCGCCTATGTTATATACCGCATAGGGCGGTATGGGAAGTCCGTCCTCTCCTGTGGCTCTTTCAGGCGCCCCTTTCATGACCCTGTATACGCCTTCCACTATGTCATCTATATAGGTAAAGTCGCGCTTCATATCACCGTAGTTAAATATCTTTATCACCCCGTCCTTTGCCAGGTTATTGGTGGCGGAGAAATAGAACATATCGGGGCGTCCCGCAGGGCCGTACACGGTGAAGAACCTAAGGCCCGTGGAGGGTATGTTATAAAGCTTGCTGTAGCTGTGGGCAAAAAGCTCATTTGACTTCTTCGTGGCGGCATAGAGGGATACGGGATTATCCACCTTATCATCCACGGAAAAAGGCACCTTTTTATTGCCGCCATAGACGCTGCTGGAGCTGGCGTACACCAGATGCTCCACCCCTGTGGCACCGTTATCATAGCTGTGCCTGCAGGCTTCCAGTATGTTGAAAAAGCCCACTATATTGCTGTCCACATAGGCTTCGGGGTGCTCGATACTGTACCTCACTCCGGCCTGTGCCGCCAGGTTCACCACCACGGCGGGCTTGTACTTTTCAAAGACTTCATCCACCAGGCTCTTATCCGCGAGGGATCCTTTAATGAATACATGCTCTACAGGGCAGTCCTTAGCCGCCTCTTCGATGAGCCCTAATCTGTATTCCTTGAGCTTAGGGTCATAATAGTCATTCATGTTGTCAAAGGAAATGACGGTTCCCGAAGTCATTTCCTTAAATAATCTCATCACCAGGTTGGCGCCGATGAAACCGGGACTGCCGGTGACCAGAATGATTTTTTTGTTTAATTCTACTTTTGCTTTACTCATATTACCTTTTCCTTTGTTTGTGTCTCCTTTATCAGCTTTTAGAAGCATAAATAAAAAGGCATAGCTTCGCACTACACGGGGCATCTCTTATCCCATGCTGTGTCTTAGCTATGTCCGAATCCGGATGGAAAAAAACGTATTAACCGACTGTTTCCTCCTCATTTTCTCAATCCCCTCTATCTGAGAATAATCAGAATTAGTATATATTTTTTAGTCAATACTGTCAAGAAACGTGTGTATGATTTGTGAGTTTTAGATGAAATTCGGCAAATCTGCCATACTATAGTTTACATTCCATTGATTTCTTCAGATCATCAAGATTTATCTCGGTGCCGTCGTTTAATACCACGCCGTCCTGATCCTCTTCCGGGAACCAGTATTTCCTGGGCTTTACTTCAAAACCCGCCTTGACTACACGGCCATTTACCCTGACGTCCAGATATGCTTTGCGATCGTGCATGTTTACATTCACTATTCTATCCTCATAGGCTTTTAAGGGACCTTGCATGACTATGTAGCGCTTACCCTCTCTGTAGCCGTAGGACATGCGAAGGAGGCCCTCGCCGCGCTCTTCATCTGCATTCATCCCGTCTGATGCATTCGTGATGTCCGAATCAGATGTAGCATTTTCCTCGGCAGTTTCAGTCAAGTCTTTATTCGTACCTGCATCCACGCCCAGCAGAAAATCCATGAACTGCTCTTCTTCTTCCGTAAGGCCTCCCACCACATAGTCGTCTGCGATATCATCGCTTCCCGGGATCAGTTCATTCATCTCGGAGAGCCTGTCCCTAAGCCCCAGTTCCTTTATCGTGATCAAATCTTCACGCCTCTTTTGCAGGATGAGGTCGTGGATCTCCTTTACGGACAGGTCCGTGTAAATAAAAACATAGCCCGGAAAAAGGGGTACTATGGCCAGCTCCTCTTTTCCCCTCCTGTAGCTTTCCATACAAGGGAAAAAGGCTGTCCCCCCATTGGGGGACAGCGCTGTTTTAAGTACTTCTTTTACCCGGGACATCTGATCCGAGGTGGTGTAGACGATGTAGTAGTTATACTTTTTCATATTTTGTAAGATCTTTCGCTGCGCTCAGGATGACAGTAGCGGGATGTATCGCCCAGGATGACAGTAGCAAAGTTACTGGATCAGTTCCTGCATGATCTCGTTGCTGCGGTTTACGAATCTGGTCATGTCATCGGGTGAGAGCTGCTTGTTGGAGATCATGGCCAGATCATAGAGCTGCTCTTCGATGAGCTCTGCCTTTGATGAGCCCTCGTTTTCAATGATGTACTTGACCAGGGGATGGCCCGCATTCAGGGTGAGGATGGCTCCGTCATCCGAAGGGAACATATCCAGGCCGCCCATGCCGCCTGATGCGTACATCTTCATCATATCCTGCATCCTGCGGGATTCCTCGGAGAGGGTGATGACTGCGGATACCTTCTTATTCTTAAGCTTCTGGATCTTTACCTCCAGCTTATCCTTGCCCAGGCGCTTGCGAAGAGTCTTTTGTACAGCCTCTGCTATACCTTCGAACTTTTCCTGATCCTTCTTGGAGGTCTTGCCCTTCATGGCTGCGGTGATGTCGGCGTCTATCCTCATGAACTTAACGCCCTCATTCCTGCTCTCGAGCTGCTGCAGGAAAGGCTGGTCGATATTGTCCTTTAAGACTACCGCCTTCATGCCGGCCTGACGGAACATGTTTATGTACTGGGACTGCTGTACCTCGTCAGTCACATAGTATACTATCTTCTCTTCGGGTTCCTTGTCTTCTTCCTTGTCAGCGGTTGCTGCGGTGGAGTCTTTGCCATCATTGCTGTCGGACCCTTCGGCTTCTCCGGCCTCTCCGGTTTCAGCGTCTACGGCTTCGGTGTCCTTGCTGTCTTTGCTGTCGGAGCCTTCGGCTCCTCCAGCGGCCTCGAAGACTCCGTCTTCTCCGGCCTCGTCCTCGGTATCAATGGGCGCCACGCTCAGGCAGTCAGGCAGGGTGGTATAATCACCATCGAAGTCTCTGAACAGGATATAATCGTTCATCTTGTCACAGAACTTATTATCCCTAAGGCACCCGTACTTGATGAAGGGGCTGATGTCGTTCCAGTACTTCTCATAGTTCTCGCGGTCGGTCTTGCACATGCCGGAGAGCTTGTCTGCCACCTTCTTGGTGATGTAATCGGAAATCTTCTGTACCATGCCGTCATTCTGCAGGGCGGAACGTGATACGTTAAGGGGCAGGTCGGGACAGTCTATGACGCCCTTTAAAAGGAGCAGGAACTCAGGGATCACTTCCTTAATATTATCGGCGATGAACACCTGGTTGTTATAGAGCTTGATCACGCCCTCTATGGACTCATACTCCATGTTGATCTTGGGGAAGTAGAGGATACCCTTTAAGTTAAGGGGATAATCCATGTTCAGATGGATCCAGAACAGGGGCTCCTTATAATCCTTAAATACCTTGCGGTAGAATTCCTTATACTCTTCCTCGGTGCACTCCGCGGGATTCTTGCTCCACAGAGGATGAGTCTCATTTATGAGTTCGGGGCGTCTCTTTATCTTTAATCTCTCGGTACCCTTGGTCTCGGTGGTGCCATCCTCCTTAGTCTCGGTGGTGGGATGGATTTCCTCGATCACCTCATCATCGGGAAGCTTTTCATCCAGCTCTATGGTCTGGGTCTCGGTGGTATTCTTCTGTGAGAGATAGATCTCGGTGGGCATGAAGGAGCAGTATTTCTTCAGCACTTCGTCCACTCTGTATTTGTTACAAAATTCCAAAGAAGCTTCATTCACATGGAGGGTAATGGTGGTACCCACTTCGCTCCTTGTACCTTCCTCCATCTCAAAGGATGTGCCGCCGTCGCAGGCCCAGTGAACGGGCTTGGCATCTTTCTTATAGGAAAGAGTCTCTATCTCCACGCTGTCTGATACCATGAAGGCTGAGTAAAAGCCCAATCCGAAGTGACCGATGATCTGGTCTGAGTTTGCCTTGTCCTTATATTTTTCCAGGAAGGCTTCCGCTCCGGAGAAGGCGATCTGGTTGATGTACTCATCCACTTCGTCCGCATCCATACCCAGTCCGTTATCGCTCACTGTGATGGTCTTACCCTCGGGATCCACCACTACATCGATCCTGGGCTTGAAATCCTCGGGGAGTTCGCACTCTCCCATCATCTCGATCTTTTTGAGCTTGGTCACGGCATCACAGCCATTGGATACCAGCTCGCGAAGAAAAATATCATGATCCGAATACATCCACTTTTTGATTATGGGGAATATATTCTCGCTGCTTATTGATAAGTTGCCTTGTTTTATGGTTGCCATATCTTTACACCTCCTGATGCATTATTTTTGGATATATGGCTATTCGTTTTAGCCAAGATATATATTAGCACTCATTGACCTTGAGTGCTACTCATTTTTAACTTTTTGTTAGGTTTAGACAAAAGAAATCGTCGGGATTGTGAAGTTTTCACAATGGCCAACGATTAAACAACTTGATAACTATATTTGCTGTCATTCTGAGCGCAGCGAAGAATCTTATTAAAGATTATTCATCAGAACCGCTTGCAGTAATCCATGATCTCCTTATACTTCTTGATCACGTTCAGGAAAAGTTTGCGTTCCACCGCGTCCTGCCACACTCCTGTCTTTCGCATGCCTTCCATCACATATTTGGTCAGGACGCCGTTTAACAGATCCTCATCCTTCATGGTAGCATTTTTGATGGCGGCCTCTTCCTGAGCTGCGTTCCTGATCCTGCGTCTGGTATAGGCGTAGCTGTAATTGTGATCCATGAAGGCTGTCTTCTGGCACAGCTTCACGAAACTCATAAGTGTCCCGTCATACACAGGGAAGACCATGGAGCTGTGGCCCTGCTTGCCATCATAATCCTTTGCCACATCACTGCCTCCGTGAGCTTCAAAATAGGGAATGTATGGGATGAGTTTATTTAGATCTTCGTCGTATTTATTTATGAACTGCTGTACCTGGGTCAGGTCGTCTTTAGTTTCCATGATCATGTCTCCGATCGTATAAATAAGATCCTTCGTCGCTGTGCTCCTCAGGATGACAATTAATGCTATTTCTTCGGGGCGACAGATATTAGCATATCATCAGGACGGCAAATAATGCTATTTCTTCAGGACAACTGATAATTCTATTTCCTCGGGGCTACAGATATTAGCATATCATCAGGATGATAGTACTGCAATTTCCTCGGGACAACAAATAAACTGTTCCTTCAGGGATCAACCACCGGAATTACCGGCCGATAAGATGATCTCGCATATCCTGTCCACGTCATCAAGGGCCAGGTCCGCAAAGAGGGGCAGGGTCAGTACTCTCATGGATATATCATAGGCCACGGGGGTCTGTTCCTTAGCGCTCCACCCCATATCCTCATAGCATTTAAGCTCATTTATCAGGGGATAGAAATACTTTCTGGCTCCTATATTGTTTTCGGCCAGCTTAGCAAAGACCTGATCCCTGCCGGCGCCGAATTCATCGGTGAATACCACAGGGAAGTATGCATAGTTAAATTCTACTTCCATACCCTTTACTTTGCCGCTTTCATAATCAGGACTCAGCTTTATTCCCCTGACGCCACTTAGGTTCTTTCGATAGCGCCTTATTACTTCCCGGCGCTTATCTATCTCTTCCTTAAGATGCCTCAGATTACAAAGGCCCATAGCGGCGGCAAATTCGTTCATCTTACCGTTTGCCCCCACCCCGGTTATATTCTCTTCATCCACTATTCCAAAGTCCTTAAGGAAATATACCTTTTTGCCCAGCTCTTCATCCGAAAAGCACACGCAGCCGCCCTCGATGGTATTATAGACCTTCGTGGCGTGAAAAGAAAAAATGGAGGCGTCTCCAAAGTTTCCTATACCTTTACCATCCACCTTTTCTCCAAAGGTGTGGGCCGCGTCATATATGAGCTTAAGGCCGTGTCTGTCTGCCACTTCCTTTAGCTTATACACTTCGCACACGTGTCCGTAGACGTGAACGGGAAGTATGGCCACCGTTTTATCCGTGATAAGCGCTTCCACCTGATCCGCATTTAGACAATAGGTATCGGGATCGATGTCACAGAACACCGGAGTCAGGTTATTCCTCACGATGGAGTGGACTGTGGATGCGAAGGTGAAGGGTGTGGTGATCACTTCGCTCCCGGGTGCAAAATCAAAACTCTGGATGGTAAATTCCAGAGCGGCATGTCCGTTAACCAAAAGCTCCAGCCCCGTCACTCCCAGGTATTTTTTGAGTTCATCGGCGAGCTGATTATGTTTTTTGCCCATGTTAGTGAGCCAGTGAGAATCCCACAGTTCCCTGATTTCTTCTATATACTCATCCAAAGAGGGCATAGACGACCTAGTCACGAGAATTCTATTTTTATTATCTATCATGGTATGTCCTATTTTCTATGTAATATCATTAATCTAAGTCTTACATACAGTATATCCCGCGCAGGCACAGCCTACTCTTTTAAGGGGCGACAGCCTCACTTTTGTTGAAGCACTTTATATATCGTGTCGTCGGATAATCCCCAAACTTCGGGGAAGTAATGGTAAACTCCAGCTTATACACATTATCGGGATAACCCGCTCCCGCCTTATTCAGATGGAAACTACCTTCCTTTATACTATACCCCATATACGCCTTTTTATCAAAGCTCCAGGGAACCTGCTTATATTCTATCAATTCATTGCCTACGGCGTCGGTGCCGGTGATCTTATTATAATAGGTAACCCGAAGCTCTCCGTCCTCTTCCCAGACGCAGACGGGGCAGTTGGTATCATTTACAAAATAAAGCTTATCGTCATTTATATAAGGAAGTGTATCATTGGCAGTCACGCCGGTGTCCGCATTGTTTATGGTATCATAGTCCAGGGTGTCGCTGTCGCACATGCTGCCCACCAGGCCCTCAGTCTTGTCCGCGATAAGGTCCGCCACCACCAGGGAATTGTCTATGCCCTTGGCGGCGAAATAGATATTCACGGTGTATGCGATGACTCTGCAGGCTGCCACCATAAAAAGGCCAAGCAGGGCGAAGGTGACTATCATCTCCACCAGGGTAAGACCTGCATTATTCATTTTTCTGATACTTTTATTTTTCGAACCCATATACTTTTAATCCAAATCTCTCACTGTAATCACCATCATAGGTGTAGCTGTACATAATGGGGGCTATATAGGAAGCCTCCTCGGATACAAACAGCTCCACATCCTGCTGCTTATCCTTAAACTTACCTGAGGGCTTCAATTTAAAGTCACCACCCATGGAACCCAAATCCTCCTTGTCCACCACCGCTGCATCCGGTGTGGACTTGTACAGGGACTCCTCAAACTGGGTCTGCCCCCTTCGCATGTCGGTGGATTCATAGAGCATATTTGAGCCAAAGCGTATCATGTGGTACACGCCCGTCATGATGATGGTGAGGATCACAAAGCCCACCAGCACTTCCATCATGGTCATGCCCTTATCATTCATTTTTAGCTTTGAATATCCTTTATTCATCTGCAAATGTAACCCCCTGCACATCTTTTTTGACCACGTAGACGGTGTCACCGCGACTGCAGGTCACCTCCATGGTCACGTTATAGCCGCCTGCTCCCGCGCCGTCCGCGCCTACCATTTCATCCCATTCGGTTTCGTCGGCCTGGGTTTTGTCATTAAACTGGCCGTCGTAGTCGATGGTCTCGCCGCCGGCATCAGACTCGGTATCTCCCACCTTGGTATACTTAAAGCTCACATCAAAGGCATAGGCCTTAAACGCACTCTCATCCCCCGAATAATCCATCCTGTACGCCAGGACATCATCAGCCTCTGAGGAGGAGTTCCCCGCGGGAGCCCAGGTTCCGGTGAAGGAGCCGTCGTCCTTTTGGTGTCTCATCTCGGCTTCCAGCTTATTATTAAGGTCTGAGGTGGGATCCTTGAGTTCTTCTTCCAGAAGCTGTGCCATGCTGCCCGCTGCGTATTTGCACTGGATCAGGGCATTGCGCTTGGCAGTCTGGGCGTAGAGGGTGTAGGTCACCAGCAAAAGAGACAGGCAGAACACTGCCATGATCACGCCCACCACTATGGCGGTTATCATGGCAGAGCCTCTGTTATCCATTTTTTTAACACGAAATTTCATAGGTTTATTATACTTTTACATGCAATTGCCATTACCCAAAGATCCTTCCTGTTGCTTCGCAACCCCTCGCCGGGGTGGCATCATACCATTTCATGGTATGATAAACGTCGCTATGCTCAGGATGACGTATGAAAAAATTTAGATCATCATTCCACAGGTGACATTTCCTTCTTTTTCATTATGGTTGCGGTTTTCTCCTTTTTGGAGGTACCCTTTTTGTCATCCTCTTTTGAGGATTCCTTTTGGTCGGAGCCTGAGCTTTCCAGCTCACCTGCCTTGGAGACGGTGCTTCTGGAGTCATAGCTCTTAGTTTCACCGCCCTTGGACTCACCGCTCTTTGAATCTCCACCGTTGGATTCGCCACTCTTGGACTCGCCGCCCGCTGCCGGTGAATCGGGCGTTGCGGAAGATGAGGAGGTATCGGACTTATCCGAAGATGAGGTATCCTCGTCCTTTTGCACGTCCGTGGTCTCCGAAGGCTTCTCGGAATCCTTTTCCATATCGCCGGCCAGATCCTCATGATCCTCTACCTCCACAGTCTCTTCGATTCCGGAGGCTTCCTCTGCGATCTCATCTTCCACGTCTTCCATTTCGGCGCTTATCTCATTTTCGGATACCGTCTTTTCCTCCTGATGGCCCAGGATGTTATCCTCGGCCTCAGTATCGGTCATGACTGAATCCTGACTAAACCAGCTGGCGGCCTCGGCACGTGTCATGTAATCAGACTTAGTGCCCAGTATATAATGCTTGGCATCGCCTTCACCTTCGGTATTTCTGTACCAGAGAACACGCCTTAAGGAGTGATAATCCTTATCGGTCACAGTCTGTACCAGCACGCTGTCGGTGGCGATATAGTCTATGGCGTTCACGCTGGAATCGGTCTTTTGCAGATCGGGAAGCACCAGCCTTACCTTTGCACTCTTTTCACCGGCCTCATAGGTCATGTATGAGTGGAACTTAAGATCGGTGATCCATGTGTGCTCGATATCCTCGATGGCTATCCTCTGCTCGCCTGTGGTCTCACCGTCAAAGTGTCCCACATAGGTCGCATCATCGCCTTTTGTTATGGAGCATCCGGGAATGGTATGGGTATCATCGCTCTCGCTTTCGTAGCCGTCATACTTATCGTCCACTTTTTTGTCACGACTCTTAACAGTGGCATTCTTGATAGACTCGATGTATACGTCATAACCGCCGGCCTTCTCATTTTTGCACAGATACAGTCCGTACATGGGAGTGATCTTCTTAGTGGGATCCTCGGAGTCTGCCGTGGAGGTCAGCTTCACGTCGAAAGCGTAGCCCTTTGCATTATAATCCGCCTCAAAGCCTATGGCCACCTGCTCAAAGGTGCCGGTGAAGTCACTCTTCTTTTCATCGGAAAGCTCGCTGCCGTTATAATAGCGCACATGAGGCTCCACGGGATATACACTCTTAAGTGTGAGGGAATCTCCGAGCACCACATCGTCAAGCACTACCTTCGGTATGCGGAACCAGTAGTAATCCACCGTATCACGCTCTGGCAGATCCTCATCGGTCCATGCCGATGATATCTTATTAGTCTTGGAAGCCATGAAGGCCAGCTTGATCCACTTGCCCGCATACTCACCGGGATATGCCTCATAATCCGTGAGGTTAAGGTTGTAGGAAGCGGCGTTTGCCTTGCCATCCATGACGGCGGGAGTTTCCTTTGTGAAGATGGTGTTTCGTGCACCGCTGTTCCAGTAACCATCAGGGTTCACATCGGAAGCGTCTCCGCCTTCATATCTTTCCTTATCAGAGCCTGCTCCTGTAGCTGTCACGCCGTCCGCAGGATCATCAAAGATTGCGGCTGCCATGTTAAGTGTGACTGTGTCGGCACCCTCTGCATCGTAATTGTCTGCATTGGTTACCTTGAAGGTCACACCCTTGTTATAGGTCTCGTAGGTTACTGTGTGATCGTAATCCACATCCTCTGTAGCTATCACGCCCGTAAGTGTCTCATGATAGCTCGAATCCTCATATGAGGTCATGGTGGAAGGATCCACGCTTATGTAGTCACCCAGGGCGTTATCATCCGACTGGATCACGGGAGTATTCAGTCTAGTGAAGAGGAGCTTTTCAAATACGTTACTTTCGTTACCGTCGTTGTAAACCTCCGCCGTCTTCTTTGCTATAGGCTGTACGGTGAAGCCAAGGGTATGTCCGCCATCAAACTCGGAGAGATTGATGATAGCGTAGTACTGGCTCTCACTCTCAGGGTTCACGCCGCTGACCATAGGATCGAGAGTCGTGCTGCCTGCCTCCGGCGTAAATACGGGCTTTTCATTTACCGCGATCGGATAGTAATGGGTGTTAGGCTCGGTCACGGGATTGCCGTCAGCGTCCTTAAGATCCACCACCTTTATGAGATAGCCTGCCAGGTCATCCAGCTGATAAGGATCAGTTATCTGGTCCCAGATCACCTTATAATCCAGATCATCGCTTACGAATCCGCCGGTATCATCGGTATTCAGGCTCGCATCGATTATGGATACGGTATCCAGCTTCAGAGTCACCTTGAACTCTTCACGCACTGCCGTGTGAGGCAGGATGTAGGTGCGGTCGTACCTGTTCAAAGTACCCACTCTGGTGACATGAAGCCTTAAGTTCTTATAATTCCAGTTGCCCTGACTGTCGGTGAAGGTATACTCTCTTGCCTTGACGCCATTGACCTCGGCCATGGGCACGTTATCCTGAGATACCGTATCACCGAAGAGCTGTACATTATACTCGGCACCTTCGTATAAAGGATCATCGGGAGATGCATCCTGATCCCAGTAGAAGGTAAAGGAGTCATGTCCGTTCTCCGTGGTCTTGACGTAATTCTCGCTGATGGTAGGTGCCTGCTGCACTCGCTGGATGTCATTGTAGAATACCTTCACATCAAAATCGAAGGGATCTTCTGAAGCCGAGCCGGTATAAGAGAATTCCAAATACCCCCTGAACGACTTAAACTCTATGTTTTTAAAAGTACCTGACGCATCCTTTATCACATTCTGAGTCTGGAAGATAAAATCACAGGAGCCTCTTACTGTGGGATCATTGTAATATCTTACCCTTCCCTTCTGATTACCGACAATCGAACCATCAGAAGAAAAGTCCAGATTATTCTTCATATCAATTTCATCATCCAGATATACCATCTGATTATTGTACTTCTTTACCCTGCCATATATATTATCATTTTCATCTGTCACATAATAACTTCCTTCTCTGTACTTGACGGTAAATTTCTCTCCATTTTTATTTGTAACCGTGATGAGATAGGTCATCGGCAGAATTTTAGGAGATAGATTTGAGTTCAGGTTATATCTGTATGTATAGTTAGTATTATTCTGGGTTTTTTCTTCTCTATAGGAAACATCCTTTATAGAATAAAGATCATAACCACCTGAAAGATCCCTAAGATCATCCCTTGCATCCCCATAATCACTGTACTCATAATCAATGCTCCTTATCTGATAGTTGGCATCATAAGATATAGTACCTTCTGACCTGTCTGGCTGAATGCCTTTACACTCAAGAGAAGAATTATAATATATATCATATGTACCATCCGCATTTTTCCAAAGAACATATCCCGGTCTTAAAGAACCCGAATCATATATACTCCTTGCTGTGATCTCTCCTGTCGTTCCGTCAATATAGCTTTCATCCACAAGCTGCTGGACATCCGACAGAGAATTCAGTTCAACGCCACGTTCCACATAATGTCCCATCTGTAGCATGTCATCCTGGGATGCATATATGTATGACCTGACTTCAAAATCACGTTCGATGATATCATCGGGCAGGTCGCCCAGACCGATGTTAAAGTATGTGTACTGTTGAAGATGTCTGTTGGCAGTATGAAGTACACCATGACTGTATACAACAGGCACTCCAAGATCTTCATCAAAAGCCTCAAGCTCACCATTTATATAGAAATCCGTATCAAGCACCATAGCCTCAATATTGTATTCAAGGTTATTACCGGTAGTACCTTTAAAACCGGAAAACCTTCCTGAATAAATATATTTTTCCTGCATATGCTCCGCGGTGAAAAGGAAAGTTCCGGATTTCTGATAATCTGCCGAATCCGCCATATTAGTCTGGTCTTTTGACATGGCAGTGCCCTCGGTAAAATAGTTTCCGGTATAAACACCGCCCTGAAGAATAAACGGAGCAGATGTGCTTCTCCCGTCAGATACCATGATGTATACATTTCTGACCTTATTCTTTACAGTGTTATCAGTGGGGTCCGAATAATCATATACAAAATCATTGTTAAAATAGATCCTTACGTATTTAAGATAACTCTCATAGCCCACATAATCCTCGGGATTTTCAAGAACAGCAACCATCCTGTTATTGCCGGTGTATTCGAAGTGATACACCGGAGTAGGAAGTACATCAGACGCCGTCCATGTAGCAGCCCCCCAGTCAGAGTCAAATTTAGTCGCACCCGACATATTTTCATTCAATATATGATAGGGGCTTATTGCCTTAACTTCCAATCTAAGACTTCTGGCGCCCCATGATTCATCCCATTCAGGAACTATATTCATGATATCATCTATCATGAAATACGATACTACGACCTCATCATTGCCATCTGTTGTGCACAGAGCAGAAGAAACTCTCATGACATCCGTACTTCCACGAACCTCCTCGACGCCGTTCACCTTACTCAGTAATGAAACCTTAACTTCATAAGCTGCAGCTCCATCTATCTTATTCCACATGAACTTGTATCGTCCATTTTTATTTTCCTTCTTAAACCAACTGGGCGCAGGCAGCTGCTTGTAGTCCTTCTCTTCACTGCTGAAAAGAGTAGATTCAAACTGAGGATCGAATTCCTTAAAGAAACTTATTCTCTCACTATCATACCAACCGGGCGAAACTGTCGGATCATCATACACGCCATAGTATACGCTTTCATCCTCCGCATACGTATCAGACATAGGATCTGATTTCGTAATAGTGATTGCCTTATCATAACCGACCGGTGCCCATTCAGGGATAAGCGTTATATTATCGCCCTTTCTCTGCGTCTCATCACTTTTTACCAGCTTTGTTATACGTTTGTTTCCGGTGCTCTCAAATGATACCGAAGGATAGTATGGCAGCTTCACTGCCTCATCCTTTCCTTCAGGTATCCAACCGAAGCCGTTCACGTACACCCGATCCTGCCTGCTGTTAATATTGTTTGCATGGCTTTGAAGATACAGTGTTACCCCCGTAATCCTGCCCATCTCCTTTTTGTTTTCGCCGTTCTCATCTCCATCGCTCATTTCCGGTACATCCACCTGTATCGGATGCCGTGAATTAACCCTGTCTGTCTCCCCTTCCGTATATGCGGAATTACCGTCTTCATCCGTAAATACAGCATAATAAGAGAAGAAATATCCATCTCTGTTCAAATTACTCGCTTCAATGTCATTTTGTCTGGTGGCATAGACGACAATAGACTTCATCTTATCGGCGTCTTCTCTGAAATATGTCGCATCCAGGCTGTACTGTGCCCAATATGCATATTTTGCCGTATTCATATAGAAGGCGTCCCTGTCCGCTAACGGAATCTTATCAACATCCCTGAGCAGGAACATACTGCCAGTATTATCTACTCTCTGATCAGTCATTCCCGTAGTGGATTGATCCGGCTTGGATCTTACACTCCATACCATGGCGCCATTTCCGGCGATATCAAAGCCGACACCATATTTTTCACATAAGAGCTCATCATATGAATCACAGCTGTGAACGCCTTCATCAGCATCCACCCACTCAAAGCCTCTGAAATATACACGATTCTCCGATTTCGGGGTCACATACAGTGTGATATGCTCAACAGTTCCATATCCGCTGACATCAAGCTCCACCCTGCCGGATTCCAATGTGTTAGACGCATTGCAGACAGGTGCTGTAGCCTTAAAGCTTCCTTCGGAGGCTTTAACATCTGCTGAGACCTCATACCGCTTTATAGTAGACGCATTATCATAATTATTGTTAAACAAATAGATGACAAAACTGCTCATTTCATCATGGACAGCCGCATAATCCACATCTATATCAAAAATGAACGGTTTGCCGCTGTCACCGTTTTGTGTGGCAAATACATTCAGTACGGAATCCGTCACTGGCTCAAGAAAATCAGTCACCATGGATCCATATTGGGTGTTGTTTACGCTGCTTAAAGGAGTAAAAGTAAAATAGACCCCCGAAGCGACTTCCTCATGATCATTGTTTCCAACATAAAAGTTATTATATGTAAGCTTAGCATCGATTTTTTTTGCAACCGGCAACAGAGCTCCCCTGTAATCAAGCATGGAATTCTTAGTGATCACAGGATAAAACCTATGTCCGAGAGAATTGATCAACTTCTTGGTATTTGCCGAGTAAGAAAAACAATTCGTTGTGCTGTAATCCCGGCAGTTATCACAGAAAATTCCTGAGCCGGCGCCATCAAATGCAAACATTTTCTCACTGGTTGCACTGTATCCGTTATTATTACCGGTTCCGGCCACCTGATAAAAATTACCCGTGTTTACGCAATCTGTCAGATAAGCACCAAAATTTCCATTCGTGCCGGCAGCAAATTCGCTTAAAAAACCTGATCCTCCTGCAGGAGCTACTATATCACCATGATTATAGCATCCCTCAAAATAACTTTCGGAACTAGGTGCTGCAATATACTGGGTAAATCCCGCTGCCTTACCTGTGATAGAGCGAATCCTGCCGTAGTTGATACAGTTCTTATAACTTATATTATTATACGTCACATCAGAACACATACCTGCAGCTCTGTAGGTGCAGGTTACATCACCATAATTGCGGCAATCAGACACGAGATAACTCATATTGGTTTTCTGACCTATATAACCCACCAGGCCGCCCACGGGAGAATGACCATTCATTCTGCTGGTGATATCAGCATGGTTATCAAGATATACAAGATCAGTGGGTGATGTAGACACGCCTATAATACCACCATTACCGGACAGATTGTCCGATCCTCTGGTCTCCACAACCCAACTGTCTCCCGTAGTTGTATGTATATCCTTTGTCCCGGATACAACGCCATCATCGAAATTATATCCTACGATACCACCGGTTATGGATGTAAAGGCACTGATCTCAACTCTGTCCTTCGAAACAGGATAATTATCACACTCTGTCACTTGTCCGTGATTCTCACCCGACACACCTCCAACATAAGAATATGAAGCTGTATCATATGGGTTCTTGATAAGCTGGATCTCAAGTTCAGGTACACCCTTATTGCAAGGGTCACATCCATCAGGTGTAAGCGTACCATCCTCGTATTCGATCCGGCCGCCATAGATTTTCGTCATAGACAATCCATTGCCTTCACGATCCAGATTGATGCTGTCATCTATCACTCCCACAAGCGAGTGCGACAAAGCCGCATTATATCCATTGATCCCGGCAATTCCTCCGATCCTGGCAATTGCCGAACCGGCACCCTCAGCCTTAAGCGTTCCATCAAATGTACAACCATCGACAGTAGGAACTCTACCTGTCTTACCAACTTTGCTCTTGTCCGTGTAACCGTTTACGCCGGTCACTCCACCATAACCTATATCGACGTCTCCCAGATCGCCTATGATCTCACCCTTCACGGAAACATATCTGATATCGCCGCGGTTAACGCCCGTTACTCCACCCATGTTTGCAAGAGAGGTCTCATCCAGATATTCTCTTATATATATGATAGATGAGGGGATGCTTGCGTCGGTGTCATCGACTTTAACCAAGGCGCTTCCCTCAATAATGCCTTCATTTATTCCGGCTACGCCGCCGACTGCCGCTCTGTTCACCTTTGAGAAGGTCTCGGTGCCCTCGGTGGACTGGCCGGCCGCCAGAGTGATCTCACCTTCTTTGCCGTCTTCCTTCTTATTTATTCCGGCAAAGATTCCCACTGCGCTGTCTTTATTACTGTTCTTAGTATTTGATACCTCCACGTATCTGACTTCGCAGGAATCTATTTTTGCATAGTTTACGGCTACCACGCCGCCTGCATATTTCTTAGCCTCAAAGGCAAGCTTCTCATAATTGTTAACATCGGGAGTATCGAGAGAAACTCGGTTCTGATAATCCTCATCCTCATAGAACATTTCGCCGATCTTATACTCTTCGCCGCTGCCTTTTTCTGCTTCTTCCTCAAAGAAGTCTGGAGAGTAGACGCCGCACTCTTTTATGAGGCCGATCTGTTCCTTGGTGCTGCTGTCATCATCATCTTCATCGGCGTCATTCACCGCGGCTATACCTCCGGCATAGCCTTCGTTTGATATTACTTCACCGATGTTTACACAATACTCGATGGTACTCTTGTTCTGTGCGGTGATGCCGCCTGCATTTCCTTCATTGGATGCGGTGACCACGCCGTCGTTCATACAGTAGCGGATGACTGCTGTGGCTGCGTTGTCTCCGACTATTCCGCCGGCGTTGCCGTTAGTGGCCGTGATATCGGCTTCATTTTTATAAAATGATATGGCTGCGGGATCGCCGTGTTCGTCCTTGATCACGCTCCTATTAACACCCATGACGCCGCCTGCATTTTTGTATCCCTTTACGCTGCCGGTTATGATCACGGGATGATCGCGGTCAATTTTTTGGCCGCCGTTTGCGCTGATAGCGTCAGCATCGGGAGCGATGAGGCCCATGTTTACGCCTACGATACCGCCGGCGCAGCTGCCCTCGGACCTTACGTTCACATCCTTGATCTCTTCTGCCGTGTAGATGCGGCCCATCTCACAGTTGACTGCGGCATAAACTCCGGCCACGCCGTATTTATCTTCGCCTTCGCCAAAGCCCTTACGGTTGATGTAGCCTGACACTATCTCGGGCTTTTCCATGGTAACCGCGTAGATATAGCCTCTGTTCTCCGCTACCAGTCCGCCTACCATGTTTTTGCCGGTGATGGTCTTTTTAACCAGTCGGCAGTTCTTTATGATACCGTAGTGATCTTCCTCATCTGCCTTAACGGCGGGCACGAAGTCATTCAGTCCGGCCAGACCGCCTACATACTGGTATGCGGCTGAACCGAAGTTTGACACGTCACAGTTTATGATCTTGCCTTCATTGACCTCTGTCATACCTCCTCTGTAGGTTCCCTCACTGGTGACGGAGCCCGAAGGTGCATTGGAGCAGTTATCGATGGTGGTGTTCTTTTCCACCTTGCCCAGAATACCGCCGGCGTAAGCATAGGTGTATTTGTAATCCTCGCCTGCGAAATCCGTTTTCCTGTACTTTCCTTCCATGGTGAACTGCTCTTCGGGATTCTCGATGGCATATCTGGCCACCACGGGGGTAGCGTTCTTTGCATTTTTGATATAGAGCTTGGTATCCGAATCGTTATATCCCATGACGCCGCCCACGCATACGTCCGAGGTGATGCGGCCCAGATTAGAGGATATAATGACCTCGTCGGAATCACCGGTTATGTACATGACCGACTCGGCGATGTCTGAATCCGAGATGACCGCATGTCCGTCTTCATCCTTAAGATTATTCTTAAGGTCGTCCATGAGGGCCACCTTTTCGGTGAGCATCCTGCGGCGCTTATCATCATCGGTATAAGCGTCTGGATATCTTTCGTCTATCTCTTCCATGGTCCTTAAGATGGACTCGGGGATCTCATTAAAGGCGTCGGGATCTGTATTGAACAGAGCGTTATATCCCACGAATCCGCCTGTGAATGCGTGGGTTCCCTTGATCTGGCCCAGGAAGTTATTTGTCTCAAAGAGACCGTATATCCTCGTATCTTTGCTATCGGTAATAATATCTTTAAAGATGTCGCTCTTGACATTTACCAGGTTGCCGCCCACGTTTCCACCGACAAAGTAAGCGCCGGTGATCTCATTTGGATTTGAATAAACCGCACGAGGAACATAGGTGGTGATATCCCTCTCATTTCCTTCACCATCTGCCACAGTCATAGGTTTTTGTTCTTCCATATCCATCAGCATGGCCATGGATACGTTAAGTCCGGCGTAACCGCCGACGAAGTAACCCTTATCGGGATGTGCCAGCACGTGTCCGCCTGCGACCTCATAATTTTCCACGATGGCGTCCACTGCGTTATAGCCTACGATACCGCCCACGTAATTACAGCCGGTAACGTATACAGCCGCTCTTAAAGTAGGACCATTAGCACCTTTCTTGTTGCCTACATCTTTCGATGAACCAACACAGGCATCATCTATCTCTTTTTGCGATGCATATCTGTCAGTGGTGCCGATGACTCCGTTATTATAACCGGAGATACCGCCCACGTAATCGCCGCAGTACTTGCCGTCTGCCACTTTGTCAAAGACAGCGTTGGCCACATCCGGATCTATGTCTGAATTACAGTTATATATCCAGCCTGCATTAAATCCGGTGATACCGCCTGCGTATTCCTTGGTGGCTATAACCACGCCCTTATTGGTCCATTCCCTTACGGAAACGCCCATATCAGGCTTCGTATTGGGAACCAGAAGTAGCTTCTTTCCGTTAGAATCTGTCAGGGTCTCGATGACTTCGGGATCCTTCTTTCCAGAAGAGGTAATCTCGTCGCTAAGGAGATCTTCGGCCGATGCGTTTACGCCGGTGATACCGCCCACGTAATACTCTCCGACTACGTTGTTCGTATTGACGGGAACCACGCCACCCTCTATGGAGGTACCGTCCGCAGGTCCTATGTTCATGCCCACGATACCGCCCACATATTTGTAACCGAAGACATAACCCTTAGGTCTGCCCTGGATCTCGGAGGTACAGTTGCTGATGGAACTGAATCTGTTATAACCGATGATACCGCCCACATATACGCCGTAGAGCTTATCCTCCAGTCTGCCCGCAGTAAGGTACTGGGGTGCGCTGGCGCAGTTGGTCACCTTGATGTCGACTTCTTCGTCCGCATCTCTGTCATCGTAGAGATATCCGGCTATACCGCCGATGTATCTGGAGTATTCTCTCTTTTCCTCATCATCAGTGATACTGTCGGGGATAACGCCTCCTACCATACCTTCATTGGTACAATCATTGATGGTTATCTTCTTTCTGCCTGTATTCCATGCGGAATCGGCTATATACTGTCCGAGGGCCTCAGGCTTTTCTCCATCAAAGCTGTTCCGGCTCATTCCCACGATGCCGCCCACGGCCATCTCGCCGTTTACCTTTCCTTTGTTGAAAAGGCCTTCGATGACGGTCTCGTTATCCGTCAAAGGCAGTTCCATACCCATGATGCCGCCCACGTTCTTAACGCCGGTGACCTGTGTCTTATCATCTGTATTTTCAAGGGTCAGATTCTTAACCGTGGAGGGATCCGCGGTGATATTGATACCGGTAAAGGCGCCTACATATTTTTCGCCGGTCACAGTGACCTCGTCCATGGTCAGGTTGGTCATGCTGCCCTGATTTACCAGCACGAAGCCTGTGGCGGGATCCGTTACTGCCTTATAGCTGTCACCCTCTTTGGTCTGGGTGGTATTTACCGCGAATGTATCATTAGCCTCCTGGGATATGGTGAAGTTCTTAAGGCTGTAGGTCTCCTCCACCAGATCGCTCATGGCGTTTTTCTTCTTTGTGCCGTCTATGGTATCCCTGGTCCTTAAGGTCTTAAAGGAAGGAAATTCGCTGGCCGTACGGTCAGCCACCGTTATCTTGAGGGAAGGATTGGATTCCACCAGATTGCCTGCTTCGGTAAACTCCTGCCAGCTGATGTCGCGGTCCAGTGCAAAGGTGAGCTGTCTCTTATTCTCACCTGCCACGGAGTCCGCGAGATATGCTTCCACATCCTGGGTGATGATGATATCGGGATCCTCCACATATCTGATGTTGTAAAGGTGTCTGGCGTTTCGGATCTTGTAATTATAAGAGTTCTCATCCTTCTTATGAGTCTTCTTTATAAAGCCGGTGTCAAAACCAAGGACTGAATATTTTTCCTCATAGAATACAGGATTCTCCGTATTTGACTTAACAGGAACGGTATCCGCGTAGGTAAAGGCCGACGCCTTGACCGTACACTTTATATTGTCAGCGCTCTGTCCGAATCTGAAGAAGCTGTAGGTATCCTTGAAGGCGTTTTCGGCGCTGTCATAGGTCATATTGTAAATGTGGCTGTAGCCATTCTCAAAGAGCCATGAGGTAGCCTGCACGTCAGCGGCGTCCAGCACCAAATGAACTGTCTTGCCGTCCATCCATACCAGGAAGGGAAGGGTGCCCAGTTCTTCTTCGTCGATGGCTGAATATCTGTCTTCTCCATCCTTTGTCCCGCTGAGTACGGTATCTCCGTTCTGTAATACGGAGTGACGGATTACGGGGAACTTGATGGCCACGGCGTCGGAAGGACCGGTAGCTGCCGCTATGCTGTTACGCAGGTCGCGCATGCCGTCGTCACCGGTGATGCCCATGTAGGTACCAAGCGCCGGGAAGTTAAGCTTCAGGGTGAGCTCGGGAACCGACTCTTCCTTGCCGGAGGCATTTTTATATTTCTTTTCCGCATCAAATATCTTGATCTCGTAATTGGTGTCGAAGGGATTGATGACATCGTTTGCATGATTGAAGGCAAGATGAAGAGACTCATCATTGATGAGCCTTACCATCCTGAGTTTTAACAGGTCTGCGCTGGCCTGTCCCTTTATGGCCTTGGACAGGGTGTCCACACCATAATAGCCCACCATGAAGGATGAGCGGTAGGTTTCTTTTCTGTTAGCTGCATTGTAATGATCGGTGCTCTCGTCTATGTCAGCATCGTATCTGAAATCTCCGGTCCTGTCGGAGTAAAGGAGTGCAAATACCTGTCCATCCTCAGGCGCCACCTCTATGGAGATGGTAGCCGAGTCAAGGACTTCCCTGTCTGCCACGTATGAGCCCAGGAGTCTGTCGATCCAATAGGCCTGGATCTTATCACTGTCGGTGCCGGCATCCTTAAGGCTCTTAACCGAACCTATGTCTCCTGCCTTTGCCTTTAAGATGACGATGTATGTACCGAACTCTCCCTCGCCTGATTTATCAAGGGACTTCCATACCGCTGCATCTCCCGCATAGGCATTACCCTCTGCGTCGGTGAGCTTTGACACTTGGCGGACGGGTACCAGATAATCCTCTGCATCGTAGTAATCTGTACCATGTGCATTGGGCTTTACGTCTTTTTTAACCAGTGAATTGGCGAACTCGGTGAGATAACCGTTACCTGCGTACTCGGTCAGCTGATTGGCCGCTGCGCTGTACAGGGCCTGGGCGTATTCATTCTGCTTATTGAAGTTACTCCAGTCCTGCCACTTGAGAACCGAGAGCGTGGTGAGTGCAGCCGCGATAGCCACTATGGTGATGACTACGATTAGCTCCACCATGGTGAAACCAAGGTCGGGCCGATTCGATCTTTTTCGATATGATCTTTTCAGATCCGGTTTTTTCAATCCCTTATTCATAACTCTATACCTAAAACTTTTTCTCTTCCCCGGAGACCTGTATGTCTCCTGTTTAACTGTATCATCTTCCCCGGGACAGTTTCAGTCGATTATATCCGGTATTCTAAAGACCTTTGGGATTATTCATGCATCCCGCAGGCGCGCACTGCCCCTATCTCAATACATATCGGCACTTTGGATCAAAAATTTAACCCATTGCCAATTTTTGATTCTTCTTATTTTTAATGTATATACGTTTGGAGGGGAGATTTTGTTGGGAAATCAGGGGAGATTGTAAGGATTTTGTTGGGGTTTTGTTGAGAATTTGTTGAGCTTTTTAAGAATACGTTTGTGGTGTTGATAATATTTGTTTAGATCAGGCCGGAATTATATCGAGCATTTATGAAGCCCTCTTGGTTTACATAAATCAATTCCACATAAGATCGATTCATGTAAATTAGTTTACATAATATTAAATCGCCCCAGGCAGAAGCCGTTCGATTTAGTTTACATAACTAACTATCATTTTCAATATACAATATGCCAATCAGGTTTACATAAAAATGAAGACGATAGATTGACCCATGTTAACCATCATCTGCATTTCAGTTTACATAATTTACATAATCCTATTCACGGTGATACGTCACATCGGTCTCAAATATCGATCTCTCCGGTGAATACGGTGGTGGCTGCACCGGTCATGAAGGCACATTCCTGTGAATCGGCAGATGTACCCTTCCACTCTATGGTCAGATCTCCTCCGAGAAGTTTTACGGTCACTGCATTATCGGTAAATCCGTTCAAAATACATGCGACTGCTGTGGCCGTGGCTCCGGTTCCGCAGGCCAGAGTTTCACCGCTGCCTCTCTCCCAGACTCTCATCTCCACGGTATCACGATTCAGCACTCTGACGAACTCTGTATTCACCCTTTTGGGGAAGGCTTCATGATTTTCAAAGAGGTTCCCTTGACTGTTCAAGTCAAGATTTGCCACAGGTTCGTCCACAAATATCACTGCATGAGGATTACCCATCGACACGCATGTCGTCTTATACTCTTTTCCTGCCACCGTCATGGTCCTGTTTATCACCGGCTTATCATCATCCATCGCTCCTGCGTACTCCTTAAAGACTGCGGGAACACAGGGAACCAGCGCTGGACTCAGTATAGGAACACCCATATTCACGCGGGCTCCCTTGGCCACATGATCCTGACTCTCATCCTTTATTATTTCTATTTCTCTTACTATCCCCATGGATTCTATGGCTATGACATCCTTGTCAGTCATTCTATGGTCATAGACGTATTTAGCCACACATCTTATGCCATTACCGCACATTTCAGCTCTGGAGCCGTCTGCATTGTACATTTCCATCTCAAAATCGGCCAATGCTGAGGGGGGATTAATAAATATAATACCATCCGAACCGATCCCAAAGTGACGATCGGACAATTTTACGGCCAGTTCACTCTTGTTATTGACCTGTTCAGTAAACCCATTTATGTAAACATAGTCATTTCCGAGTCCCTGCATCTTAGTAAATCTCATATTGATGTTCTCCTTTTTGTTTTGTGCATTTTTTCAAACTGATTTTTTGCTTTTTGGGTTGCATCAGGCTCCCCACTTTGTGATCCCCCTCATGCCGATTAACCCATGAGTGCCAGGATCATCTGGGCGGTTTCGGACAATCCCGTGCCGGAATCCATACTGGATTTCTGGATATAACGATGTGCCTCGGACTCCGTCATATTATTTCTTTCCATAAGAAGTGCCTTCGCCTCGTCTATGATCCCCTGCTCCTGTTCACTCCTTCTTACAGGGTTTTGTCGCCTCTTTCTGCGCTTTTGCTCCAGATTCTGCACCATCATGGACACAGTGGACACCAGTTCATGGACCTTTAGAGGCATTTCAACGCAGACTATATCGCTGCCGAAGACCTCAGCCAGATTGGGCCTTGACGCCACCAGCAACATTTGGAAATGGTCCGGCAGATAACCTGAAAGCTCCGTACATATCATATCCGGGTACTTATAACCGCAGACCACCACTCCGTCATTGAGTTCCTGGGCATACTGAAGCGCCTGTGCGCCGGTATTGCACACAGCCTCTACAGAAAAACCGCTTTTAACCAGAATATTCCTTATATTTTTTGCATTTTCAATTTTCGGAAAGAGTACGATAATACTGGTCAAGCCTAACCTCCGAATAGTTTACATAATCCCGTCAATAAATCATATGGCGCATGATCATATATGCGGACATTTTAGTTTACATAACTAATCACACTCTTTGGATACCCTTTAATCGGCATTACACATCATTAGTTTACATAATTTTTGCTGTTCTTTATTCATCATACAGTCATCAGTGCGCCATTAGTTTACATAAATTACAAACATGTCATTCTGAGCATTTCGATGAATCTTTACTGAGTTGGGGTTATTAAATATTTCAACTCTTTCAAGATCCTTCACTTCGTTCAGGATGACATATCCTCAATGTCACTTCGTTCATGATGACAATTAAATCTGCTAATGATCAGTACTTACCCAGATATGATGTCAATTCCCATTCGGATACGAACTCGCTGTACTGCCTGAATTCTTCCTTCTTTGCCATGAGATATCTGGCGGCTGCATACTCTCCCAGCACATTCATGATCAGCTCATCATTTTCCAGGCACTCAAGAGCCTGTCCCAGATTCTGAGGCAGGGATCTGATGCCCGCCTCTGCTCTCTGAGCGGGCGTCATGGCGAAGATATTGGTGTCTATGCGGTCCGGAGGATTGATCTTACCCTTAATGCCGGCCAGTCCTGCGGTTATGATGGCCGCTATGGCCAGATAGGGATTAGCCGAAGGATCCGGGAATCTCAGTTCGATCCTGGTATTTTGTCCCTTTGAGACGGGAACCCTGATGAGAGGGCTACGGTTCACCTTTGACCAGGCCACATATACGGCTGCGTCAAAGCCGGGAACCAGTCTCTTATAAGAGTTCACCAGAGGATTCGTGAGGGCTGAAATCGCACAGGCGTGCTTCATGATACCGCCCATGAAGTAATAGCCCTCTTTAGAGAGCCTGTTTTCATCCTTGGGATCAAAGAACACGTTTTTGCCCTTCTTTTCGAGCGATATATTGATGTGCATGCCGGAACCGGTGATACCGGCGGTGGGCTTTGGCATGAATGTGGCGTGCATGCCGTGGCGCTTAGCCACCGTCTTTACAGCCATCTTAAAGGTCTGGATGTTATCCGCAGTCTCCAGGGCGGGAGAGTGGGTAAAGTCTATCTCATGCTGGCCCGGCGCCTGCTCGTGATGGGAACCTGTGATCAAAAAACCCATCTCCTCCAGGGTGAGGACCATATCTCTTCTGGCATTCTCGCCACCATCCAGAGGCGCTATGTCAAAATATCCCGCCTTGTCCGAAGGGTTCGTGGTAGGCTGGCCCTGTTCGTCCGTCTCAAAGAGGAAGAATTCCAGTTCCGTGCCGATGCTCACCTCAAAACCTGCCTTCCTGGCCTGGGCCATGGCATTTTTGAGAAGGTTACGGCAGTCAGCCTCAAAGGGAGTGCCGTCGGCTCTGCAAATATCGCAGATAAGTCTGGCCACCTTGCCCACCTGGGGTCTCCAGGGAAAGATCACAAAGGTGTCCGGATCGGGCTTTAAGTACATATCGCTCTCTTCTATGCGGGCGAAGCCGTCTATGGAAGAGCCGTCAAACACGATCTCACCGTCCAGGGCAGCCGTCAGCTGTGCCTTTGTGATGGCCATATTTTTGAAGGAGCCGAAGATATCCGTAAACTGGAGACGGATAAACTCCACGTCCTCATCTTCCACCATCCTCAAAATGTCTTTTTTGCTGTATTTGCTCATCTCGTCCTCCTTGCTTTACGATTCATTATTTACAATTAATTACTAAAACTTCATCTTATCCAATATTTTCAAGTTCCTTCTGCCACAGCTTGCCCACTGCGTCCGAGGGCATGCGCCAGTCACCTCTGGGAGACAGGGCCACGCTACCCACCTTGGGGCCGTCCGGCAGACAGGAGCGCTTAAACTGCTGGCTAAAGAATCTCCTGTAGAATATTTTTTCCCATTTGAGTATGGTCGCGCCATCATATATTCCCTCAAAGGCCATGCAGGCGAGCCTGTAAATCTTGACGGGGGTGAAGCCCCATCTGAGCATGTAGTATAAGAAGAAATCGTGGAGCTCATAGGGTCCCACTATATCCTCAGTCTTCTGTGATATGACTCCGTCCACTGGAGGGAGCAGCTCAGGACTCACGGGCGTATTCAGTACGTCCTGTAAAATAGCAGCCGTTTCTTTGCTAACGCTCTCGTCCCTTGCATAGGCTGCCACCAAATGTCTCACCAGAGTTTTGGGTACCGAAGCATTCACTCCGTACATGGACATGTGATCTCCGTTGTAGGTAGCCCAGCCCAGTGCCAGCTCGGACATATCACCGGTGCCTACCACCAGACCGTTCATCTTATTGGAAAGGTCCATCAGCACCTGGGTGCGCTCTCTGGCCTGAGAATTCTCATATGTGATATCATGTGTTTTTTCATCCTGGCCTATATCCCTGAAGTGAGCCTTCACCGAATCGGCTATGTTTATCTCCATCAGGGTGGTGCCCATGGTCTTTGCAAGATTACATGCGTTATTGTAAGTCCTGTCCGTAGTGCCGAAACAGGGCATGGTAACAGAGATGATACCGGTCCGGTCAATGCCTGCCAGATCGAAGGCCTTGGCCATGACGATCAGTGCCAGAGTGGAATCCAGACCGCCGGACAGGCCCACCAGCGCAGTTTTACAGCCAATGGTGTCAAGTCTCTTTTTAAGCCCCATGGCCTGTATAGTCAATATCTGGTTACACCGCTTAGACCGCATATCTTCAGCATCCGGAACGAAGGGACGGCTGCTAAATTTTCGTTTAACTTCCAGGTCTTTAAGAGTCGTGTCATAATTTCGTATGATATAAAATTCTCTGTCACCGGCCAGGACTCCGGGGTCTTTTATAACAGTCTCATATTTAATTTTGTCGACTGTACCTGTCTCCCAGGTGTTCATCCTGCGACGGTCATGAAGGAGTCTCTGGACGTCGATATCAGCATAGATAACGCCCGTTTTAAATAATTCGCTCTCCGCCAGGACGGTGCCGTTTTCACAGATCAGATCATGTCCTCCGAAGACCAGATCCTGAGTGGATTCACCATTGCCCGCACAGGCGTATACGTATGCACAAATCAGTCTGGCCGAGGTGGAAGAGACTAAAGAACGCCTGTAATCATTCTTGGTCACCAGCTCATTTCCGGCTGAAAGATTCACTATAATATCCGCTCCGTTTTTCGCATGGGCAGTGGAGGGAGGATCGGCTACCCAGAGATCCTCACAGATCTCCGCCGCCACCGTGATGTCCTTTGCCTGATTTTCATGCATAAACGTATTATTCGGTTTAAACATCAGATTGCTGCCAAAGGGCACATCCTTAAATCCGAAGCAGTCCACCAGTATCGGCGACTTATTACCGGAGGTGAAATGCCTTTGCTCATAAAACTCGCTGTAGTTTGGCAGATTCCTCTTGGGGACGAGGCCGATGAGCTCGCCTTTATTGAGCACGGCCGCCACATTGTACAACTTGTCATTTAAGGTCATGCAGACTCCGATAAAGATAATGGCCTCGGTGTCCTTTGTCTGTCTGGCGAAATCCGCTACGGCCCTGCCGCACTCGTCGATCAGCTCCTTTTGAAAAAAGAGGTCCTGGCAGGTATAGCCCGTCAGCACCAGTTCCGGAAATACTATAATGGAAGCGCCGCCTTCGCAGGCTTCCTTCGTCAGTCTGATGCACTCATTCAGATTGTAAGCCACGTCGGCCACCTTAATCTCGGGGGTGATGGCGGCTGTACGTATGAATCCGTCTTTCATCTTCTTATTCTCCTCGTTTTTTAAGATCCTTCGTCACTTTGTTTCTCAGGATGACCAAGGAAACAAAGTATTATAAATATTATGATTTTTCCGCCAGTATTTCACCGATCTCAGCAGGCGGGAATCTGTACACGCTGTCACAGAACTGGCACTTAACCTCGATATCCTGCTTCTCGGCTGCCATTTGGGCCAGTTCATCGCGGCCCAGGGATACGATAGCCTTTAAAACTCTCTCCCTGCTGCAATCGCACCTATAGCCCGTGGGGATCACATCCAGTATCTCCAGCTCCAGAGGCTCCGTGAGCATCCTCAGCATATCCTCGGCAGATGCGCCTTCATCCAGCACAGTTGTGACCGAGGAGAACATCCCCAGGTTCGCCTCCAGCTGGGTTATCACATAATCGGGGGCGTCGGGCATGAGCTGGATTATGAAACCTCCCGCACACCTGACCGTATTATTCCTGTTCATGAGCACCCCCAGGCCCACGCTGGAGGGCACCTGCTCACTGTTGGCGAAATAGTAGGTGAGATCCTCGGCGATCTCTCCCGATACCAGCTCAGTCTGGCCCACATAGGGTTCCTTGAGGCCCAGATCCTTGACCACAGTCATATATCCGTGGCCAATGGCGCCGGAGACGTCCAGTTTTCCGTTTTCTTTGGCGGGGATCACCACGTCGGGGACTATGGGATAGCCCTTTACAAAGGAATCGGCTCCCGCCGTCACGGTGAGGCCCTTCATGGGACCGTCGCCTCTTATGGATATGGTCAAAAGCTCCTTTTCGCCCTTTTGCATGCTGCCCATCATGGCTGCCGCCGTCAGAGTACGTCCCAGGGCTGCCGTAGCCACGGGTGATGTGTTATGTAAACCGCGTGCGTATTCCACCATATCTCTGGTGGTGGCGGCAAAGCATCTGACGAAGCCACCCGCCGCCGTGGCCCTGACTATGATATCTTTATCCATATCAGGCTGTATTACTCTTGTTTCAATCGACATAAAGCTTACCCTCCTGTCGTTTTTCCCTGGCTACTATCACCATTCTGTCTATGGCTCTGTCCAAATCCTCATCATCCCCGGGGCCTATCTTTTCCCTTGTATAGCCCGCAAAGGCTTCCACGAACTCCATCCCGGCTTCCTGCAAAAGCTGTGCTATCTCTTTAAGCGTATACGCCCTCTCATAATGTATCTCCTGGAATCGTTTGAACACGCCATCTTCCCCTAGAAATAAGGTCAGCAGGTACTCATTGATCCCGGATTCCTCATCGAAGAAATTGTCCCAGATAAAGGCCTTGTCCTCCTTATCCTCGGCAAAGGTATTGTCTGCCAGTTCATATTTATATTTGTACACCGTATTCAGGTCAAAAATAAAATATCCACCGGCCTCCAGGTAATTGTTGGCCAGCTTAAAGAGCCCCAGAAGCTCTTCTTTTTCGGTAATATAATTTATGCTGTCGCACACGCTGACGATGGCGTTCACCGTGCCGTAGAGCTCGAAGCTCCTCATATCCTGGCACAAATAAAGAGCATCCGGTTCCTTATCACGGGCAATCCTCAGCATTTCCTCCGAGGAATCCAGCCCTATCATGTCGAAACCGCCATGCTCTTTCAGCAAGCTCAATATTTTACCGCTGCCACAGCCCAAATCAAGGACAAGCCCGTCTCTGACCCCTTTGTCAGCCAAATATTTGATCAGAAAATCCGCCCACTCACCATAGGGCACATCTTCCATAAAGTCATCATAAACCTGTGCAAAAACAGAATAAGCCTCATTCACGGATGCAGCCATCAGATCAGCGCTCCCAGCAGGCCATAGGAAACTATGGACATTATAATGGTGGCGATTATGATCCCCAGAAGCTCGGATACAACCGCTTTTTTGATATCGATCTCCAGTAGCGCCGCAATGAGTGAACCTGTCCAGGCTCCCGTGCCCGGAAGGGGAATCCCCACGAAAAGCATGAGGCCCACAAACTCTCCTGCTGCGATCTTGTCGCTCTTGTTCATGGCTCTGGTCTCCAGCCAGTCGATGATTTTCGTCATAAAGGGCACCTTGCGAAGGACTGAAAAGATCTTCTTAATGAACAGCAGTATAAAAGGAATGGGAATGATATTTCCCACTATACATATGGGAATGGCCTTTGTGATGGGTATCCCCAGAAGGGACGCCGCCAAAAGTCCGCCCCTTAATTCCAGAATGGGAGTCATGGAGATGATGAAGACTATGGCCTCCTTTGAAAGCACTCCTCCCAGGTTATTTATAAAAAAATCTACAAGATGTTCCATTTTACTCCTTTACCGGTTTACTCTATTGATCCTATGATCTCTTTAAGCGCATCAATCAGCCTGTCCATCTCATCGTCCGTGCCTATGGTGATCCTCAAATAATCGCTTATCCTCTCCTTGTCCCAATGGCGCACGTATATCTTCCTCTTTTTGAGCCGCTCAAAAATCTCTGCGCCGGGTATGCTCTCATGCTTCGCAAAAATGAAGTTGGCAGAGGATTTATTGAAGGAAAATCCCAGTTCTGCCAGTTCCTTTTCCATCCTGTCTCTGGTTGACATAACTCTGGAAACTATCTTCTTAAAATAGTTCTCGTCCTTTATGGCAGCCGTTCCCGCCACTATGGAGGGATAGTTCATGGTATAGGAATTAACTGAATATTTTACATCATTCAGATACTTTATGAGGGTGGGGCAGCCCATGGCAAAACCGATCCTCATGCCGGCCATGGCTCTGGACTTGGAAAAGGTCTGTACCACGATGAGATTATCATATTTCTCTATGAGTCCCACCACCGACTCGGCGCCAAAGTCCACATAGGCTTCATCCACGATGACCACACAGTTCTTGTTGGCCTTCACTATCTTTTCTATGTCACAAAGGGAAAGGGCCACGCCCGTGGGGGCGTTGGGATTGGCTATCACCACGCCGCCGAAATCCCCCTTGGTATAATCTTTTATATCGATGGTGAAATCATCCTTAAGAGGCTTGACTTCATAGGGTATCCTGTATACGTCGCACCAGACATCATAGAAGGAATAAGTGATGTCAGGGAAAGTGATCGGGCGTTCACCGGCAAAAAAGGTGAGGAAGCACATGGACAGTACGTCATCCGAGCCCACTCCCACAAACACCTGGTCCTTATTAAGGCCGCATCTTTTAGCCCAGTTGTCCACCAGATCGGATGCTGCCGGATCCGGATAGAGACGTAAACGCTCGTAATCTACCCCTGACAGGGCCTTCTTTACCCTGGGTGAGGGGGGATAGGGGCATTCGTTGGTATTCAGTTTTATTATGCCTTTGCGCTTGGGCTGCTCACCCGGCACATAAGGGACCACCTTACGGATATTTTCGTTCATTAAGTATAATCTCCATGCTTTGTAATCTTGAATCCCTTTAGTCTCAGTCGTAATCCCCGTGCTTTATTACCTTGAAGCCAGGATAATATTTAAATAATGCCTTTCCTATGATCTTTGATTTCTCCACATAGGTGTGTTCCCAATATCTGGAATCCGCCGAATTATTGCGGTTATCTCCCATCATAAAGTACTCGCCCTCGGGTACTTCATAGGGGCCGAAGTCCCCTTCCATTATCTCATTCAGATACTGCTCCTCAAGGATCTCGCCATCAATGTAAACGGCGCCGTTATGTATCTCCACGGTCTCACCGGGCAGTCCGATGACACGCTTGATATAGAGGATCTTTTCATTATCGGGATACCTGAATATGACTATATCTCCTCTCTCGGGATCGGCAAAGGCATAGGACCAGCGGGATCCGAACAACCTGTCTCCGGTCATGATAGTATTTTCCATGGAAGCACTGGGAACCTTTGCGTTTACCAGGACGCAGAAATTGATGAAAAGAGAGATCACCACGGCGGATACTATGACGCCGATCCATTCAAATATCTCTCTGACTATGGACTCCGCCTTGAAGCTTTTGAAGTCCATGCTTTCACTTTCCTGCTCCGCATTCACATCGGTTTCGTTTACATCGGTTTCGTTTATATCGTTTTCATACATAACAGATTATTGGCTCCTTGATATTGAAATATTACTCCGGCCATTAAATGTCGTAATTTTTTTACGCCGGATAAATTCTCATATTCGAGGCGTCCGAATGAGTCGTACCGGGCGGTACGGCGACTGAGGACAACGAAGAAGATGAGGATTTAGACAAGTATAAAGTTGC
>JAFRWW010000010.1 GCA_017441585.1 Lachnospiraceae bacterium
GACCTGTGTAAAGAATACCCACAGGGATACAAAGGGCACGAAAATCAGGGTGTAAAATATGAGAGTGATAGCAGGAATCGCAAGAAGGCTTAAATTAAAGACACTTGACGGGCTTGAGACCAGGCCTACCCAGGACATCATTAAGGAGACATTATTCAATGTTATCCAGAATGAGGTGCCGGGTTCCAGGTTTCTGGATCTTTTTTCCGGGAGCGGAGCCATTGGTATAGAGGCTCTTTCCAGAGGGGCCCGGGAAGCTTATTTTGTGGAAAATAACCGGAAAGCAGTTAAGGTCATAGAGGAAAACCTTGAATTTACAAAGCTTAAGGACAAGGCAAGGGTGATCACCGCCGACGTGATGGTGGCCTTAAATCAGATTGAAGGATCCGGAAAATTTGATATAATCCATTTAGATCCTCCTTATGAACTTGGGCTTGAGAAAAATGTGCTGAAATACCTTATGTCCTCGGAACTGGCGGACAGCGAGACACTGATCATCATTGAGGCTTCGACAGATACGGATTTCTCCTTCCTAGAGGAAATGGGCTACAAGATCACCAAGGAAAAGATATATAAGCATAACAGACATCTCTTTATCAATAAATACAGGGGGATATTATAGGATGAGCAGTGCGATCTATCCCGGTTCCTTTGATCCGGTGACCAAGGGACATCTGGATATAATAAAAAGAGCAGCAAAGATGTTTGACGTCCTTACTGTGAGCGTTCTCAACAATTCGGAAAAGAGTCCGTTGTTTTCTGTAGATGAACGTGTTAATATGTTACGAAAAGCCTGTCGGGATATCCCGAACGTGAAAATAGATTCTTTTTCCGGACTCACGGCCTCCTATGCCGAAAAAACAGGCACGGACGTGATAATCAGAGGCCTCCGGGCGGTGACGGATTTCGAATACGAGCTGCAGATGGCCCAGACAAACCGGAAGATCCTGCCCACCCTTGACACCGTATTCCTTACCACCAGTTTAGAATACGCATATCTTTCTTCCTCCATCGTGAGGGAAGTGGCGTCCTTCGGCGGAGATATAAGCGAATTCGTTACGGAAGATGTGGCACAGGCAGTATACGAAAAATTCTCAGGAGAAAAGCAAAATGGTTAGTAAGATCGAACAGATAATCGAAGAAATGGAAGAACTCATAGACGGCTGCAAATATGCCACTTTTTCCAGTACAAAGATCCTTGTTGACAAGGAAGAGATAGATGAGCTCCTGCATGAATTAAAGACCCATACTCCTGATGAGATCATGCGCTGTCAGAAGATCATCAGCAATAAGGAAGCCATCATGGAAGACGCCACAAATAAGGCGGATGCTTTATTAAAGCAGGCCCAGGCCTTCAGCGACCAGATGGTAAGTGAGCATGAGATACTTCAGCAGGCTTATGCCCAGGCCGGGGATATAGTTAATCAGGCTAAATTACAGGCCCAGGAGATACTTGCCTCTGCTTCCGGTCAGGCCCAGGAAATACAGACATCCGCTATGCAGTATACGGACGATTCCCTGGCTTCGATCCAGGATATA
>JAFRWW010000002.1 GCA_017441585.1 Lachnospiraceae bacterium
CTTATGTTACAACAGCAGATTTAAGATTGGATTTGCTAGAAAAGGTAAGAAATCTGGCAAAGAGTAAAAAGCCGGATCATCCTTGGCTTGAGTTATCAGATGAAGATTTACTTAAAAGTGCTGGATTATGGGAAAAGGATTTTTCTTCAGGTATGGAAGGATACAATCTTGCTGCAGTGTTGCTTTTAGGTAAAGATGAGGTGATTAATTCTTGTTGCCCTGGGTATGTTACTGATGCTTTTTACAGAGTAGAGAATATGGATCGTTATGATGACAGACTGTTAGTCACGACTAATCTTATAGAAGCTTATGATCTTTTAATGGAATTTGTAGCAAAGCATACCTCAGATAAATTTCACTTAATAAATAACGTTAATACAAGCGTTAGAGATTTGATAGCTAGAGAGGTGATTGGCAATATTCTTGTACACAGAGATTATTCCAGCGCTTATCCGGCAAAGGTAATTATTGAAAAGGATTGGCTAAAAACGGAAAATTGGTGTATTCCAAGAAGACACGGAAATATTATGCAGGACGAGTTTCAGCCATATCCGAAGAACCCTATTATTCAAAGATTTTTTGCTAATATAGGTAGAACGGATACGATTGGTTCCGGCGTGATTAATTTATATAAATATACTCCGATTTTTTCCGATGGCGGAAAGCCTGAGCTGTTTGAAGACGATGTTTTTAAGATTACTATTCCTTTGAATAAGGAAGCGGCTAAAGAGGCTAACGATCAAAAGAAGTTATCAGATAGAGAACAGGCTATTTATAATTTAATCTGTGAGAATAAACATTTGACTGTAGAGCAGGTTATGGCTGAGTTTGATATTTCAAGGGCAACAGTATTTAGAGACTATGCTAAGATAAAGAAAATCACAGGTGCTGTTTATGATAAAAATGAATCTGTGTGGAAATTATAATACTGAGTCTCATATCAGTCTCATCAAAATGAGACTATGAATTAATCAAAAAATGCTGAAATGGTGGGATTTATATAGGAAAGTCTCATTGCAGTCTCACTATAGTCTCACTGAGTCTCATATGTAAATGAGACTTTGTGAGACTTAGTTAGTGTCTGCTTAGCAACCAGCCCTTAAAAGCTGTAGCTGAAAACTGCTTTTTTCGGCAGTTTTTTCTGCCAAATGTACCTTGAAAACATCGAAATCAAAAATAGCCATAAATGAACAGCCGCCAGATGGTTTATGTTCATTGCCAGGATTTATAATGCGATCGAACTACGGGTGGTGGTATCCAGTTTTGTCCGGATTAATCCCATTCCATAGCAGCGCTTTGCAAGACTGAATCCTCTTTCCACTTCGATTCGATCTGTCTTATCGTTGTATACCTGCAGTTTTTCTTCTTTGGAAAATTTTTTGGGCCTTCCAAGTGCAGGACCTGGAATCCTGATATCATGCTTTTTACAGTAATCACGATTGTTCCGGTTGCGATAGATTTGTCCAGACCGTTATGGAGATATTCGAAAAGTACTGTGAACACGATCCGGTTGAAGATATCTTTACTCCCGACTATGTGGTACTCACGAAGGCATCTTTTTTAAGGAAAATTGTCGGAAAACATCTGGATGGAATTCCTGATAAAGACGAGATGCAGAACGCAATAATCAAGAAGTGGTTTGAAACTATGCTTGAGAACTATTTGTTTTATCGGGAACTGTCAGATTCGGAAGAGAGATGTAGCGAAAATCTCCACGGTTAATATTGTGATAAAAAACATTACACCTAACCCTGAAGGCAAGAACATTATTATTGAGAATCGTCATTCAATCGGAATGGAATATCATCAATGGAGGCTGATACAGACCAGACTGGATGGGGAGAAGCTGGATAATAAGAGTTCTAATTTTGGATGCGAAATATTATGGTCAGCAGATGCAGTCAAATTTTGATGTGCAAACATATAGAAATGCGAATCTGTATCAGATTTTTACTTATGTAAAGAACTGGGATAAAGTGCAGACCGGCAAAGTCTCAGGAATGCTTTTATATGCAAAGATAAGTGAAGAATTTCAACCTGCTAATCAGTTTTTTATGGGTGGAAACAAGATAGCAGTAGGTTCTTTGGATTTGAACTTGCCTTTTAATGAAATTGCAGGTCAGCTAGAGAAGATTGTAACAGAATATTTTGCGGAGGCTGTTTAATGGTTGGAAAATATCCGGTCGTAACGCTATGTGGAAGTACAAGATTTAAAAATGAATTTATGGATGTGCAGAAGAGACTTACGTTGGAAGACAACATTGTTATTAGTGTAGGCATCTTTGGACATTCTGGTGATCAAGAAGTCTGGGATGGCATGGATGAAGGTGCTCTTACCAAGACGAAGGAAATGCTGGATGATATGCATAAACGGAAGATTGATATGGCAGATTCAATTTACGTTATCAATGTTGGTGGCTATATTGGCGAGAGTACACGTTCTGAAATTGAGTATGCAAAAGCCCATGGCAAAAAATATTTTTTTTGGAAAGTGTGTGAAAGAAGATGATGAAGGGGAGAGCAAAATGAATATATACTACGAGATGCCTTCAGATGAAATGGATTTTTGGAAGATAAATGATAATAGTCACTTGATATCAATTAAATGGACTAGAAATTTATCATGTGATTATCAAAAAATGGCAGAAGAATTTTTTAGATGCGGGCATTCGATATTTAATGAAGTGATAGAAAGTGGGCACGATAATATTAAGTCTGATATGTGGTTTTTGCCAGGTATATTTATGCTAAGACAAAGTATTGAACTTTTATTAAAATCATTGATTTGCAGAGTTCATATGCACAAACCAGAAATTCAAGCTGATTTAGTTGAATGTAAGACTGCTTTTGGTAAAGACTATTTCAGAGAACTTTTGGAGCGAGTGCGATCTATTCGTGCAAGTGAGCGCAGAATTTGGCAGCAGATCACAGATATCTTTGCCGAATGCAGTATAGATTATTCGAGGGATTCGGAAATTGCATATCATTTTTATGCAACAATACAGAATAAATTCCATTATGCGATAACAAATCATACCGCTGCAGAAATCGTGTATATATCTGCCGGTCAACTGTGAATAGTAACTATTATCCACATTGTCAGAGAAAAAATTTTGTGCTATTATATAAAGTTGGCTTGAGAAAGTCGTAGTAATATCAGGTAGTAATATATTCAGAGGTTGACATGGACCGTATATTAAAAAAGGGAATATCACATCGCGTGGTGCATCTGTGGCTGGTGCTGATAATTCTGGTTTTTTCGGGAACCATGGTGTATGCCACGCTGCGTCTGACGGGGACATTTTTGCGGATGACTTCCGCATCCAGGCAGAACATGGAATTGCAAAATGCCGCACATGAACTCATGAATGCGTCGGATTATCTGACAGAACAGGTACAGAGATTTGCGGTAGACGGCGATGTCCGTTTTATGTATTAGTATTTTTCCGAGGCTTTTGACTCAAAGAGGCGTGAAGAAGCCGTGGCCAAAATGGATATGGGAGAAAAGACCAAACAGGCTTTTCTTGATCTGCAGCAGGCTTTGAACAGTTCTGTTGAGCTTATGGATACAGAATATTATGCCATGCGTCTGGTGATCGAGGCAAAGGGCTATACGGAGTATCCCGAGGTCCTCGCTCAGGTTAAACTGGATCCCAAGGATCAGGAGCTTAGTCCCGATGAAAAGATGAAGCGTGCGATGGAACTGGTGCATAATGATGAGTATTACCGGCATAAGGCTCAGATCAGAACACAGATGCAGGAGAGCCTGGCGGAAGTGGAAAAGCTGACTCAGGATGTTGAGGATGCCGAGATTGACTCTCTGGAAGATGAGATCCGCATCGTGCGCGGGGCGATCATGATCCAGGCACTGCTGGTATTTTTCATGATCTGGCTGACTACACGTCTGGCTATCGACCCGATACTCGGAGCTGTGGATCAGATCAAGGCCGATCAGCCCATAGCCGAGATCGGTTCCAATGAGTTCAGGTATCTGGCCGGAGCTTATAACAAAATGTACGAGAAGAATAAGTCCAACATCGAGAGCCTGAGCTATAAAGCTTCTCATGATGAGCTTACAGGAGCATATAACCGTGTAGGTTATGAATTCCTGCAGGCTAATCTTAAACTCGAAGCCACTTGTATGATGCTGTTTGATGTGGATGATTTCAAGATCTACAATGATACATATGGCCACGAGACAGGTGACAGGGTCCTGATCAAAGTGGTAAATGTCATCAAAAAAGTCTTTCGTGATGACGACTGCATCTGCAGGATCGGAGGAGATGAGTTTGTGGTATTTTTGATGCGTTCCGAAGGTATCAATAACAGACTGATCGAATCCAAGATAGAACAGATCAAAAGTGATCTGGAGAATAATGATGACGGGCTGCCGCCCATACATCTGAGCATCGGCATCGTAAACGGCAAGGATGTAGCGGATGCGTCGGAGATGTTTGAAAGGGCGGACGAAGCCATGTATAAGTCAAAGCATAATGGCAAGGGGTCCTGTACTTTTTATTCATAAGCTTGATCACATTTTTAGCGGAACTTCCCACATGTCATGGATAATACAACAGGAGTGCTCACAGTTGAGTCAATTAGAAACTGTGTATATACGATACGAGGACAACAGGTAATGCTCGATAGTGATTTAGCTGATATTTATGGCTATGAGCTCAAAGCTATGAATCAACAGGTAAAGCGAAATATTGAGAGGTTTCCCGAAGATTTTATGTTTCAATTAAACCAAGAAGAAATTCCAAACGACTATTTAAAGTCACAATTTGTGACTTTAAACGAAAGTGGAAATAAACGCGGTTTACACATAAAAAAGATGCCATATGAACCTTTTTTCTTATAAACAATTAAATGATGTTTATTACTCGTTTCACACTCAGGACCCTGAATGGTGTGTTAAAAATTTATTGGAGATGAATGGACAAAGCGAAGAAATATTTGATAATAATCTGAGGCTGAAGGCTGTGATATCAGCCAAGGGTGAGTATTAAAATTGTTTGTATCGATTGTACAAACAAGTTGATTCATTGTTTCCTGCTGTTGTATTATCAAGTAAAATCTCTATTGAAAGGTTGTGATGAAACATGAGTAAACTCTCTGAGAATGATCAGGATCTGTTTGAGAAAGCTAATCCTGTGTTCAACACGGCAAAAACGACCTTGTTTCAAATGGCACGGCAAGGCAATCCTCATGCCATCGCGATTTCTGAAAAGATGGGGCTGACAGAGGATACACAGAAGAGCCGGTCCTTCAGCATTGGCGCGGACGAAGAAACGACCTTCCGGATCATCCTGGAAACACGGTACAATATGATGGGCAGTCTGGCGCAAAATTCAGGATTTCCAGTGTTTGTTGACCTGCCTTGCGGATATACACCGCGGGCTATAGAGATGTCGGAACAGGGCATTGAGTATTTCGGCCTGGATCTGCCGCCGGTCATATCTGAAATGGGCGGCATAATTCCTCCGCTGATCAGCAAGAATAACCGACACCTTGTACACTTTTGCCCTGTTGACGCGACAAACTTCAAGTCACTGGAAAAAGCGCTGGATGATGCCAAAGGAAACATCTGCATCAACACGGAAGGGCTCCTGATGTATTTTACAGACGCAGAGATGATTACCTTCCTGGAGAATATCTCGAAGCTGCTGGAAATCCAAGGAGGATGCTGGATCACGGCAGACCCTGAGATCGCGCCGGAGCATATCCGGATTCGAAGCGCCATTCAACCCGGAGGTGAAGATTTTGATACATATCGTATGCTCAGTGAAAAAGCGGATCTTGGCGGTTTGAAGAACATGTTACAGCTCCGCTACGGGCATGAGAAGGAAGATTTCAAAAAGGCGGAGGCCATCCTCTCAGAGCACGGTCTGAAAGCAGAACGGGTACGGATTGCCGGCCATCTCGAGAAAACAAAGGCTTTTTCCACGTTGACCTCCGATCAGAAAAAAGCTGTCATAAAGGCTGTGGAAGATATTGCGTTCTGGAAAATTGTTTCCGTCGGTTCGGCAAGGAATACCAACGGTACGACACATCATTTCACAATTCACAGCGAACTCACCGATGGCGTGCTTGACCTTAGGATGACCGGCCGACTGGATTCACTGACTGCTCCACAGCTGCTGGCAGCATATGAGGCGCAAAGCGTCTCCGGTGCTATCAGGAAGGTAGTGGTTGACTGTAATACTCTGGATTACATTTCCTCCGCAGGCCTTCGTAGTCTGATGATCATGAAGAAGGGTTGCAAAGAAGGTGTATGCCTTACCGGCGTGAATGACACTATTGCAGACATCCTCATGAAGACCGGTTTCAACGAGATTCTGGATATAAGGATAGTCAGCTCCGATGACTGATTTGACTGATGTGCACTGGAAGGGGTCAGGTACTGCGAAGATTCTGTTTTCCGACTGTAAATTTACGCTACCAATTGAGAACCGTCGCTTGACTAAATAATCTCTTTTGCGTATAATTGAGAACTGTTTTCATACTTGCGGATGGGATGAGCTTTGTGAAAAGTGTATCTGATAGAACAGGGACAATTATGAAAAAAGCATATTATCATAGCAGAATACGGGTCACAGCGGGTATCATGACTTTTTGTGCGAAAAAAAGAATGATACGGAGGTAATATAATTGAAAAAATATATATATGTTATGGTGGCCGCCATTATGATGGCGTGCTGTCTTTCGGCATGCGGGGAGGTAAATGGTGTTTCCGCAAAAACGGGTGATGATAAGCTTCAGATCGTGACGACCATTTTCCCTGAGTATGACTGGGTAATGAGTGTTCTCGGAGATAATCCTGCAAATGCGCAAGTGACAATGCTGCTTGACAATGGTGTGGATCTTCACAGTTATCAGCCTACGGCAGATGATATCATGAAGATATCAAATAGTGACATGTTCATATATGTGGGAGGCGAGTCTGATGAATGGGTAGAAGATGCGCTTAAGGAAGCAACAAATGATGATATGGTCGTGATCAATCTTCTTGAAGTCCTCGGGGATTCCGTTAAGGAAGAAGAAATGGTAGAGGGCATGCAGGAGAGTGAACATGAGCACGAACATGAAGATGAAGCTGCTGATGAGCATGAACACGAACATGAGGAAGGCGAAACGGAGTATGATGAACATGTATGGTTGTCGCTTCGAAATGCAGCAATATTGACAGACAGTATTTCAAAGGCGTTGCAGAAGATTGATGCGGCAAATGCCGGGGTTTATAAGGATAATAGTGAAAGGTATATTGAAAAACTGAATGATCTTGATTCGCAGTATAGTGATGCTGTATCAGAAGCCCCGGTTAAAACTCTTTTGTTCGGAGATCGTTTTCCGTTCCGCTATCTTACGGATGATTACGACCTCAACTATTATGCGGCTTTTGTTGGATGCTCGGCTGAAACAGAGGCGAGTTTTGAGACGATCACTTTTTTGTCAGGAAAGGTTGATGAGCTGTCTCTGCATGCTGTTATGACCATAGAAGGGACAGACCATAGGATTGCTGAGACGATCGTGCAGAATACACAGACTCACGATCAGCAGATCCTTTCATTGGATTCCATGCAATCCATCACTTCAAAGGATGTGGCAGGAGGAACGACATATCTTTCCATCATGGAAAATAATCTGTCCGTTTTAAAAGAGGCACTTAAGTAGGAAAACAGTTTCAAAGGTGTTGGCAAATGAAGAAAAAAATGATTCCGGGATTGTCGCTATGCATGATCGCTCTTATGTAATATGATCATATAGTTTAAACCCGCACTCCCGGCAGAATCTGCCGCCCTGTATTTTTGAGCCGCACTCGGGACAGAAGTTGTATTTCTTAACAGCTTGCGTGTTTTCGGCCGGAATAGCTGTATTTTGTGATGCATTAAGTGCAAACAGACCTATTGTGCCGCCGCCTGCAGGATTGCAGGCGGCGTCTTTCATTGCCTCGGCAGTGGCACCTGCCAGATTGGCGGTGCGAAGCTGCGGATCTGTGAGAGCGGTGGCGAACTGCATTTCACGTATGGTCCCGGTGTCGTTTTCCGTGAGAGTGAAGGTACTAAAGCCTAAGGAAACCAGTTCTATTCCGCGGGATGCCCTGATCCTTTCGTTGACACGGTCTTTGACCATCTGTGTTAGTTGGGGAAGGAGAGAGGGCAGCTGTGATGCTCTTAACTTTTCGTTGGGATCATTACCCAGATCACCGACTGCCTGAGTGATGGCATTGTTTACTTCCGGATCCACTACGGATTTGAGGTAACTGACTGTGTAGACCTGTTTTACGTTGCCGATCATTTTTCTGTATATGATCTCGGGATCAAATATCCTGAAGGAGTAGATGCCTGACATGGTGAGAGTGCAGTCGATATCCACTCCGCTTCTTTCATCCTGTATCCTGAAAGGGATGCCTTTTTTATCTTCGAATTCGTTTCCCGTGATCTCTTTGGTATTAAGATAGTATACCTTCTGGACTTTGGCCGGGATATCCCCGCCGAAGGTTATCCGTCGGCCGATCTCACTGCCTACGGATTTAAGGGATGAGCCGCCGAAGATGCTGGGGGAAGCGCCGCTTGAAAATATGTGCTCTCCGGGTTCTTTATATATGGATATCACTTTTCCGCTGCTCACCACGATGGCCCACTGTCCGTCGGCTACCGCGATCAGAGAACCGTCGGTGATGACATCTTCGCTGCCCTTATTGGCGCCACCTGAGGATGCAGATTTAAAGCCTCGTATCATGACCAGATCATTTGGGATGGAATTGCATATGAAGAATTCCTTCCATTGATCTGATGTCACCGAACTTACTGATGAAAAGGCTGCCTTGATAATACCCATATCAAAAATCCCCCTGTATAAAGCCTTTTGCCTACGGCCAAAGTATACCACTCATTTCCCAAATCCGCAAAGACTTAAGGTCGGGTTGAAAAAGCCGGTGGGCTTGGATATAATGGTAGACGGGTACTTTGGATGAGAATAAAATGGTATTTTTTTGTGAAATAGCAGAATTAAAGGAGGTAGAGATTAAAATGGAAAGAGTAGCAGAGTATTTAAAGCAGGCGGGCACCTATTATCTGGCAACAATGGATGGGGATCAGCCCAGGGTGCGTCCTTTTGGAACAGTGAATGTATTTGAGGGAAAGCTTTATATCCAGACGGGTAAGTCAAAGGATGTGTCAAAGCAGATCCATGCGAATCCGAAGGTGGAGATCTGCGCCTGCACCGGTCCTGAGTGGATACGCATATCAGCCACCCTGGTGGAGGATGACAGGAGAGAAGCCAGAGTATCCATGCTGGATGCCTATCCTTCGCTTCAGGCCATGTATTCGCCGGATGATGGAAACACAGAGGTGTTTTATCTTAAGGATGCCACGGCGACCTTCAGTTCCTTTACAAAGGCGCCTGAGACAGTCACTTTCTGATATAATTGATTCGGATCATGAAATTGATTTTTTTGGTTGCTGTCATTTAAGAGGAATGAAGTGACGAATAATCTTGTCAGGAGGTGCAAAATGAAAGCAGTATATCTTGAAGAAAAGGCAGTGAACAGGGGGGATATCTCTCTTGAGCCCATCACATCAATAGTTGAGACCACAGTGTATGAAAATACTACCGAGGTCGATAAGTTTGAGCATATCGGTGACGCTGAGGCTGTGTTTACAAACAAGGTGATATTTGACGCCGATACCTTTGATAAACTTCCGAATCTAAAATACATAGGCGTGTGTGCCACGGGATATAATGTGATAGATCTGGAAGCCGCCAGAAGGCATGGGGTCACGGTGACCAATGTGCCTGCGTACAGTACCGAGTCCGTGGCACAGCTGGCCTGGGGATTTATCTTAGAGTGCGCCGGCAGGATCAGCGAGCACAGCGATAGCGTGCATAAGGGAGACTGGGTGAAGTCTGAGACCTTCTGTTATTGGTTGAGTCCCGTGACTGAACTGGCGGGTAAGACCATAGGTATTCTGGGCTTTGGCAATATAGGCAGCAGGATGGCCGAGATAGCGCTGGCTTTCAGGATGAAGGTGCTGGTGCATACCGCCCATCCGGAAAAATATGCAGATGATAATCCTGATGTAAGGTTTGTTACGATCGATGAACTGTGGGCAGAATCAGACGTCATCACCCTTCATGCTCCCATGAATGATGAGACTTCACGCATCATCCGCAGTGAAAATATAGAAAAGATGAAGGATGGAGTGATCCTTATCAATGTGTCCAGAGGCGGTCTGGTGGATGAACAGGATTTATCGGACGCTCTTAAAAGCGGTAAGATCGCAGCGGCAGCGGCGGATGTGGTGTCTGTGGAGCCGATGCGCGCCGACAATCCTCTGCTCACGGCACCGAACATGGTGATCACCCCTCACATGGCCTGGGCCAGTGTGGAGGCCAGACGCCGTCTTATCGATGTGGTGGCTGATAATTTCAAATCCTTCCTGGAGGGTAATACCAGGAATTCCCTGACTGATTAAAATCTTAAGAAAACAGATTTCCTGTTTTGTAAAAATATATTTGCTGCCACTAAACCTATTGACATAGTAGGTAAAAGGGATTATAATACCTCCTGTATTAATAAAACAGTGAGGTGATAGTATTTTGGATAAGTTAATATATATGGATAATGCGGCTACCACAAGGGTGGAGCCGGAGGTTTTGAATGAGATGCTTCCGTATTTCAGTGAGGAGTATGGTAATCCCTCCAGTGCCTATTCCTTTTCAGGCAGGATAGCTAAGAAGGTTGCAGCTGCCAGAGAGAGCATAGCCGGGGCTATAGGCGCAAAGGATACGGAAGTTTTTTTTACGGCAGGCGGCAGTGAGTCGGATAACTGGGCCATCAAGGGCGTGGCCGATGCTCTTAAGGTAAAAGGAAATCATATAATAACCACAAAGATAGAGCATCACGCCGTACTCCATACCTGCGAATTTCTGGAAAAGCACGGATTCGAAGTGACCTATCTTTCTGTGGATGAAAACGGGGTGGTGAGCATCGATGAGCTAAAGGCTGCCATCAGACCCTCCACCATCCTGATATCCGTGATGTTTGCAAATAATGAGATAGGTACTCTGGAACCTGTAGCACAGATCGGTCATGTGGCACATGAGCATGGTATAGTCTTTCATACCGACGCCGTTCAGGCCTTCGGACATCAGCCGATCAATGTGGATGAACTGAATATCGACCTGCTCTCCGCCAGCGCCCATAAGCTGGGAGGACCCAAGGGCGTGGGGCTTTTGTATGTCAGATCCGGCGTAAAGCTTTCCAATCTGATCCACGGAGGCGCCCAGGAAAAGGGACGCAGGGCCGGAACCACCAATGCTTTTGGAATCATCGGTTTCGCAAAGGCTATGGAGCTGGCTACCCTTGGGATGGAAAAGAATAACGCCCATGAAGCGCAGCTTCGTGATCATCTTATTAAGCGTGTCCTTGAGGAGATACCATATGTAAAACTGAATGGACATCCTACTGACAGGCTGTCCAATAATGCGAACTTCTCTTTCCGTTTTGTGGAAGGTGAATCCCTTCTTATCATGCTTGATCAGAAGGGGATATGCGCATCATCGGGATCTGCCTGCACCTCCGGATCTTTGGACCCGTCCCATGTGCTGCTGGCCATAGGCCTGCCCCATGAGATAGCCCATGGATCGGTGAGGCTCACCTTGTCAAAGGATAATACGATGGAAGAGGTGGATTATGTGGTGGATTCACTTAAGCAGATAGTGGAATGGCTCCGAGGCATGTCCCCTCTGTATGAGGATTTTGTGAAGAAGAATAAGTGAAGGTTTATTTGTGGTTTGTGATGATGGGAATAATGCAGAAAAGCAATATTTGAAAAGCAATATATGTAAAAGGAAAAGGTGAAAAAATGAGTCAGGTGACTGAATACAGTGAAAAGGTGATGGATCATTTTTCGAACCCCAGAAATGTGGGTGAGATGGAAAATCCGTCGGGAGTAGGTACGGTGGGTAACGCCAAATGCGGCGATATCATGAGGATGTACCTTGATATAGATGAGAATCAGGTGGTGAGGGATGCAAAGTTTAAGACCTTTGGATGCGGCGCCGCCATAGCCACCAGTTCCATGGCTACGGAGCTGGTAAAGGGCAAGACCATAGCCGACGCCATGGAAGTTACAAACCAGGCGGTGATGGAAGCTTTGGGAGGTCTTCCGCCCGTGAAGGTGCACTGTTCGCTTTTGGCTCAGGAGGCCATACATGCGGCGCTCTGGGATTATTCACAGAAGAATGATGTGGTGATTGAGGGTTTGAAAGCACCGGTGAATGACATAGAGGAGACGGAAGAGTATTATCAGACGCCGGGTGAATAGAGTTCCCCTTTCGAAAAACCTTATTACTGGAATGATATGGACGAAGATGTTTGGTACTGGAACGGGGAAGAAAATGACTGGTAAGATAAGGAAAACAGTTATGGATTAAATAAATTGAGTGATCTGTTTATAACAGATCACTCAATTTTTTTTCATAGAAGAAATCGTGTACCATGTGGTCGTATTCTTCCCACATCGGCAGGGTCTGACATTTGTCCTTCCTGGGGCAGTCTATGTTTTTATCTGCCAGACATGCAACGGATGAAAGGGGGCCCTCCATGAGTTCCAATATCTCGCCCACTGTATATTCTTCGGGCTTACGGCACATCTTATATCCGCCGCCTTTGCCGCTAGCTCCCTTTAACAGGCCGCCGGAAACCATGTCCTTTACGATGATCTCCAGATATTTTTTGGAAATGTCCTGTCTCTCGGCGATGTCCTTAAGGGGAGTATAACCATCGTTCCCGTTCTGTGCCAGATCCAGCATCACTCTCAGCGCGTATCTTCCTTTTGTGGATATCAATTTTATTTCACCTGCCTTTCTGTTAAGCTTATTTACCTATTATACCGCAAGGTGAATAGGCAATCAAGAGCAAAAGTGTGAAATCTTGTAAAAAAAAGGCGTGTAGTGTAAAATATTTAAGGGAGATTTTTGACAGGATGAAAAAGATCAGGATAGCAGCTTTTGTGCTGATGGTGATATGGATGGGTTACATTTTTGCCATGTCGCAAAGAACTGCTGATGAATCGACTAAAGACAGCGAAAAGGTCGGCGCCTTTATCGGAAAGATGGTGGTGCCGAATTTTGAAAAACTGGATGAAGAGGCGCAGCATGAATTTGTGGTCAGGATAGATCACGACGTGAGGAAGACGGCTCATTTTCTGGAGTATGCATTGCTGGGTATACTTGCTTTTTTTGTGTTTTATGACGGTGTGGGTGAGCATGGCATCTTTTGCATCAAAGCATTTTCCGTTGCGTTTTTTTATTCTGTCACGGATGAGTTCCATCAGTTGTTTATCTCCGGAAGATCGGGACAGTTTTCGGATGTTTTCATAGATTCCATGGGAGCCCTGGCGGGACTTTTGGCGGTGACGGCGGGGGTTGCCTTGATCGCGAAACTAAGAAATGAGAAAAAATAAGACTGTTTATAATTGCATAAATGCTATAGTTGTATTGCTGACGATCTTCTTTTTTATCAGGGAGTTTTACGGTAAAGATGGTCTGCCCGGCATGGGAGATGTGTCCGCTGTAGTTTTGCTGGTGGTGACGGTTTTTCTGGTACACGCCATTAAAGCCTGCAGGCTGTATCTGGCATTGTATGGGAACGGACTTTCTTTTTCGGAGTATCTTAAAACCTATGCAAAGGTGACGCCGGTCAGTGTGATCCTGCCCTTTAAGCTGGGTGAGTTTTTCAGGATGTACTGTTACGGTGAAAAACTGGGAAGCTTTCTTAAGGGTATCGTGATCATTCTTTTTGACCGGTTCATGGATACTGCGGCGCTGGTGACCATGATCTTTTTGATAAGAGGCTTATCCGGCGGTCGGATATTATATCCCGTGTATTTCTTTGTACTGTTTCTGGTCACGGCACTTTTGATCTATCTGGTATTTCCGGGGGTGTATTCTTTTTGGAAAAAATGGTTTCTCGGGGCAAAGGCCACGGAGAATAAATTAAGGGCGCTAAAACTTTTGGAGATGCTCAACAGAGTATATAAGGAGATAAGATCAGTGTCCGCAGGAAGGGGCGCCATCCTGTATTTCATGTCGGTGGCAGCCTGGGCAGTGGAGCTGGGAAGCGTGGCTTTGAGGACGGGTTTGTCGGGGGTATCCGATGCGGGGGCGTCTGTTGCGGGGTCATCTCTTGCCGGGGATGTGCTTTCGGATTATCTGATGTGCGCCATGGGCAGTGGCTCGTCGCAGCTTTTGCGGGAGTTTGTTTTCGTCAGCGTGGTGATGATGGTGGCGCTGTATGTGGTGATAAAGATCCTTCGGCTGTCGCCTCAGGATGACAGAGGATAAAAGTCTCAGGATGACAGAGGGTAAAAGCCTCAGGATGACAGGGAATAAGAATTTCGGGATGACAGGGGATAATGTGATATGAAAGTATTCATAGTATTTGATGATACGGGAAAAAAGAGCGAGATGGTGGCGGACATCATCGGAAACAAGGGCTTTTCCGATGTGGTGGTGAAAAAACAGCGGCTGGAGGAAAGATACCGTCTGGAACTTGAAAAGGTATACGGTTCTCTTGTGTTCAGACGCCTTCGTTCCTTTTTTGAATATCCGGAGCTCATTAAGGAACTGGAACTGTATGAGGCATCCGACATGAGGGTGGTTCATTGTTTTTCAAACTATCTGATAGCCGACCCTCAAAAGGCGCTTCTTTCCTTTAAGAAACTTGAATATATCGATGAGCCTTACGGCATGCTTTTTGAGGGACGTTCTGTGGCGGCTTTGTTTGCCGATGTTCCGTCTTATATCAGGTTTTGTAAGAATGCCATGTCGGGACAGAAGGCCTGGGATATGGCCAGGTCCATGAGCGCAAATTTTGAGGCGGAGGGTCTCATTGATATAGGCGATATTCAAAATTTTATTCAGTGCATAACAGGTGATTTTGATTCCAGATATTTTAATTCCCTTAAGGAAGATGAGTATACGGTGACCAAGACGTCCTCCGATAAGAAGAAGCTAAAGGCAGAGTATGATTTTTATCATCTGCTTCCGGATGACATGAAGTTCTGGTTTGTGATGCCTTTTGATTATAAAGAAAATGGGGACAGTGCATCCTATACCATGGAGAGGCTTCATATGACGGATCTTGCCATAAAGTGGGTACATGGGTCCATGGATGAGGCGGAATTTTGTGCCCTGATGGATAAGTATTTTTACTTTTTCAGCTGCAGGCATTCAAAGGAGTGCAAAAAGAAAGAAGCGGAAAAAGTGGCCGCCGCCCTTTATGAAGATAAGGTGAGGGACAGATTTGAACAGCTTCAAAAGCATCCCGATTTTAAAAAATTAAAGGCTCTTCTTGACGCTTCAGGGAATATAGATCTCGATGATCTTTTCAATAGGTATTTTGAACTTAAAAACAGGATAGAAGCCAGGGTGGTAAAAAAGCAGCAGCTGGTGATAGGACATGGAGATCCCTGCTTTGCAAATGCGCTGTATAACCGCTCGGCCAACATTCTTAAATTCATAGATCCCAAGGGGGCAAACAGTGAGAAGGAGCTGTGGACCGACGCCTATTATGATGTGGCGAAATTAAGCCATTCGGTCTGTGGCAGGTATGATTTTTTCAACAACGGAATGTTTGATATAAAGATAGACACCGATCTGTCTTATGTGTTGGAAATTCCTTTTGATAATTCGATGTATAAGGAAGTTTTTTTGAAAAAGGCGGCGGAGAATGGCTTTGATCCGCTGCTGGTGAGAGTGTACGAGGCGTCGCTGTTTCTGTCCATGCTCCCGCTCCATATGGATAATCCCCACAAGGTGCTGGGCTTCATCCTGAACGCTGCCGGGATATTGGATGAGATAGACAGAGGCGGTGTTTAAAAATACAATTAACAAATTATATTTGATAAAGGAGGTTTGTGATGAAGGTTTTGATTTTAAACGGGAGTCCCAGAGAGGACGGAAATACGTCGGTTGCGGTGAATGAATTGGTTAAGACTTTTGAGGAAGAAGGCGTGGAGACAGAGGTGGTGCGGATCGGCAGTCAGGCTATCAGGGGCTGTGTGGCTTGTGGCGGCTGCGCGCAGACGGGGAAATGCGTATTTGACGATGCGGTTAATGATATCGCTCCAAAGTTTGAAGTATCGGATGGTCTTATCGTGGCCAGTCCCGTGTACTATGCTTCTGCAAATGCTACGCTTATAGCCTGCCTTGACAGACTGTTTTACAGTTCTCATTTTGACAAGACCATGAAGGTGGGAGCATGTGTTACGGTGGCCAGGCGCGGAGGGTGTTCCGCTACTTTTGACGAGCTGAATAAGTATTTTACCATCAGCGGGATGCCGATAGCTTCCGCTCAGTATTGGAACAGCGTGCACGGAAGGGATAAAGGTGAGGCTGCTAAGGATCTGGAGGGCCTTCGGAACATGCGTGTATTAGCCCACAATATGGCTTTTCTTATGAAGAGCATAGCTCTGGGCAAGGAACAGTATGGCATGCCGAAGGAAGAGGAACGGGTCTGGACGCATTTTATAAGGTGATACGTTCATCATAGGGCACTGTCGGAACGTGCCTGCATACGATCTCTTTTAGTTTTTCAAAGTTTTCCGGGGTGTTGGCGGCGATGACGGGAAAAGGCCGGTCCAGCGGGAAAGAGTCATAGTGAAGACATTCTGCTACACCGCCGGCTTCCCGGATCAGGGCAAAGCCCGCCGCGGCATCCCAGGGAAACAGTCTCATCTCAAAATACAGTTCGGCTCTTCCTGCGGCCACCATGGCCAGCTCCAGGGAGGCGGTGCCCATACGCCTTAGATCGTCCGACTGCATATATACTTCTTCGATGATGCGAAAGCAGGGGGCTGCGTAGCGTTTATCATAAAGACACATGGCTGAACATAAATGCGAATGTGAAAAATCCCTGTCGGAGACAGTAATCTTTTTTCCGTTTAAAAACGCGCCCTGTCCTTTTTCAGCTACAAACATTTCATCTCTGTAAGGATTGAATATGATCCCGGCGTATGGCTCGCCGTCTTTTACAAGGCCTACGGAAATGCCGGAAAACCCTATACCTCTTATAAAATTAGAGGTGCCGTCGATGGGATCCACTACCCATACGTCACTGACATCATGTATCCTGTGATGGTTTTCTTCTCCCAACACTTCACTTTTGCTTATCAATCCGGTGAGCCTTTCGGTCAGAAATGCTTCCACAGCCTTATCCGCATCGGTAACATAGTTTGACAGGTTGCCTTTCTGCTCGATCTCAAGATCGGATGTATCCATCAGTTTTCCCGCCTGCCTTACTATTTCGCAGGCTTTTTTTATCTCTGTATTCATTGTTTTTCCTATCCTTCGTTTATTGGGTACGGACTATTTTTATGATTTCTAAATCTCGTCCGTATCGCTGTTTTATTGATACGGACAATATTATGATTTTTGATTTTCGTCTGTATTTTTATACTTAGTTTTGTACGGACTATTTTGATGATTTTAAATCTCGTCCGTATCGCTGTTTTATTAATACGGACGATATTATGATTTTTGATTTTTGTCCGTATTTTTATACGTTATTTGTACGGACTATTTTTATGATTTTTAAATCTTGTCCGTACTGCTGTTTTTGTTAATACGGACGAAATTATGATTTTTCGATTTTTGTCCGTATTTTTACACGTAATATGTACGGACTATTTTGATGATTTTAAATCTCGTCCGTATCGCTGTTTTATTAATACGGACGATATTATGATTCTTTGATTTTTGTCCGTATTTTTATACGTTATTTGTACGGACTATTTTTATGATTTTAAATTTCGTCCGTATCGTTATTTTATTAATACGGACGAAATTATGATTTTTCGATTTTTGTCCGTATTTTTACACGTAATATGTACGGACTATTTTTATGATTTTAAATTTCGTCCGTATCGCCGTTTTATTAATACGGACGAGATTATGATATTTTGATTTTCGTCCGTATTATTATACGTAATTTTTACGGACTGTTTTAATGTTTTTTAAATCTCGTCCGTATCGCCGTTTTATTGATACGGACGAGATTATGATTTTTGATTTTCGTCCGTATTTTTACATATAGATCATTGAAAATACTCAAACGGAGTATTTTTTCAGCAGTTTAAACATTGAGATGAGAAGCGGGATGACCATCAGTACCCAGACAATGGGTTCAGCCACGATAATGCCCCAGTAGCCGATGATGGGCGCTAAAAACAGGGCTATCAAAAGCTTTCCCGCAAATTCGATAAAACTGGATATGACCGGGGTGGTGGCGTCGCCGCAGCCCTGGAGGGAGTTCCTTATGAGGGCAATGAGCGTGGGGACAAAATAAAAGGCCGTGTCCACGCGAAGGTAGAGGACAGCGTACTTTATTATCTCGCTTTCCACGGAGCCCGTCACCATGGTGACCAGGCGGCCCGCTATGGTGTTGGAGATTATTATCACAAGGATACACCAGACCCAGGTGAGGGCGATGGTGTCAAACATGCCTTTCTTTATCCTGTCATATCTGCCGGCGCCCATATTCTGACCGCAGTAGGTGGCCAGTGCCTGGCCGAACACTCCGAAGGGCAGCATGAATATCATGGTGATCTTTCTTGCTGCGGTGTGGGCTACTATGATGTTGCGGCCCAGGGTGTTGATGGCAGTCTGCAGGGATACGGTGCCGAAGCTGACGAAGGCGGACATGAATCCCATGGAAAATCCCGCCTTCAGCATTTTTGAGATCATTTCTTTATCAAGGGCCAGGTCTTCTTTTGAAAAGTGAAGCTGGGGGTATTTTTTTCTAATATACAGCATACACAGTACAAAGGAGACACCCTGGGAAAAAATGGTGGCGAAGGCGGCTCCCGCTACTCCCATGTGAAAATATCTTATCAGGGAATAATCGAGAAATACATTTAATATCACGGATATGATAAGAAAGATCAGGGGCGTGAAGGAATCTCCGATGGCGCGAAGGAGTGCCGCGCAGGCGTTGTACATGGCGCTTAAGATGAGACCTGCCATGATCACTACTATGTAGGATTTCGCATTGTCATATATTTCGGCGGGTACATTAAGGATATGCAGGATATTGTCCGCAAAAATGAGGGAAAAGATACTCATGAGACCGGATATGAGCGCAGTCAGTAGGAATGTGAACCCGGCTGCTTTTTTTAAGCCCTTTTCATCCTTTGCACCGAATCTGGTGGCAGCTATTATGGCAAAACCTCCCGTGACTCCAAACATCATGTCCACCATGAGGTCGGCCACAGTGGAGGTACCGCCCACGGCGGCTATGCCGTTTTCGCCCAGAAAGACACCCACTATCCTGGTGTCGGCGATGGAATAAAAAAGCTGCAGTATGCGTCCCACAAAAAGCGGAATGGAAAACTGTAATATTAACTTTATGGGTTTGCCCTGCGTAAGTGATCTCATGGTTTCAAAATCTTTGATCCGGAATCTTTATTTTAAAATCTTTGCTTCAAAAAAATCCTCCCCGGATCGCTCCGGAGAGGAATGTGTACATCTTTTCGGTGAAGTGTTTCCGTTAAAATATAATGGAATATGTCCTGTCTGTCCAGAACGGTTTTCAGAAGGTGGGCTCGATGAGTCCGTAGGTGTTGCCCTTCCTCTTATAAACTACATTGACCTCGTCTGTCTCTGCGTTTCTGAATACGAAGAAGTCATGCCCCAAAAGTTCCATCTCCACGCAGGCGTCCTCAGGGAACATGGGCTTGATGCCGAAACTCTTGGTGCGGACGATATTAACTTCCTCTTCCTCATCCACCTCTTCCTCGAGGAAGGCTGTCTTTAAGCTGCCGCCGTCTCCGCCTCCCTGGGAGCGCTCGATGATCTTATTCTTATACTTTTTCATCTGGCGCTCTATGATCTCCTCCACGAGATCGATGGATACGTACATGTCATTGCTGACATTTTCGCTTCGTATGATGGTTCCCTTAACGGGAATGGTCACCTCTATCTTTTGTCTGTCCTTTTCCACACTTAAAGTAACATGCACCTCGGTATCGGGAGTGAAATATTTTTCCAGCTTACCGATCTTTTCCTGTACTGCCGACTTAAGCCCCGGTGTAACGTCAATATTTTTACCAACGATCACAAATTTCATAAGCCTGTCTCCTTTCGATAACACGTCGTCGGGGTTTATGCCCCCGAAACGGATTTATGGATACATTATATCAAAATCCGTTAGTTTTAACAATAACCAACCGCCCTTTACATATAACCAAGTGTTTTTTGCCTGCAGGATGTTAAGAGATTGTACTTATTTTAATACAATAATTGTCAAATATTTGACAGAATCCTTATTGCCAAATGAAAAATGCTGTGATACAATCACAAATGACAAATTTTTAACAGCACACTCGAACGGAGGGAAGAGATGTCAAAGAAAATCGTTTTAGCAGGCGCTGTGCGTACAGCCATAGGTACCATGGGAGGCGGACTTTCAACTACACCCGCACCTGTACTGGGTACCATCGTGATCAAGGAAGCGTTAAAAAGAGCAAATGTTCCGGCTGACAAGGTAGACCATGTGTACATGGGCTGCGTGATTCAGGCAGGTCTGGGACAGAATGTGGCTCGTCAGGCATCCGTCAATGCGGGAATCCCCGTAGAGACCCCTGCGGTTACGGTAAACGTAGTCTGTGGATCAGGCCTTAATTGCGTAAATATGGCTGCCCAGATGATCCAGTGCGGCGATGCTGATATCGTAGTAGCAGGCGGTATGGAGAATATGTCCATGGCACCTTATGCACTGAAGCAGGCGCGTTTCGGATACAGAATGAACAATAACACCATCGTGGATACCATGGTAAACGACGCTCTGTGGGATGCGTTCAATGATTATCACATGGGTATCACCGCTGAGAACATCTGTGAGAAGTGGGGCATCACCAGACGCGAGCTGGATGAGTTTGCAGCCAAGTCTCAGCAGAAGGCAGTGGCAGCCATCGAATCAGGCGCATTCAAGGATGAGATCGTACCCGTAGAAGTAAAGAAAAAGAAGGAAACAGTCATCTTCGATACAGATGAAGGACCCCGTCCCGGCACTACGGCGGACAGCATAGCCAAGCTTCGTCCCGCATTTAAGCCCGACGGACTCGTTACCGCAGGTAATGCATCAGGTATCAATGACGGTGCAGCTGCAGTAGTCGTAATGAGCGAAGAAAAGGCTAAGGAACTGGGTGTAAAGCCTATGGCTACATTCGTGGCAGGAGCCCTGGGCGGATGCGATCCCGCTATCATGGGCATCGGCCCCGTAGTGGCTACCAAGAAGGTAATGGACAAGGCCGGCTATAAGATCGAAGATTTCGACATAATCGAGGCAAACGAAGCCTTTGCCGCACAGTCCATAGCAGTACAGAAAGAACTGGGCTTTACCGATGAGCAGCTCAACCCCAACGGCGGCGCCATCGCATTGGGGCATCCCGTAGGCGCATCAGGTTGCCGTATCCTGGTAACCCTGCTCCATGAGATGGAAAAGAAAGATGCGAAGAAGGGTCTGGCTACCCTTTGTATCGGCGGCGGCATGGGCTGCGCGACTATCGTAGAGAGAGACTAAGAATCTTCAGCTTGAGGTGGGCTGGCAGGTTTTGCTGACACAATAAAGCCAGACCTACTTAACGAAAACAAGCCGATTAGCCCTCGCAAGGGAGAAAATCGTGCACAACCTTTAAAATAGTATAAACCGATTCCGATTTTCGGTAACGGGGCGAGGGCTTTTTATGAGGCGCAGTTTGAGTTTAGTATGGTCTGAGCCGTGTCAGAAAACCTGAGCAGACACCGAAAGCGGATCTATAAGGAGAATTACGCATGGAATATATCTTATACGAGGTATCCGACAAAGTCGGAACAATAACGATAAACCGTGAGAAGGCCCTGAACGCCCTCAACTCACAGGTTTTAGACGAACTCAGTGCTACCCTTGACGCCGTGGATCTCAATGAGATCCGCTGCCTGGTCCTTACCGGAGCAGGCGAGAAAGCCTTCGTGGCAGGCGCTGACATAGCAGAGATGAGTAGCCTCACCAAGGCAGAGGCAGAAGCCTTCGGTAAGAAAGGAAACGACGTCTTCAGGAAGCTGGAGACCTTCCCCATCCCTGTGATAGCCGCAGTGAACGGCTTTGCACTGGGCGGTGGCTGCGAGATAGCTATGAGCTGTGACATTCGGCTCGCTTCCGATACCGCAGTTTTCGGACAGCCCGAAGTTGGTCTGGGCATCACCCCCGGTTTTGGCGGTACACAGAGACTGGCAAGACTCATAGGTGCAGGCATGGCAAAGCAGCTCATCTACACAGCGCGCAATATCAAGGCTGAAGAAGCCTACAGAGTCGGCCTGGTAAATGATGTGATAAAGCCCGAGGAAGGCGCATCATCAAAGGATGCGGTCCTGGCGGCAGCCCAGAAGATGGCAGCAGGCATAGCAAAGCAGGCTCCCATCGCGGTGAGAGCATCCAAGAAGGCTATAAATGACGGTCTTCAGGTGGATATGGACGCAGCCATCGTCATAGAAGAGAAGCTTTTCGGAAGCTGCTTTGAGACAAAGGATCAGGGCGCGGCAATGGCTAATTTCCTGGAGAAGGATAAGGAAAAGAAACTTAAGGTCGTACCTTTTGAGAACAAGTAAAGAATGACAGTATAAGAGAACAATATGGTTTGTCATTTTGAGCAGCAGGAAGAATCCTAAATAGTTAATCAAAGAACTGTAATTTATTTATAGATCAGGAGGAAAAAATGAAAGTAGGAGTAATTGGTGCAGGTACCATGGGACAGGGCATCGCAAAGGCTTTTGCCCAGACAGAAGGTTATGAAGTAATGCTCTGCGATATCAAGCAGGAGTGGGCTGAGGGCGGCAAGGACAAGATCGCCAAGGGCTATGCCAAGTTAGTGGCAAAGGAAAAGATGACACAGGAGACTGCAGATGCCATTGTGGCAAAAATCACTCCCGGACTTAAGGAAGATCTGTGCGCAGACTGCGATCTCATCGTGGAAGCAGCTTTTGAGAATATGGAAGTAAAGAAGACCACATTCTCAGAGCTTGATAAGATATGTAAGGCTGACTGTGTATTTGCTTCTAACACATCATCACTTTCCATCACGGAGATCGGCAACGGTATCAGCCGTCCCGTGGCAGGAATGCATTTCTTTAACCCCGCCGACAGGATGAAGCTCATCGAGGTCATTGCAGGAGTTAACACACCCCAGTCGACAGTCGACAGGATAATAGAGATATCAAAGGAGATCGGCAAGACTCCCGTACAGGTAAACGAGGCAGCGGGCTTTGTGGTAAACCGCATCCTCATCCCCATGATAAACGAGGCTGCCTTCATAAAGATGGAGGGCGTATCCGATATAGAGGGAATCGATTCCGCCATGAAGCTTGGCGCAAACCATCCCATGGGACCCCTGGAGCTGGGCGATTTTGTCGGACTGGATATCTGCCTTGCCATCATGGATGTTCTCTATAATGAGACCGGAGATTCCAAGTACAGGGCATGTCCTCTGCTTCGCAAGATGGTAAGAGGCGGCAACCTGGGCGTAAAGAGCGGCAAGGGATTCTATGTATATAATGAGGATCGCACCAAGACACCTGTTGACAAGGCTTGATGCGAAAGAGATGAGATAGGAGGAAGATAAAGAGATGGATTTTAATCTGGAAAAAAAGCATGAGATGGCGAGACAGCTCTTCAAAGAGTTCGCTGAAAACGAGGCAAAGCCTCTGGCTCAGGAGATCGACGAGCAGCACAGATTTCCCAGAGAGACAGTTGATAAGATGGCACGCTATGGCTTCCTTGGCATACCGATCTCAAAAGAGTACGGCGGACAGGGCTGCGATGTGCTTACCTATGTGATGTGTGTGGAGGAGCTTTCAAAGGTTTGCGGTACTACAGGCGTTATCGTTTCCGCACATACTTCTCTTTGCTGCGATCCCATAGCTACCTATGGTACCGAAGAGCAGAAGCAGAAATTTTTGGTTCCCCTGGCAAAGGGTGAGAAGCTGGGTGCTTTCGGTCTTACCGAGCCCGGAGCAGGAACGGATGCCCAGGGTCAGCAGACCAAGGCTGTAGAGGATGGAGACGAGTGGGTTCTCAACGGTTCAAAGTGCTTCATCACCAACGGCAAGGAAGCTGACGTATATGTTATCTTTGCCGTGACAGGCAAGGTTGAAAAGAGAGGAAAGATGCTCAAGGAGATCTCCGCTTTCATAGTGGAAAAGGGTACTCCCGGATTTACCTTTGGTACAAAGGAAAACAAGATGGGTATTTGTGGATCATCCACCTATGAGCTCATATTCACCGATTGCCGTATCCCCAAGGAGAACCTTCTGGGACAGAGAGGCAAGGGCTTTAACATAGCAATGCATACTCTGGACGGCGGACGTATCGGTATCGCTGCCCAGGCTTTGGGACTTGCAGAGGGTGCGCTTGAGACCACCATCAATTACGTAAAGGAAAGAAAGCAGTTCGGACGTGCCATCGGTGCCTTCCAGAATACCCAGTTCCAGCTGGCTGATATGGCCACAAAGGTAGAGGCTGCAAAGCTTCTGGTATACAAGGCAGCTCTTAAAAAGGATGAGTATCAGAAGAACAACAAGATATCCTATTCCATGGAGGCAGCCATGGCAAAGCTTGCCGCTGCCGAGATAGCGATGGAAGTGACTACCAAGGCAGTACAGCTGCACGGCGGTTACGGATATATCAAAGAGTATGATGTGGAGCGCATGATGAGAGACGCAAAGATAACCGAGATCTACGAGGGTACATCAGAGGTTCAGCGCATGGTCATTTCAGCAGGTCTGTTAAAGTAAGGAGGCATACAGTGAATATAGTAGTTTGTATTAAGCAGGTGCCCGATACAAAGGGCGGAGTAAAATTCAATCCCGACGGAACACTGGACCGTGCGGCCATGCTTGCCATCATGAACCCCGATGACAAGGCAGGTCTGGAGGCAGCGCTTCGTATAAAGGATAAGACAGGAGCTAAGGTTACGGTACTTACCATGGGTCTGCCCAAGGCAGCCGATGTTTTGAGAGAGGCTATCGCCATGGGTGCAGATGATGGCGTACTGGTAACGGACAGAGTGCTGGGCGGCGCAGATACCTGGGCTACCTCCACTACAATAGCCGGTGCTTTGAGAAATATCGATTATGATCTCATCATAACGGGACGTCAGGCCATCGACGGCGATACCGCTCAGGTAGGTCCTCAGATCGCTGAGCATCTGGGTCTTCCCGTAATCTCATACGCACAGAAAATCGAAGTGGATGAGGCGGCAAAGACAGTTACGGTAGAAAGGCTTTATGATGACAGATATCATGTGCTCACAGCCAAGATGCCTTGTCTGATAACAGCTCTTTCCGAGCTTAACGATCCCAGATATATGACTCCCGGCGGAATCTTTGACGCATGTGCAGCCGAGATAACCACCTGGGGCAGAGCAGATCTTAAGGATGTGGAGGACTGCAACCTGGGTCTTGCTGGATCTCCCACAAAGATAGCAAAGGCTTCTGATAAGGTACGTAAGGGCGCCGGAGAAAAGGTAGTGCCCGAGTCACCCGAGGATGCTGTAGAGTATATTGTCGGCAAGATGAAAGAAAAGCATATAGTTATTTGATAGGGAGGTTCGATAAAATGCAGAATATAGAAGAATATAAGGGTGTATTTGTCTTTGCCCAGCAGGTGGACAACAAAGTCTCCGGTATAGCTTATGAGCTTCTGGGAAAGGCCAAAGAACTGGCAGCACCGCTTGAGACACAGGTTACTGCAGTGCTGATCGGATACAATGTAAAGAATCTGGCTGACTCTCTTGCAGAGTATGGCGCAGACAGAGTGATAGTGGTTGATGATAAGGAGCTGGAGGTTTACAGGACCGAGCCTTATGCACATGCCCTTTCCTCAGTGATAAATGAATTTAAGCCCGAGATCATGCTGGTGGGTGCAACCGCCATCGGAAGGGATCTGGGACCTACGGTTTCCGCAAGAGTGGCTACCGGTCTTACGGCAGACTGTACGGTACTGGATATCGGAGATTTCCCTCTGAATCCCATCCCCGGCCAGGAGCAGAAGCATAATCAGCTGCTTATGACCAGACCTGCATTCGGTGGCAATACCATCGCTACCATCGCCTGCCCCAACAATCGTCCCCAGATGGCTACTGTACGTCCCGGCGTAATGCAGAAGATCGATCCCGTCAAGGGCGTAAAGGCTGAGATTATCGAGTATAATCCCGGCTTCGAAGTAAATGATAAGTATGTGGAGATCAAGGAAGTAGTCAAGGCTCTTTCAAATATCGGAGATATCATGGACGCAAAGATCCTGGTATCCGGCGGCCGTGGAGTGGGTTCCCCCGAGAACTTCAAGATCCTCGAGGAACTGGCTGAGGTAGTAGGCGGCATGGTCAGCTGCTCACGTGCGGTAGTTGATTCAGGCTGGAAGCCTAAGGATATGCAGGTAGGACAGACCGGTAAGACGGTACGTCCCAATGTATATTTTGCCATCGGTATCTCAGGCGCTATTCAGCATGTGGCGGGTATGGAAGAGTCCGATGTCATCATCGCCATCAATAAGGATGAGGATGCTCCCATTTTCGACGTGGCTGACTACGGTATCGTGGGTGATCTCAACAAGGTGGTTCCCGCACTTACCGCCAGACTTAAGGCTGAACTGGCCGCAAAGGAAGCGTAAATTTATAAGGCTATGTCATTTTGGCATGGATCACGGTTTTGAAAGCGTATCAGGGCTGTGATCCGTGACCTTAAGTGACATGGTCCTTTATTTTTTGATTAAGGAGTAAAATAATGAGCAAAGGTTTTGATGACCTGCTTGCAAAGGTCAGAGAAGTAGGAAAAAAGAAACTGGCAATAGGAAACGCCCAGGACAGCTTTGTTATGGAGGCTGCAAAGCAGGCTCATGACAGAGGAATAGTAGATGTGGTGATGACAGGTGATGCAGACAAGATATCCGCCATAGCAAAGGATATCGGCATGGACCTCAGTGAATACGAAGTGATAGATGTAAAGGAGCCCATGGAGGCAGCCCTCGCAGCGGTAAAGCTGGTGCATGACGGCAAGGCTGACATCTACATGAAGGGACTTCTTGATACAAAGAGCTTTTTGAAGAGCATACTGGACAAAGAGGTGGGCCTGCGTACCGGAAAGCCTCTTTCCCATGTGGCTGTTTTTGAGATAGAAGGAATAGAGCAGCTTCTGTTCCTGACTGACGTGGCTTTTGTGCCCTATCCCACTCTGGAGGATAAGGTAAGCCTCATAAATAATGCGGTCAACGTGGCTCACGCCTGCGGCATAGAGAATCCCAAGGTGGCTCCCGTGGCTGCGGTAGAGGTGGTAAATGAAAAGATGCCCGCTACGGTCGAGGCTGCAGAGCTTACAAAGATGAATGAAGACGGCGAGATCACCGGATGTATCGTGGACGGTCCTTTGTCAGTGGATCTGGCTATTTTCCCCGAGGCCGCAAAGCATAAGGGCGCTACTGACAGAAAGATCGTGGGCGATGCGGATGTGATCCTCTTCCCCGATATCCATGCAGGCAATATCGCATACAAATTCCTGGTACATACCACGAAGTTTAAGAACGGATGCATCCTGGCCGGAACCTCGGCTCCCGCCATACTGACCTCGCGTTCCGATTCCACCGAGACCAAGGTTAATTCCATTGCATTGGCTGCAGTAGTTGCCGCAGCGAAGAAATGAAGAATCCTGATAGAGCAGGCATATTGATTAATGAATCTGTTTGGAAGGAGAAGATATGATAAAGAGTTTGATAATCAATCCCGGCTCCACATCCACAAAGCTGGGCGTATTCGAAGATGAGAATCTGATATTTGAGGAGACTTTGCGTCACTCAACCGAGGAGCTTAAGCCCTTTAATCTCATCGTGGACCAGGTGGAATTCAGAAAAAAGATAATCCTTGACTTTTTGAAGGAAAAGAATGTAGATATCAATTCCTTCAACATGATCGTGGGAAGGGGCGGTATGTTAAAGCCCGTGCCCGGCGGTACATATAAGACTACTGACGAACTGATACATGACCTGCGGATCGGTTTTTCAGGACAGCACGCTTCGAACCTGGGAGGTATACTGGCCAGGGATATAGGCGATTCCATCGGAGTGCCTTCGTTCATAGTAGATCCCACCGTGGTGGATGAGATGGAGGAAGAGTCCAGATATTCCGGTAATCCCGAGCTGCCCAGGATATCGGTGTTCCACGCTCTCAATCAGAAGGCTGTGGCCCGCAGATATGCCAGGGAAATCGGTAAAAAATATGAGGATCTGGATCTGATCGTGGTCCATATGGGCGGCGGAGTGTCTGTGGGACCTCACAAAAACGGCAAGGTTATAGACATATTTAACGCCCTGGACGGTGACGGAGCTTTCTCTCCCGAGAGAGCGGGGGCTGTGCCTGTGGGTGCCCTGGTGAGACTTTGCTTTTCCGGTAAGTATGATCAGGGTCAGGTGATGAAGATGCTGGTGGGAAACGGTGGCTTCAATGCATACCTTGGCACAAATGATATGAGGGAAGTGACAAAGATGGCCGAGACCGATGAGAAGGCTGCCACCATAAAGCGCGCCTTTATCAGACAGGTGGCCAAGGATATAGGCTCCATGGCCTGCGTGCTCAAAGGTAAGGTTGATCAGATCATCGTCACCGGCGGTATCGCCTATGATAAGGAAGTGGTAGCAGGACTTAAGGAAGCATGCGAGTGGATCGCACCCTTTACCGTATATCCCGGAGAGGATGAGCTCCTGGCTCTGGCACAGGGCGGTCTGCGCGTCATGAACGGACAGGAAGAGGCAAAGGACTACGCCTCGGTATAGACAAATGACCGGATTTTTGATAATATCTGACGATAGTGTAAGTTGTTTTATGAAAAAAGATCCTTCCTGTTGCTTCGCAACCCCTCGTCGGGGCGGCATCACACCATTTCATGGTGTGATATGCGTCTGGCTAAAGCTTCAGGATGACATCTCTTGTCATTCTGAGGAACGAAGTGACGAAGAATCTTAATGTGACGTATAATATGAAGACTGTGATCTTAGCCGGAGGCTTCGGCACCAGGATAAGCGAGGAGAGCCATCTTCGCCCCAAGCCCATGATAGAGATAGGCGAAAAGCCCATCCTCTGGCACATAATGAAATTGTATTCACATTACGGACATAACGACTTTATCATCTGCTGCGGTTATAAGCAGCACATGATAAAGGAGTGGTTTGCGGATTATTATCTGTATAACTGTGATGTCACCTTTGATTTTACGGATAATAACCGCATGACCGTCCATAATAATGTGACCGATCCCTGGAAGGTGACCCTGGTGGACACCGGGCTTAATACCATGACCGGAGGCAGGATAGGGCGCATCGAAAAGTATGTGGGTGATGAGTCGTTTTTCCTTACCTATGGAGATGCGGTCAGCGATGTGAATCCCGACGATGTTTTGAATTTTCATAGGAAATCGGGCAAAAAGGGGACCATAACAGCCATCAATGTGGATCAGAGATTCGGAGTCATAGACATACGTGAGGATGGAAGCGTAAACGCCTTCAGGGAGAAAAATGAGACGGATTCTGCCTGCATAAACGGCGGATTCATGGTGATGGAGCCTGAGGTTTTCCGGTATATCACCGGAGATGATTGTGTCTTTGAAAAGGATGTACTTCCGAAGCTTGCAGGTGAGGACCAGCTGGCTGCTTATTCCCACGGCGGTTTCTGGCAGTGCATGGATACGGCCAGAGAGTTAAAACGCCTGGAGGATATGTGGAAGAGCGGCAATGCACCCTGGAAGGTCTGGTAGCAGAGAGATATCGTGATTTATATGTATGACCGACGATAATGCATGAAGTAGCAGCTGATGAGTAAAAATAAAAAAAATAAAAAACAGGAAAGTGTAAAACGCACTCCGGCTCAGTGGATCGCATATGTGTATCTACTCCTGATGCTCGGGGTGTTTCCTTTGTTTTATACGGATAATTATATAAACATCATGGAGTCCAAGTGGTATTTCTTTATGATACCTACTATGACCGCACTTGTGCTGATAACGGGTTGTCAGATCGTAACCGCTGTAAAGTCCGGTAAAAAGTCTGATATCATGGCATTAAAAACCATGCCATTTTACGGAAGGTTTCTTTTGTTCTTTTTTGCGGCCCTTATGATATCCTGGCTGGGCACATTCTCTATCGGATTGTCAAAAGAAAGCTTTTTCGGCAGTATCGGAAAACTGTCCGGCACCTTTTTTTATCTCACTCTGGTGGCAGCGCTTGTGGTGATCGCTGCATACGTCCGTTTTGATAATCTGGTAAAGCATGTATTTTTGTGGTGTAATTTCATTGTCTTCTTTCTCGCACTTTTGAATCATTTTATGGTGGATCCTCTGAGCATGTACGTGAACCTCGATCCTAAGCAGTACTGGATGTTCTGCTCCACCATGGGAAACATAAATGTCCTGTCGGGATATTTTGCCGTGTTCGTACCGGTTAGTACGGCATTTTTTATCTTCTCTGACAGCATGGATGAATCCCTGATGCTCGGACTTATCATGATCGTGAGTTTTATGGGACTCATTGCGGCAAACGGCGACGCCGGTATACTGGGCGTTCTGGCCGCTTTTCTTGTGCTTTTGTGGTTTTCCTTTGTAAATATAAAAAGGCTGACCCGTTTCTTTCTGGCTATGGCGCTGTTTTTTACAAGTGCCGCCATTGTCGGCAGCATGGATGACAGCTTTGCGGCCACAGTGAAGGATGCGCTGGATACACTGCCTGCCTTCATATCTAAATCTGCGGTGAACAGAGCGGGGGTCATAGTCTGCTGGGGCTTGTTCATAGCGCTTTTCATACTTGGTAAAAAGAAAAAAGATGCGGATCTTAAAAAGATCAGGAATGTGTTATACGGAATGTTTGCAGCCCTTTTTGTGTTGATCATGGCTGTGTTCATATATTTTTCAGCTGTGGATACCGCAAAGGATCTGGGGCGCTGGGAGACATATCTTCGGTTTTCCGATCTGTGGGGATCATCGAGGGGCTTTACATGGAAGCGCACCATGATCATGTATCTGCAGCATTACAATCTTTTCCAAAAGCTTTTCGGCTACGGCCCGGACCTTTTGATCGAGCCTTATCACACATATTTCCATGAGCAGATCATGGAAAAGATGGGAGCATATCTGGCTGATGCCCACTCCGAATTTTTCCAGACCCTGGCCAGTATGGGCCTTGCGGGAGTCATCGGATATTTCGGGTTCATGATCGCAGCACTGGTAAGTCTTTTGAAGGGCGCATCCGCAGTTGTATCAAAAGCAGATGATATTTCCGGTAAAAAAATCGACCCGCGTGCCGGTATCTTTATCATAGCAGCTTCGGCCGGTGTTTTCGGCTACATGATCCAGGGGCTTCTGTGTTCTCCCCAGCCCATTTCCACTCCCGTGGTATTTGTGGTAATGGCTCTTGCTCTGTCATGTCAAAAAAATATCAAAGTGGACAAAAAAGTATAGACTTATATTGTAAAAACCTTTATAATAGGAAACGGTACTTTGAATCTGGAATGACGTATGAATAAGGATAATAAAAGCGTACTTAAGGCACTTACAATGGTAAGTCAGTTCGGCATCAACATGGTGGTGCCCATAGTCATTTGCGTTTTTATCGGGATAAAGGCGGATCAGTTTTTTCACACTTCTTTCATTGTGATCATCCTTTTCTTTTTGGGAGCCGCAGCGGGCTTCCGTAATATATTCATCATGTCAAAGGATATATATGGCTCAGACACAAGGAAAAGAAAACACTGAGTTTGATACTCTTAAGGAGCTTATCATCGGTATAGTGTTTTGGGCGTTCATCGGTCAGGCGGGGATTTTCTTTCTGCTCAGGAGCAGGGGCGCAGAGGGAATGGCGTATGCATCGGTGTGCTGGTGGCTGGGAGTTATGGTGGCCGTCATCTGGGCGGTGCACATGTGCCTCGGCATGAGAGAGGCATTTGCGTTAAACGAAAGTGCCGCCGTCGCCAGGATGCGTCTGCATGTCATTATCAGATATACAGTGGCCCTTACGGTGATGGTGCTGATATATCTTTATATCAGGAAGTTTTTTGATGAGAATATGCTGATATATGCCACGGCATATGTGCCGGGTATCATGATGCTTAAGTTCGGGGCGTATATTCAGCCGTTGGTACACAGGATAGCCGGACTGTTCCGGTCATCGGATCTACAGGCAGGAAGAGGGTCGGAAAATATGGTTACGGACCACGACCCGGATGGAAAGACAGAATGAATATTCAGACGGTCAGGTGATGTGATCCATATACAGATGATCGTCGTGAATGGTCGAAAGGCGCTATTTCGGAGTGAAAAGACCGTCGAAAGTGGTCGGTTATAAGGAGCTTAAAGTATGGGTAATACTGTATTATTGACGGGAACCGATGACCTCGGTTTCATGATCAAGGGTATATTTACTTATAATTTTTTCGGACATGAGGTGTGGATCACCACTACGCATGTCTGCCTTCTGATAGTCATGCTGGTGATCATCGGATTTTGCGTGGCTGCCAATATCTGTATCAAAAAGGCGCAGGATGTGCCCGGTAGATTCCAGAATATAGTGGAGCTGGTGGTGGAACTGCTGGATGGCATGGTTTCATCCTCCATGGGTAAGGCCGCGGGCAAATTTGCGAATTACATCGGTACGCTTTTCATTTTTATCTTCATAAGCAATATCTCGGGACTTTTCGGACTGCGTCCGCCCACAGCGGATTATGGCGTGACTTTGCCTCTGGGCGTAATCACCTTCTGTCTGATACTCTTTAACAAACTGAAATATCAGAAGCTTTCGGGCTTTATAAAGGGATTGTGCGAGCCCTGGCCTTTCTGGGCTCCCATAAACATAATCGGAGATGTGGCGGTGCCCATATCCCTTTCCCTTCGTCTTTTTGCAAACGTGCTCTCGGGCACGGTCATGATGGCTCTGGTGTACGGCCTTTTGAGTATGGTGGCCTATGCCTGGCCCGCAGTTTTACATGTATATTTTGACCTGTTTTCCGGAGCTATCCAGACATATGTATTCTGTATGCTGACTATGACATATGTCACGGATGCCATCGGCGACGGGTTGGAAGAAGCGTAACCTATACATTCAGTAGATTCTTACAATTTACGGGTTACAGGATATATTATTAAATCTTAAGGAGGACAATCACATGGATGGAAGTACAGGAATTTCGGGAGCAGATCTCATTAAGGCTTGCTCAGCCATAGGTGCGGGACTTGCCGTTATCGCCGGTATAGGACCCGGTGTAGGTCAGGGTATCGCTGCCGGTTATGCAGCTTCTGCAGTGGGACGTAATCCCGGAGCCAAGGGAGAGATCACATCTACCATGCTTTTGGGACAGGCGGTTGCCGAGACCACGGGTCTTTACGGTCTGCTCATCGCCATGTTACTGCTTTTCGTAAAGCCTTTGCTGAACGACTGACGCACATCCTTTTGTCGTGTCAATGCAATAAAAGGAGGATAGGTCGTGGAACGATTATTTAATCTGGATATCCAGCTTATAAGCGATTCCTGCCTTACGCTCATCGCAGTCTTCGTTCTGGTGATGGTGGCGTCCAATCTGCTGTTCAACCCGGTCCGTGAATTTTTGAAGAACCGCCGTGACAGGATAGCGGGAGATCTGGAGGATGCCCGTAAAAACAGTGAAGAGGCTGCAGCGCTTAAGGCTGAATATGAGAGTAAGCTTAAGGATATCGAAAAAGAGGCTGAGCGCATCCTCGCCGAGGCCCGCCATAAGGCTGTAGAGGGCCAGAAGAGAGTAAATGAAGAGGCTAAAGCCGAGGCTGACCGCATCATAGCCCAGGCCAGAAAAGAAGCTGAGCTGGAGAAAGAAAAGGCGGCAGACGAAGTGAAGCAGCAGATGATAGACATAGCTTCCCTCATGGCAGGAAAGGCTGTTCAGGGAGCCATAGATGTCAATATCCAGAACTCTCTTGTGGAGGAGACGCTTAGAGAAATGGGAGAGAGCACATGGCTAAGCTGATCACCCGGACATACGGCCAGGCACTTTTTGAGCTGGCCTGTGAGAACAAAAAAACAAAAGAACTTTATGATGAAGTCAGGGTGATACGTCAGGTTCTGTCTGATGATAATGATTTGATGCGTTTTATGAAGCATCCCGGCATCATCATGGAGGAAAAGCAGAAGCTTATCGAGGATTCCCTCAAGGGAAGCATCAGTGATGAGCTGCTGGGCTTTCTGGTGATCCTGGTACAGAAAGAGCGATTCGAAAAGGCTGACGAGATACTTGCCTACTTTGAGGAGCAGGTGAATCAGCTGAACGGGATCGGTTCGGCCATGGTCACTTCGGCCATGGAACTGACGGCTTCGCAAAAGGACAGCATCAGGGAAAAGCTTCTCTCCACCACCGGCTATAAGGAGATGGAGATAGAGTATGTAACGGATGCATCGCTCATCGGCGGCATCACCGTGAGAGTCGGTGACAGGGTCGTGGATGGCAGCATTAAAATGCGACTTAACACTTTAAAGAAAGAAATGAAGAAAGGTGCGTAATTTTCATGAATCTCAGACCTGAAGAAATCAGTTCAGTGATAAAAGAACAGATCAAAAGATATTCTGCGCAGCTTGAAGTTTCGGATGTGGGTACGGTCATTCAGGTGGCTGACGGAATAGCCCGTGTTCACGGGCTTGAAAAGGCCATGATGAATGAGCTTTTGGAATTTCCGGGAGAAGTATACGGCATGGTGCTTAACCTCGAGGAGGATAACGTCGGTGTCGTTCTGCTGGGTGATAACAAGAGTATCAGTGAGGGCGATACGGTCAAGGCTACCGGACGTGTGGTAGAGGTGCCTGTGGGCGATGCTCTGATCGGACGTGTGGTCAATTCCCTGGGACAGCCCATAGACGGCAAGGGACCCATCCAGACAGATAAGTTCCGTAAGATAGAAAGAGTGGCTTCGGGCGTTATCACCCGTAAGTCCGTGGATACGCCTCTCCAGACAGGTATCAAGGCTATAGACGCCATGGTCCCCATAGGAAGAGGACAAAGAGAGCTTATAATCGGTGACAGGCAGACCGGTAAGACTGCCATAGCCATCGACACCATAATCAATCAGAAGGGCCAGGGAGTAAAGTGTATATACGTGGCTATCGGCCAGAAGGCTTCCACCGTGGCTTCCATAGTGAAGAGCCTGGAGGAGTATGGCGCCATGTCATATACCACCGTGGTTGCAGCCACCGCTTCGGAGCTGGCACCCTTGCAGTATATAGCTCCTTATTCCGGCTGCGCCATAGGCGAGGAGTGGATGGAAAACGGTGAAGACGTGCTGGTGATCTATGACGATCTGTCCAAGCATGCTACGGCATACCGTACGCTTTCACTGCTGCTTCGTCGTCCCCCGGGACGTGAGGCTTACCCCGGTGATGTATTCTATCTGCATTCGAGGCTTCTGGAGAGAGCGGCCAGGATGAGCGAGGAATATGGCGGAGGTTCACTTACTGCCCTGCCTATCATAGAGACCCAGGCGGGTGATGTGTCCGCATATATTCCTACCAACGTTATATCCATAACCGACGGTCAGATCTATCTGGAGACAGAGATGTTCAACTCCGGTTTCAGACCTGCGGTAAATGCAGGACTTTCCGTGTCCCGTGTAGGTGGCGCCGCACAGATCAAGGCCATGAAGAGCATCGCGTCACCCATTCGTGTGGATCTGGCGCAGTATCGTGAGCTGGCTTCCTTTGCTCAGTTCGGTTCCGAGCTTGATGATGATACCAAGCAGAGACTGGCACAGGGCGAGAGGATCAAGGAGATCCTGAAGCAGCCCCAGTATAAGCCCATGCCCGTAGAGTATCAGGTAATGATCATATTTACGGCAGTAAATAAGTATCTGCTGGACGTGCCGGTGGCTGATATCATGAGATTTGAGTCGGAATTCTTTGAATTCATAGATACAAAGTATCCGGAGATACCCACAGCCATCAAGGAGAGTAAAGTGATCTCCGATGAGACGGGAAGTACGCTTAAGAAGGCCATAGAAGAGTTTAAGGCAGATTTTCTTAAGTGATCGGTAGCAGAAAAGGAGGCGTCATCTTATGGCTTCCATGAGAGACATTAAGCGCAGACGCACAAGTATTCAGAACACCCAGCAGATAACCAAGGCCATGAAACTGGTATCCACGGTACGTCTGCAGAGGTCCAAGACCAGGGCGGAGCGGTCCAGGGCATATTTCAAGGCCATGCAAAAGACCGTATCCTCCATACTTGAGCGATCAAAAAATATAATACATCCGCTGCTGCAGGAGAACGCTTCTTCGAAAAAGGCTGTGGTAATGATCAGTTCTAACAGGGGACTGGCAGGAGGCTTTAATTCGAACGTGATAAAGCTGATCACCAGAAATGAAGCCACCGCAGACTGGAAAAAAGAGGATGTGTTGGTGTATGCCATAGGCAATAAGGGCAGGGATGCTCTTAACCGTTATGGTTATACCATTATGGCAAGCGAACCGGATATCATAGAAGAACCGCTTTATACCGATGCACAGAGGGTGAGCGAGCTGCTTTTGGATAAATATGCTAAAGGCGAGATCGGTGAGATATATGTGGCTTATACCGAGTTTAAAAATACGGTGACCCATATTCCTACGCTGATGAGGGTTCTTCCCGTGTCGGATGAGGCTGCCCATATGGGTGAGTCGGAAGCGGAAATGCTTGCAGCGGGAGCTTCGGATCAGGGTTCTGACAGCGCGAAGGGCAGTTCAGGTGTGGCTCCCATGAATTATGAGCCCTCTGATGAGGAAGCGCTGGGGCTTATCATTCCAAAGTATGTCAGCAGTATGATCTTTGGCGCCCTGACCCAGTCCATAGCCAGTGAGAACGGTGCGCGTATGCAGGCCATGGACAATGCGACCAATAATGCAGAGGATATGATCCAGAGTCTGTCGCTCCAGTATAACAGGGCGCGTCAGGGTTCCATCACACAGGAGCTTACCGAGATCATCGCCGGTGCTGAGGCGATTTCATAACAGGAAATGAGCGTCCTTCAGGATGATGAACACTATGATAAGAAATATCATAGTTGGTATAACATAGAACATGAAAGGAGATAACTATGGCTCAAAGAAATCCGGGTAAGGTCACCCAGATAATAGGTGCGGTAGTAGATATCAAATTTGGCGGTGGTAACCTTCCCGAAATAAATGAGGCAATAGAGATACCTATGAATGACGGATCTACCCTGGTGGTAGAGGTTTCCCAGCATCTGGGAGACGATATCGTGCGATGCATAGCCATGGGCTCCACGGACGGAATGGTGAGGGGCATGGCGGCAAACGCCACAGGTGCTCCCATTTCAGTACCCGTAGGAGAGAAGACCCTGGGCCGTATGTTTAACGTGCTGGGACAGCCCATAGACAATAAGCCCGCTCCCGAGGGCGTGGAGTATATGCCCATACACAGGAAGGCGCCTGAGTTTGAGGAACAGTCCACGAATACCGAGCTTCTGGAGACCGGTATCAAGGTGGTGGATCTGCTTTGCCCCTATCAGAAGGGTGGAAAGATCGGACTCTTCGGCGGTGCCGGCGTGGGAAAGACGGTGCTCATTCAGGAGCTTATCCGTAATATAGCGACGGAGCACGGCGGATATTCCGTATTTACCGGCGTAGGAGAGCGTACCCGTGAGGGTAACGACCTTTATTACGAGATGAAGGAATCCGGCGTTATAGATAAGACCACCATGGTGTTCGGTCAGATGAATGAGCCCCCCGGAGCGAGAATGAGAGTGGGACTTTCGGGACTTACCATGGCCGAGTATTTCCGTGACAAGGGTGGAAAGGATGTGCTCCTTTTCATTGACAATATATTCAGATTTACACAGGCAGGATCCGAGGTTTCGGCACTTCTGGGACGTGTGCCCTCGGCCGTTGGTTATCAGCCTACATTGCAGACAGAGATGGGTGCGCTTCAGGAGCGTATCACTTCCACGAAGAACGGTTCCATCACTTCCGTTCAGGCTGTATACGTGCCTGCGGATGACCTTACAGACCCCGCGCCTGCCACCACATTTGCCCATCTGGACGCCACCACGGTGCTTTCCAGATCCATAGTGGAGCTGGGTATCTATCCCGCGGTGGATCCTCTGGAGTCGACCTCCAGGATACTGGATCCCAGAGTCGTAGGTGAGGAGCATTACAGGGTGGCCAGAGGAGTGCAGGAGATACTCCAGCGCTATAAGGAACTCCAGGATATCATCGCCATCCTTGGTATGGATGAGCTTTCAGAGACTGATAAGCTGGTGGTTTCCAGAGCCAGAAAGGTACAGAGGTTCCTGTCACAGCCCTTCTTTGTGGCTGAGCAGTTTACCGGTCATGACGGACGTTATGTACAGATCAAGGATACCATTCAGGGCTTTGCAGAGATACTTGCGGGTAAGCATGACGATATACCCGAGGGTCATTTCCTTAATGCCGGAAGCATAGATGACGTATTAGCGAGGGTATGATATGTCTGAAAACGGGTTTAAACTACAGATAATCAGTCCCGACAGGGTGTTTTATGAGGGTGAAGTATCAAAGCTTGAACTCAACACCTCTGAGGGAGAAGTGGGTATATATAAAAGGCACATGCCCATGACCATGATCATAGTGCCCGGCGTCATGATCATAACGCAGGATGATGGAGAGATAAAGGAAGCTGCTCTTCACGGAGGATTCCTGGAGGTTCTGCCGGATAAGGTGACCATCATGGCGGAAGTCGTGGAATGGCCGGATGAGATAGATGTCCAAAGGGCCGAAGAGGCTAAAAAGAGAGCTGAAAGGCGCCTTGCCGAGCATCCGGAAGGCCTGGATATCTTAAGAGCCGAGACGGCACTTCACAGAGCCATTGCAAGAATAGTTGTGGTAAAATAATCGATCCATGAGAAAGAAAGATACCCCGGGGAAGCAATTCTTCGGGGTAATTTTTAGGTAACTGACAGTAATGAAACAGATCATAATCAAAGCGTCTTCATTTATAGTGGTATTTTTCCTGTCGTTGTATATAATCGGCATGCTCAGAAACATGAGCAATGTGGATACAACGATCGAGATGAGCGCGGCCACGCTGCCCGTGATGAATCTGCAGGTGGAAGGCCACGATGTGAATACTTTATTCGGATATACCAAGCCCATGGAGGGAAAGTATCTGAGGGAGACTCTTACGCCCATAAAGAGTGATAAAAAGGTGAGCTTCAGGATACAGCTCATGGGCACACAGGTTGACGAGATAGCTTATGAGGTCAGATCTGTTGATTTTGAGCGTCTGGTGGAAAAGAACCGGGTTTATAATTACGTTCATGGCGATGATGACCTGACCGGTGATATATCCCTTAAGGATCTTATCGACCCGAAGCAGGAATATGCCCTTGTTTTTATCCTGAAATGCAAGGACCGTGAGGTCAAGTATTATACCAGGATAACAGAGGATGACGATATACCCGCTGCGGATATGATATCCTTTGTGAGCGATTTCCATGAAAAGACCTTTGACAAGGCTGCGGCTGCTTCTCTGGCTACTTATCTTGAAAGTAATGAAGAGGGTGACAACAGTACTTATCAGAAGGTAAATATACATTCCAGCTTTTATCAGGTGACCTGGGGAGATCTCAATATCGAAAACGTGAGTGAGGCGCAGATCCAGATCTGCGATATGGATACCACGCTGTCTACAATGAGGCTGGACTACTATGTGGATATTGCAGGAGCCAATCCGGAGAGATATCTTGTTAAGGAACTTTTCAGGATCAGACATACTCCGGAGAGGATATATCTGCTGGATTATGACAGGACCATGAATCAGATATTCATGCCCTATAAGAATACCTTTGTCAATGACAAGATCATGCTGGGAATAGTGGATCAGGAGGAGATCGATCTTTATGAGAATTCCGACGGCTCCGCAGTTGTGTTTACCCAGTGTAATTCCCTGTATGAGTACAGGAACTCGGAAAATACCCTTGTCAGCGTGTTCTCCTTTTACAATGAAAACAATATGGATGAGCGAACCCTCAATGACCGGCATGACATAAAGGTCCTGGATGTGGATGAACTGGGTAATATCTTTTTCATAGTGTACGGATATATGGACAGGGGCGAGCACGAGGGTGAAGCCGGAGTAAGCGTTTATTATTATGACCGGGTCAAGAACTATATTCAGGAAAAAGTATTCATTGCCTATGACAAATCTGTGGATATGCTGAGGGATGAAGTGGAGACTCTTTCCTACATAAACCGGGATCATAATCTGTATGTGTATCTGAATGACGCCATTTACTGCGTCAATCTGGACGATCATAGTAAGAAGATAGTGGAAGAGTGCCTGGGAACCGACAGACTGGTGACGAGCCGGAGCAATAAGGTGGCGGCCTGGGTAAACGAGGAAGGCAATAAGATAACCGTCGAGGATCTTAACAGTGCGAAACAGAGGTTTATTACCGTGGATGAGGGTCAGAGCATACACCCTGTCGGATTCCTGCGGGACAATGTTATTTACGGTATCTCAAACAAGGATGAAGTGGTGAGAGATAATTCAGGAATAGTCACTATTCCCATGCATACCATAAATATAGAGGACAAGAACGGAACGGTTTTAAAAACTTATTCCCAGGAAAATATATATGTCACTGCCACCAGGGTGTCTGAATCCGCGCTTATAATGGAGCGTGTCAGGAAGAATCCGTCGGCAGGGACCTATTATAACATAGAAAACGATCAGATCATGGATTCCAGACAGGAGGATAATAAAAAGAATGATCTGACCCAGGTCATAACACAGAATCGTGAGACTGTCACTGAGATTGCCATAATAAGCACCATAACGGGACCTGTGAAGGTACAGAATCCCATGCAGATAGCCCCTGAGGGCAGTCAGAATTTTGCAGTGGATAATGAGGAGGTTAAGGGGCGCTATCTCGTGTACGGAATGGGAGATTTTTATGCGAGCTACGCCTCGGCGGCTGAGGCGGTCAAGGCTGCCGATTCCATAAACGGTTATGTGGTGAATGCCGATTCCAGATATGTCTGGCAGAAGGGAAACAGGCAGACGCGCTGTGAGAATACGGATCTTTCCATGCCCGAGGAGGAGTCGCAGATCCCTTCCCTTCCCCGGTGTATGGCTACTTTGTTAAAGGGCAGGATGACTCCGAAGGAAATACAGATATATCTGGATTCCGGAGAGACGGGACTGTCCATACTGCGTAAGAATTCTTCAGGAGAGGTGCTGAATCTGTCGGGCTGCAGTCTGTCCTGTGTGTTATATTATGTCAGCGAGGGCATACCTGTCCTTGCGGCGGTTGAAAACGGTGAATATGTCCTGATAGTGGGATATGATGAGAAAAATACCATTATATTGGATCCCGCCACATCCGGCAGATACAGGAAAGGAATGAATGACTCTGCCGAATGGTTTATGAGTGGCGGGAATGAATTTATAGTCATGTACGGGGAGTGATCTCTCCTCGCTTGTAGCGTCCTACGAGATTCTGGATCCTCTCGCTGGGATCCAAAAGGTCGCTTATGGATGAGTCGTGGTTCAGGGTATCGATGATATAAGCGATATATTTACTCAGGTCGCAGCTGATATACCAGGGACACTTCAAAAGCTCAGGAGTCTGGTAGATCAGGTTTGTGGTGAGTACTCCGTTGATCAGCTCTTTATCATATGCCCGGTCAAAAAGCTCCAGTCCTTTTGTGAACAGACCGAAGGTGGCTGCTATGAAGATGCGGTTAGCCTTGCGGCGCTTTAACTCGGTGGCGACATCCAGCACACTGTCTCCGGAGGAGATCATATCGTCCACGACGATCACATCCTTTCCCTCCACGGAGGATCCCAGGAACTCATGTGCCACTATGGGGTTTTTACCGTCCACGATGGTGGTGTAATCACGTCTCTTATAGAACATACCCATGTCAAGTCCCAGCACGTTGGCCATATAGATGGCTCTGGACATACCGCCCTCATCAGGGCTTATGATCATCATATGGTTGGAATCGATTGTCAGGTCAAAAATGTGATTGAGCAGGCCTTTTATAAATTGGTAAGCAGGCTGTACCGTCTCGAAACCGTTGAGAGGGATGGCATTTTGGACTCTGGCGTCATGTGCGTCAAAGGTGATGATATTGTCCACGCCCATCTTGATGATCTCCTGAAGTGCGATGGCGCAGTCAAGGGACTCTCTGGAGGTGCGTTTATGCTGTCTGCTCTCATACAGGAAAGGCATGATGACCGTTATACGGCGGGCCTTGCCTCCCACTGCGGCAATGATACGTTTAAGATTCTGGTAATGATCATCGGGGGAGCAGTGGTTCTCATCTCCGTACAATGAGTAAGTGACGCTGTAATTGCAGACGTCTACGAGAATGTACAGATCGTGTCCTCTGACACTTTCCAATATGACGCCCTTTCCTTCACCGCTTCCAAAGCGGGGGAGAGAGGTGTCTATCAGGTAACTGTCTCTCTGGTAACCGCTGAAAGCGAGAGTGTTTTTGTGCTCGTTTTCCCTTTCGGTACGCCATTTCACCAGATACCGGTCGATCATGTGTCCCAGAGGCTCACATCCGGTCACACAGACCAGACCCAGTGATCCTACCGGGATTGTTTCCAGGTTTCGTTTTTCTTCACGTACAGGCATAATTACTCACTTTCTGTTTGGCGAAATACCTTATATGGGGGCTGCGCCCCTCATCAAAAGACGCATGTCGCGTCCCTTGAATTCAAATAGATTATAATAACCGAATATCCTTGAAGCGCTTCTCTCGGAATAGGTTTCCTTGAGCTGCTGCATATCGAGGTTCGTCGAAATGATGGTGGATCTGTCCAAAAGCCTACGTTTATTCAGTATATTAAAGAGCTCCTGTGAAGTAAAGGAATTGACGTATTCGGTACCCAGATCGTCTATTACAAGCAAATCACATTCATAGATATCTGTCAATGGTAAATTTCCGTAATCCGAGGAATCACGGAATTTAATGTCTGCTATAAGGTCAAAGATCTGGGAAGCACTGAAGTATATCACGGAATGACCGCTATCCAGCAGTTCCTTGGCTATACAGTTGGTGATGAAGGTCTTCCCGCTGCCGGGATCCCCGAAAAACAAAAGATTCCTGTGAGTGGTGTCAAAATCCGATATGAAATTCCTGATCTGGGATATAAGGTCATTCATGAATGCCTTTTCCCGGTCATTGTAATAGGCGTCGGTGTAGGTGCCAAAGTTCTCTTGCTCAAGTATGGAGCGTATATTGGACTGGTCGTAAAGCTTCTCCGTAAGACGCTTTTTAAGGCACTCGCACCTGTCGGAACCGATAAAGCCGGTATCTTTGCAGGCAGGACAGTCATATTTCACTTCCATACAGTCTTCCTCAAGGCCGTATTTTTTGAAAAGGTCCTTTTTGCGGGCTATGAGTTCGTCATGCTTTTTAAGGTATGCAGTCTCATCGGCGTCAAAGCCTGAGTTCCTATGCAGGCAGACTCTTTCAAATGACAGATCAGCGAATTCATCATCGATCTGCCGGAACTCGGGATACTTTTCGTACAGCCTGTCCCTTAGGTCCATGGCTGACAGGATGTTGTCCCGACGGCGCTTTTCGTAGTCTGATAGTATGTCGCTGAATACGGAGGTGGATAGTTTCATTTCTGTATCGGTCCTTTTACTTTGGCGAATAAAATCCTGATTTAAAGTTTATCCTGACTGTTCATGATGGCCTGTGCCAGATCGTTATAGTCAGTGTCACGCCCGCTGAAATTATTGAATTTGTTGGATGTACTCCTGGCGGAACGTGCAGTCTTCTTTTTGGACTGCTCATGCTCTTCATCAAGGGCCTTAACCTCGTCAACGGTATGTGCGCCATTTTCGTGCCAACGTGAGAGTATGCGGTCGGTATACTTTAAACTGGCTGAACCGGCGTAGGTTATGGTCTTTTGGCAGGCCTGTATGATCACATCCATGTTCATCCTGTATTCTTCGAGCCATTTTTTGACAAGCTCCAGGTCTGTCTTGGTGGGGGACCTGTCGATGCCCAGTTCCTTAAGGACGATGGCGCATTCCTTCGCACAGGCGGCGCCCTCTATCTTGGCCCTGGCGTCACGGACAGTCTTGATATTCTGTTCGGACCAGGCTATGGCTACCGAGGTGATATATTTGATCGAAGCCTTATTTATATTGGCACAATACTCAACCAGATACTCTATGAGATCTATGGGAAATCCCAGGGTGTCATGAATGAACATCAGGTTGTTCAGATCATTCATGCTGAGAGTCTTGTTGAGATAGTGCTGTGTCATATATATCAGATTGGTCACATCCGGACGGCTCTTGAAGTTTTTCATCTGTTCAAGGGTGAAAAACTGCGTGGTCTCCGTGGGGAGCTCATTAACACCGGGCCTTTCCTTACGGACAGGCTCCGCGCAGCGTGCCGGAGTGATATGTCTGCAGGTGTTCAGGCAGATGCCCGTCACATTATGGGACTCGTCAAAGGTAACGGATATCAGTCCCTTCTCGTCCAGATAGATCAGGGCTCTTAAGACATCCTTTTCCATGTAGTTAAACTTATCCGCTATGGATGAAACATCCAGAGGGTGTCCCAGGTTGAGACACTGTAAAAGATAGAGATATATCTTTACCTGCGATTCATTAGCCTCACTCATGTAGTCGTCAATGAAGGCATTGGGGACCGGAGTGTGGCTGTTATTCTCTGATTGAAGTAATATCTGTGCCATTATTATCAGCTCTTTTCAATTGGATTTTGGTCAAAGCAAAGGTATTATAGCACAGCGTTTTTCATTTGCAAAATTAAATACCGCGTGTATTTAATGGGATTATTAAGGTGTTGATAATGTGGATTCAGTTGAAATATCCTCGAAGATACCTAAAATGCTTAAAGAGAAATCAACAGACTTATCAACCAAAATTATGTAAATCCCTGTGGATAAGGTTGATAAGTCCTGTCGTATCTCAGGATAAAACGTTTTCTCCTATCTTATAGACGTCTCCGGCCCCCATGGTTATCAACAGATCACCCTGTGATAAGTTTTTTTTCAAAAAATTTTCAATCTCGGAAAAACTGTCAAGACATAGTGCGTTGCGGCCCTTGGATATTATGCATTGTGCCAGTGTGTGTGAACTGATGCCCAGGTCATCCGTCTCGCGGGCGGGGTAGATGGGGGCCAGGATCACATTGTCACAGAGGGCCAGGGCATTTGCAAAGTCATCCATGAAGGCTTTTGTGCGGGTGAAGGTATGGGGCTGGAATACACAGAAGACCCTGTTGTAGGGAAGGGCCAGGGCCGTTGAAAGAGTAGCGCGTATCTCCGTGGGATGGTGGGCGTAGTCGTCCACTACGGTGAAACCGTCCTTTTTTCCTTTAAGTTCAAAACGACGCTGGGTCCCGCCGAAGGCTGCCAGGGTCTTTTGGGTTATCCCGCGGTCAATTTCAAGGCTGTCCGCAAAGGCTATGAGGGCCAGGGCGTTGTATACGTTGTGCTCTCCGAAGACGCCCAGAGTGAAACGCTCCTGCTTCTGTCCGTTTTTATAAAGGTCAAAGGAGGGGTGTCCGTCTTCAAACGTGATATCGCCGGCTGTGTAATCGAAATCTCCTTTAAGGCCGAAGGTTATGATCCTGCCGGTCACGTCCTGTGTGATATACTCAGGGTTATCTATCTCTCCGTTTATGATCAGGGTGCCGTCGACGGGAAGGAGGGCGGCAAAACGCCTGAAGGAGGATCGTATGTCATCAAGATCCTTAAAGAAATCCAGATGGTCTGCTTCTATATTGAGTATGATCTCGATCCCCGGGAAAAATTCCAGAAAACTGTTGGTATATTCGCAGGCTTCCGTGACAAAGTATTCCGAGTTTCCCAGACGGAAGTTGCTTCCTATTGAAGGCAGAAAACCGCCAATGGAAAGTGTGGGGTCCTTTTCGGCGTTTATTAAAAGCTCGGAGACCATGGAGGTCACCGTGGTCTTGCCATGGGCACCGGCTATGGCGGCGGGATATTTGTACAGCTTCATTATCTGTCCCAAAAGCTGAGCCCTGGTCATCAGGGGGATATTATTTTTGCGGACAGCCATAAGTTCCGGGTTGTCTTCGTGGATGGCGGCAGTCATCACCGCCAGATCGATGTCGCCGGTGATGTTTTCGGCGCGCTGTCCTATATTGATGGTGGCACCAAGTGAAGTCAGGTGTCCGGTGAGCTCGGAAGGATTCATGTCGGAACCGCTTATCCTGTAGCCTTTTTTGATGAGCAGCTCTGCCAGGGTGCTCATGCTTATGCCTCCGATACCTATGAAGTGTACGTGGGCGCCGGGTTTGATGAAATCTATCTTTTCCATAATATTGCTCCTTGTGATTTTATATTGTCATTCTGAGCGAATTTCGTCCTAAGGGGTACCGAGATACCATAATACAACAATTTGTGCCAAAAATAAAGGGAAATACCACATAAAGGTCTTAACACAAGGGGGAAAAAGTGTTATATTATCAATAGATATTTTTAAAAGGAGAAGGCATATGGTTAAGAAGGAAATGATAGCCATGCTTCTGGCGGGGGGCCAGGGCAGCAGGCTCGGCGTTCTGACCACCAAGGTCGCAAAACCCGCCGTTTCTTTTGGCGGAAAATATCGAATCATTGATTTTCCATTAAGTAATTGCATTAATTCCGGAGTGGACACCGTAGGTGTGCTCACCCAGTACCAGCCTTTGCGCCTTAATACGCATATCGGCATAGGTATTCCTTGGGATCTGGATCGGAATATAGGAGGCGTGACCATCCTGCCGCCCTTTGAAAAGAGCGTCAGCTCCGAGTGGTACACCGGCACGGCAAACGCCATATATCAGAACATAGAGTATATGGACAGTTTTAATCCCGATTATGTGCTGATCCTGTCGGGCGATCATATATATAAGATGGACTATGGCGTGATGCTCGATTTCCACAAGAGTATGGATGCCACCGTGACCATAGCCGTCATGCCCGTACCCTATGAGGAGGCGGGACGTTTCGGCATCATGATCACGGATGAGGATAAGCGCATCACCGATTTTGAGGAAAAGCCCGATCATCCCAGGAGCAATCTGGCTTCCATGGGTATTTATATTTTCTCCTGGCATGTGCTCAGGGATGCCCTCATAGCCCAGTCCGACCAGCCGAACCTGGACTTTGGCAAGCATATCATCCCCTACTGCCATGAAAAAAAGGAGAGGATGTATGCATATGAGTTCAACAGCTACTGGAAGGATGTGGGTACGCTGAATTCATATTGGGAGGCCAATATGGAGCTCATAGATATCATTCCGGATTTTAACCTTTATGAGGAATACTGGCGCATATACACTAAGAGCGATACTCTTCCGCCCCAGTATATATCCACTGATTCGGTGGTGGAGCGCTGTATCATAGGAGAGGGCTCGGATATAGCCGGTAAGGTTTATAATTCCGTCATCGGCTGCGGTGTCACCATAGGAAAGGATACCATAATCAGGGATTCCATCATCATGAATGAGACGGTGATCGGAGAGGGCTGTGAGATATATAAGGGCATCGTGGCGGAGAATGTGACCATCGGTGATCATGTGAAGCTGGGTTTTGGCGACGAGGTCACTAATGAGACCGATCCGCATATATACAATCATGGAATAGCTACCGTCGGTGAAAGGTCCGTGATCCCTCCCGGCGTATCAATAGGTAAAAATATAGTCATCTCCGGAGTCACCACTGCTAAGGACTATCCGGGCGGCCGTCTGGAAAGCGGCAAGACTCTGATAAGAGGAGGTGATAAGTAATGAGAGCACTGGGTATCATTCTGGCGGGCGGCAACAACTTTCGTATGAAGGAACTGTCTCAAAAGCGGGCCATAGCGGCTATGCCCATTGCAGGCAGTTACAGGGCCATAGATTTTTCTTTAAGCAGCATGACTAATTCGCATGTTCAGAAGGTGGCGGTATTTACACAGTTCAATGCCCGCAGTCTGAATGCGCATCTGTCTTCCTCAAAATGGTGGGACTTTGGTCGTAAACAGGGTGGATTGTTTGTTTTTACGCCCATTATGACCAATGAGAGCAGCTATTGGTACAGAGGTACGGCAGACGCTATTTATCAGAATATCGATTTTCTGAAAAATTCCCATGAACCCTATGTCATCATAGCATCGGGAGACGGTATCTATAAGATGGATTTCAATAAGCTGCTGGAGTATCATATAGAAAAAAAGGCCGATATCACTGTAGTGTGCAAGGACATGGATAAGGATGAGGATGTGGAGCGCTACGGTATCATCAAGATGGCCAGGGACAACCGCATCGAGGATTTTGAAGAAAAGCCCGTGGTGGCCAAGACCAATACCGTATCCTGCGGTATATATGTGATCCGCCGCCGTCAGCTCATAGAGCTCATCGAGAAGTGCGCCGAAGAGGACAGATATGATTTTGTGCGGGATATCCTGATCAGATATAAGGACCTTCGCAGGATTTATGGTTATAAGCTGAAGGACTACTGGAGGAACATAGCTACGGTGGATGATTATTACCGGACGAATATGGATTTCCTCAAGCCGGAAGTCAGGAATTATTTCTTTAAAACATATCCGGATGTGTATTCAAAGGTTGACGATTTGCCGCCGGCAAAATATAATGTAGGAGCGAATATCAGAAACAGTCTGATATCTTCGGGCTGCATAATAAACGGTACTGTGGAGGATTCCATCCTGTTTAAAAAGGTGTTTGTGGGGAATAACTGTTACATCAAAAATTCAATAATACTCAATGATGTGTACATAGGCGATAATGTCCATATAGAGAATTGCATCATTGAGAGCAGATGTACTATAAACAGGGATTCCTATTATAAGGGCGAGAACGGTATACGCGTACTTACGGAAACCGGTGATCGTTACGGAGTTTGATATCCGATACGTCATAGGGGTTATGACGGTCGGATGAAATAAAAACAAAAGAAAGGGGCCATAATAATGAACATTACAGATGTACGTATGAGAAAGATCAACAAGGAAGGGAGGATGAAGGCAGTAGTTTCCATCACTATAGACGATGAGTTTGTGGTACATGACATCAAGGTGATAGAGGGAGATGACGGATGCTTCATAGCGATGCCCAGCCGCAAGTCCATGGACGGAGAGTATCGTGACATAGCACATCCCATTAATACAGCTACCAGAGAGCGCCTTCAGAAGCTGATCCTTGAGAAATATGAGGATGCGCTGGTTAACGGTTTTGATGAGCCGCTTAAATCCTGATCCGTTTTATTTTTGGATCTGAATCTGTCGTAAAGATTTTAAACAAGCCGCGTTTGCCGCAAATGGGACAAATGCGGCTGCTTATTTTGTAAGATATGTATATTATAGCAGGACTGGGAAACCCTGAGAGACGATACTTTAATACTCGTCATAACATCGGATATGAAGTCATTGACGCTCTTTCGGATGAGTACCGCATAGATATGAATATTGACAAACACAAAGCCATCTGCGGACGGGGAGTCATAGAGGGTGAAAAGGTGCTTCTGATGAAGCCTCTCACCTATATGAACTTGTCGGGACAGGCTATAGTTTCCGCGCTTTCGTATTATAAGGAGGAGCCTTCTGATTCTCTTTTGGTGTTGTGCGATGATGTGAATCTTCCTCCCGGGATGATCAGGATCAGGGAAAGGGGCAGCGCCGGCGGCCATAACGGCCTTAAGAATATCATAGCCCTGACGGGGAGCGAGGATTTTAAAAGGATCAGAGTGGGTGTGGGAGAAAAGCCTCCCAGATATGATCTGGTGGACTGGGTACTCGGGCACTACAGTGACGGAGACAGAAAGCTCATGGATGAGGCCATAGGTGACTGCGTGAAGGCGACGGCACTCATTGTTGCAGGGGATATTTCAAAAGCGATGAATCTCTATAACAAGAAGAAGGATTCTTCGTCACTTCGTTCCTCAGAATGACATGGAGGACAGGATGAGTCCTCTGTCATCCTGAGCGAGCCCTCTGTCATCCTGAGCGAAGCGAAGGATCTTAACAGAATTATAATTATATCATGAAAAAACCTAAACCCCGGTTTCTGTCACCTCTTGAGGATTTTGGCGAGATCGAAGAAATAAAAAAGGATATAGTCAGACAAAAAGGCATGGTCGACATAGAGGGTTGTCTCGATTCCCAAAGGCTCCATCTCGTGTACGGCCTTCCTTTTATTGGCGCAAAAAAGATAAAGAAAAGGCTCATTGTCACCTATGATGAGATAAGAGCCAGACAGCTTCTCAACGATTACAGATTCTTTGAACAGGATGTGGTTTTTTATCCTGCAAAGGATCTTATGTTTTTTCAGGCGGACATAAAGGGAAATCTCCTTACAAAGGAGAGGATGGAAGCCATGAGAGTGATGGCGTCTGATGAGTACTATACCGTGATCACCACCATCGATGCGCTCATGGAACAGATGAGCGGCACCGATCTTGTCAGTAAAAATACAGTGGAGATAAAGGTGGGGGATACTCTTGATGAACGATCCTTTTCCTTACTATTGACAAGGCTTGGATATGAGCGGGTTTCCCGTGTGGAGGATGTAGGTCATTTTGCCATGAGAGGCGGTATCATAGACGTCTATTCCATGACCAAGGATAATCCTTACAGGATAGAACTCTGGGGAGATGAGGTGACGTCCATAAGAGCCTTTGACTGCGAGAGCCAGAGATCCGTGGAGAACCTGGAAGAGATATCGATCCTTCCCGCCAGAGAACTGATACTCACTCAGGAGGAAAAACTGGCGGGCCTTGTAAAGATAGAAGAGGAAGCTAAAGCCCAGTCTGAAAAATTAAGAGGGGAGTTTAAGACTCAGGAGGCTCACCGTATAGATGAGAGCATAAAGGAGTTGAGGGAGAGCATCACGGAAGGCTTTTTCGTGGATCTGGACGCTTATATGCCTTATTTTTATACCAAAAGATGCAGTGTCCTGGATTTTTTTGACAGGAAGGATACCATTATATTCATAGACGAGCCCGGAAGGGTATCGGAAAAAGGACAGGCCATCGAAAATGAGTTTAAGGAGAATATGCAAAGCCGCATCGAAAAGGGTTATGCCCTTTCGGGTCAGGCGAATATTCTCTATCCGGTGGGCTATGTCTTTGACAGGCTTCAGATCTTCATGAGCTGCGGCCTTTATACCATCAGACAGAGATCGAAGGTTCCTTATAAGGCGCATAACGCTTATCATCTCACCGTCAAGCAGGTAAATTCTTACAATAACAGTTTTGACGCCCTCTGCGGGGATCTGGAAAGATATGTGAAAAACAAATTCCGGGTGCTGCTTTTGTCGCCCTCCGTTTCCAGGGGCAGGAGGATGGCGGACGAACTGCTGCAAAGAGGCTTTACGGCCTTTTACAGCGAGGCGGACGACAGGGTACTGAAGAGCGGTGAGATAATGGTCACAAAGGGTCAGCTTAACCGCGGCTTCGAATATCCCCTGACGGGTTACGTGGTGATCTGTGAGAGCGATATATTTACCCGAACCATACGTAAGAAACCCAAGAAAAAGGATTTCCACGGCATGAGCCGCGACGCCTTCATGCAGCTTAACGTGGGGGATTATGTGGTCCATGAGAGCCATGGAATAGGAATATATAAGGGAATAGAGCAGATCACCGTGGATAAGGTGGTCAAGGATTACATGAAGATCGCTTACCGCGACGACGGCAATCTGTATATCCCGGCCACTGATTTTGCATATATTCAGAAATATGCCTCGGCGGACGCCAAAAAGCCCAAAATAAATAAGCTGGGCACCGCCGAATGGTCCAGGACCAAGAAAAAGGTGGTCACTGCTGTTGATGAGGTGGCAAAGGATCTGGTGCTTTTGTATTATAAGCGCCGTGAGAACAAGGGCTTTGTCTACGGTGAGGATACCGTCTGGCAAAGAGAATTTGAAGAGTTGTTTCCCTATGAGGAGACCTCGGACCAGCTTCGGGCCATAGAAGACACGAAAAAGGATATGATGAGCACAAAGATCATGGACAGGCTCATCTGCGGAGATGTGGGCTTCGGAAAAACAGAGGTGGCTCTGCGCGCTGCTTTCAAGGCGGTTCAGGAAAATAAGCAGGTGGCCTTTCTGGTGCCGACCACCATCCTGGCATCCCAGCATTACAACAATTTTGTCCAGAGGCTTAAAAACTTCCCCGTGAGAGTGGAACTCATGTGCCGCTTCAGAACACCGGGACAGCTTAAGAAAACGGCGAACGATCTGGAAAAGGGTCTCGTGGATATCGTGGTGGGAACCCACCGCCTTCTTTCAAACGATGTTAAATTCAAGGATCTGGGCCTTCTGGTAATAGATGAGGAACAGCGCTTCGGAGTGGCCCATAAGGAAAAGATAAAGAAACTGAAGGAGAATGTGGATGTGCTGGCGCTTTCAGCCACGCCCATTCCCCGTACTTTGCACATGTCCATCGCGGGCATCAGAGATATGAGCCTTCTGGAGGAAGCGCCTGATGACCGCATGCCCATCCAGACCTATGTCATGGAATTCAATGAGGAGATGATCCGTGAGGCCATAAGCCGTGAGATCAGACGAAACGGACAGGTTTACTATGTGTATAACAGGATAAATACCATATCCCAGGTGGCTGCCATGATAAGCGAGCTGGTGCCTGAGGCCAGGGTGGAATATGCTCACGGCAGGATGAATGAGGCCGCTCTTGAAGAACTGATGGCCGATTTTGTCAACGGTGAGATAGATGTGCTGGTGTCTACCACCATAATAGAAACGGGCCTTGATATACCGAATGTAAACACCATAATCATCCATGACAGTGACAGGATGGGTCTGTCCCAGCTTTATCAGCTGCGAGGCAGGGTGGGACGCAGCGGGCGCACCGCCTATGCCTTCCTCATGTATAAGAGGGACAAGCTGCTTAAGGCAGAGGCAGAAAAGAGACTTTCTGCCATAAGAGAGTTCACAGACTTAGGTTCGGGCTTCAGGATAGCCATGAAGGATCTGGAGATAAGAGGCGCCGGAAACATTTTGGGTAAAAGCCAGCATGGCCATATGGAGGCAGTGGGTTATGAGCTGTACTGCAAGCTACTGAATGAGGCGGTGAAAAAGGCAATGCCCGAAAATGAGGGCGGGAGCAGCCGGCCTTCACTGGATTATGAGACTGCTGTGAGCCTGGAGGCAGACGCCTTTATTCCCGGGACCTATATCGCCAACGAGTCTGCAAAGCTTGATATGTATAAGCGTATCGCTGCCATCGAGGATGAGGATGAGGCGACGGACCTCATGAGTGAGCTTAAGGACAGGTTCGGTCAGGCGCCTGAGAGCGTTAAGAATCTGGTGGATATCTCCCTGCTTCGTGCCCTGGCTCATGAATGCTATATGGAAGAAGTCATGGAGAGCAAGGAGTTTCTGGAGTTTAAGATGTATCCCAAGGCTCCCATAGACCCGGCAGCCATCATGGAGATACTGTCCGTTTACGGCGGCAGGATGTCCTTTAAGAACGGGGAAAAACCTGCGCTCATCTACCGTCGGGACAAAGATGACGCCCCTGTTCTTGAGCTGACCCGCACTCTGCTTTCGCAGATGAAGGAGAAACTGTAAGGCTATTTGTCTGTGGAAATTATCCGCAAATAATGGTAGAATAGAAAAGATGTGAAAAGTACTGAAAGGATACATCCCGGGAAGATGATATGAAGATAAATATATATTATGGAGGAAGAGGATTGGTGGGCGATCCCTGCCTGTATGTGATCGATCGTCTGACCGTTCTTTTTGACGAACTCCATGTGAAGACGGAAAGATATAATCTCCATGAGCATAAGCGGCAGATATCATCCCTGCCTGCCACCATGAAGGATGCCGACGGCGTCATACTGGCATCCACGGTGGAGTGGTACGGCATAGGCGGGTATATGACCCAGTTCCTGGACGCCTGCTGGCTGTACGGAGACAAGGAAAAAATAAGGTCCGTGTGCATGTTCCCCATCGTCATGTCCACGACATACGGAGAAAGAGAGGGACTTCACACTTTGAATATGGCCTGGGAGACTCTGGGAGGCGTTACCTGTGAGGGCCTGTGCGGTTATGTGAGTGACACGGCTTCCTTTGAACTGAATAAGGAATATCTGAAGCTTATAGAAAAAAAAGGAGAAAATCTTTATCGTACCATCTCCCAGAAGATGCCCTTCCTGCCCGTAAGTTCTTATTCCATGAAGCAGAATGTATCTGCGGCTGCACCTATACCCCTGACGCCTCAGGAGACTGAGCAGCTGTCAAAATACGTGGCGGATGAGGAATATGTGAAGACCCAGAAGGAAGACATAAAGGAACTGGCCAGTCAGTTTAAATCCATGCTCTCCGGCGGGACCGAGTCGGGAGACGACCCCCTGATAGCCAAGTTTAAAGGTGCTTTTAAACCTCAAAAGAATCTGGATGCTTCATATAAATTTGTGATAGATGGTGTCAAGAATCCACTGATAATGCGGATCAAAAACGATACTCTGGCCATAGAATACGGAAACATAGAAAGGCCTGCGGTCCTGTGCAAGACGAAGCAGGAAGTGATGGATGATATCACAGGCGGCCGCATGACCTTCCAGCGCGCATTCATGTCCGGTTCGATGCAGGTCAAGGGAGATTTTAACATGCTCCGCATGCTGGATACGGTTTTTGAATTTAAATAGCTAATTAATTAAAACTATACGGAGGATAATTATGGAAGATTGTATTTTCTGCAAACTGGCAAACGGCGTGTTTGAAACAAACACTCTCTACGAAGATGATGATTTCAGGATCATCCTGGATGCTGGCCCCGCCACAAAGGGACACGCCCTGATCCTGCCTAAGGCGCATTATGCCAATATCTACGAGATCCCTGCGGATCTTCTGGCCAAGGCGGCAGTCCTGGCCAAGGAACAGGCAGAGCACATGACAAAGGTCCTGGGAGCGGACGGCTTCAACATAGTCCAGAATAATGGTGAGACCGCAGGACAGACGGTATTTCATTTTCACATCCATCTGATCCCCAGGTTTAAGGACGACGGACAGAAGATCGGCTGGAACCCCGGATCACCGGATGAACAGGATCAGAAGAAACTGTGCGAACTGTTGAAGAGATGACCGATTCCGGCTGACAGTCGGGAGTATTATCTAAGAGGAATGAAGTAACAGAAATAAGTTTAATTAGATCTGAAGGTTAAAAAAATATATATACGGAGGTACAGATTATGAGTAAAGTAACTTATGACTATTCCAAGGCTGCCTGCTTTATCTCGCAGGAGGAAGTGGACAACATCAAGGCCCAGGTGACGGCAGCGAAGGACCTGCTGGTGTCAAAGAAGGGCGCCGGCAATGATTTCCTCGGCTGGATCGACCTGCCTGTGGACTATGACAAGGATGAGTTCGCCAGGATCAAAAAGGCAGCGGCAAAGATACAGTCGGATTCCGATGTGCTGCTGGTGATCGGTATCGGCGGATCATACCTTGGTGCCAGGGCGGCCATTGAATTCTTGAGCCACAGCTTCTACAATGTACTTGGCAAGGATAAGAGAAAGACTCCCGAGATATATTTTGTGGGAAACAGCATATCTTCCACTTATATCAAGGATCTGGCAGATGTGGTAGGCGACAGGGACTTCTCCATAAACATGATTTCAAAGTCCGGAACCACAACGGAGCCCGCCATCGCCTTCAGGGTATTTAAGGAAATCCTGGAGAAGAAATACGGAAAGGAAGAGGCTGCAAAGAGGATATACGCCACCACCGACAAGGCAAAGGGAGCCCTTAAGAAAGTGGCGGATGAAGAGGGTTATGAGACCTTCGTGGTACCCGATGACGTAGGCGGCAGATTCTCGGTGCTCACCGCTGTGGGACTTCTGCCCATCGCAGTATCGGGAGCTGACATAGATAAGCTTATGGAAGGCGCAGCCTCCATGCGAGAAGAGGCTAAGAACAAGGATTTTGATGAGAATGAGGCTCTTAAGTATGCAGCCATCAGAAACATCCTCCTTCGCAAAGGAAAGGGCGTGGAGGTCCTGGCAAACTATGAGCCTTCCCTTCACTATGTATCCGAGTGGTGGAAGCAGCTTTACGGCGAGTCCGAGGGCAAGGACAAAAAGGGTATCTTCCCTGCATCCGTGGACCTTACCACCGATCTTCATTCCATGGGACAGTTTATACAGGATGGCGCCAGGATCATGTTTGAGACAGTCATCGAGCTGACAAAGAGCCGTGAGGAGATCATTATCGGCGAGGAGAAGGTGGACCTTGACGGACTTAATTATCTGGCAGGCAAGAGCGTGGACTTTGTAAACAAGAGCGCCATGAACGGAACCATCCTGGCTCACACCGACGGCAGCGTGCCCAACAGTGTGATAAAGATTCCCGAGTGCAACGAGTTTTATCTGGGCCAGCTCTTTTACTTCTTTGAGTTTGCCTGCGGCGTGTCAGGATATATGCTGGGCGTGAATCCTTTCAACCAGCCCGGAGTGGAAAGCTACAAGAAGAACATGTTTGCCCTTCTTGGCAAGCCCGGATATGAGAGTGAGAGAGAAAAACTGTTATCGAGATTATAATATATGCCTAAGATAGTATTGACCGGCGGCGGTACGGCAGGTCATGTGACGCCGAACATAGCGCTCATGCCTGCCCTAAAGGCCGCCGGATTTGAAATTTCATATATGGGTTCCGTGGACGGAATGGAAAAGGACCTGATAAGGTCCCAGAAGATACCCTATTACGGAGTGGCCACAGGAAAGCTGCGCAGATATTTTGACCTTAGGAATTTTACGGATCCTTTTCGTACCATTCAAGGCTTCACCCAGGCCAGAGGTATGCTTAAGCGCATCAATCCCTCCATCGTTTTTTCAAAGGGCGGTTTTGTGGCTGTGCCTGTGGTGCATGCCGCAGCTTCTTTGCATATTCCGGTGGTGTGTCATGAATCCGACATCACGCCGGGTCTGGCCAATAAGCTCTGTATCCCCGTTGCCACAAAGATCTGCTGTAATTTTGAAGAGACAAAGGATCATCTCCCCGAGGGAAAGGGCGTGGTGACGGGTTCTCCCATAAGAGCAGAGCTTTTTAAGGGCGACAGGGAAGAAGCCCTTGAATTTACGGGTTTTAAGGGTGACAAACCGGTATTGCTCATAACCGGAGGAAGTCTGGGAGCCGTGGCGATCAATGAGGCTATACGACGCATATTACCTGCACTCACCGACAATTTTGATGTGGTGCATCTGTGCGGCAGAGGCAAGCTGGATCCCACTCTCCACTCACGTGAGGGTTATGTGCAGTATGAGTATGTGGGGGCGCAGATGAAGCATCTCTTTGCCCTGGCAGATGTGGTGGTGTCCCGTGCGGGAGCTAATTCGATATGTGAACTTCTGGCGCTTAAAAAGCCGAATCTGCTGATACCTCTCCCTGCAAAAGCCAGCCGGGGGGATCAGATACTGAATGCGTCATCTTTTGAAAAGAAGGGCTATTCTATAGTGTTGCAGCAGGAGCAGATGACCGACGCCTCGCTGATGCAGGCCATAAGAAACCTTTATATGAACAGGGATGACTATATCACGGCAATGGGGACCAGTCCTCAAAAGGATGCAATAAAGCTGATCATGGACATACTCTGTGGTCTTACCGGGAATATAACGAAAAATGATGGATTATGATAAGCTCCTTTGCATGGAGCGCATCAGGGATTATAAAAAAGGTTTCAAGAACACGGACCGCAGATCCGAGTTTGAGAAGGATTATCACAGGATCATAGGCAGTGCTTCCTTCAGGCGCCTGCAGGATAAGACTCAGGTCTTTGCCCTGGATTCCAGCGATTTTATACGGACCAGGCTGACCCATTCCCTGGAGGTGTCTTCCATAGCAAAGTCATTGGGACAGACAGGTGGTGCCCTGCTTAAGGAAAAGGGGATCGTCACGGATGAACAGGTGGGATATATGACGGATATCCTGCTGTGTGCCGGACTCCTTCACGACATAGGTAATCCCCCCTTCGGACATTTTGGAGAGGCTGTCATCAGAGACTGGTTCAGGGAGAATCTGGACGTCATCACCTATAAGGGGAAGCCTCTTTCCGGCTATCTTTCGGATGTTCAAAAGGCTGATCTTTGTAATTTTGAGGGTAACGCCCAGTCCTTAAGGGTGGTGGCCAAGCTTCATCATCTGGTGGATGATAACGGCATGAACTTGACCAAGGGTCTTTTGAATACGATTATCAAGTATCCCACGTCATCTGTGGAGATCGATAAAAAGGCGGGGGATATCCGTCTTAAGAAAATGGGATATTTTGAGGCGGACAGTGAACTGTTCCAAAATATCACTCATAGTACGGGGGCCGGAAATTCCCGTCATCCTCTTACGTTTTTGCTGGAGGCGGCGGACGATATCGCCTACTCCACCGCGGATATAGAGGATGGATATAAAAAGGGTATCCTGAGCTTTATGAAGCTTTGGAGCATCCTTGAAAATAATCAGTACACGGGCTGCGAGCCGGCGCTTTACGCTGACTGTGAGTATGCTTTCGACCGGCTCAGGACGTTGTATGAGCGGGCAAAGGAACATGGGGAGTACGATCCCGAGAGCTATGCGGTACTCAACTGGACGGTGAGCATGCAGTCCAGGCTCATCAGCGTGGTCTGCAATTCTTTTGTGGAGCATCAGGATGAGATCCTCTCCGGAGATTATAAGGTGGATCTGTTTGAGGGCACATCATCGCATTATCTCATCAGGCTTTTAAAGGAGACTTCCTTCACCCATGTATTTCAGATACAGCCCATAGTCAGGCAGGAGCTATCGGCAGGGACCATCATAAAGACGCTGCTGGACAGTTTTGTGCCGGCTGCTCTGGTCTTTGATACGGATGAGCCAAAGAGCGCGGTCCAGAATAAGCTGATCAGGCTGATATCGCCGAATTACGTGAATCATTACAGGAAGCAGGCTAAGGCCGCCTGCGGCGAGGGGCCGGGAGCGGAAGATGAAGGTGAGAGACTGTACCTTCGGATGATCCTGGTTACGGATTTTATCTCGGGGATGACAGACAGTTATGCCAAGGCGCTGTATCAGGAGCTTATGGGGCAGTTGTAGTGTAAGGCGTCGTATTATAGGTTTATTTTGAACGCTTTCGGCACTTGCGTCTCGACTCCGGCACTGCACGAACGATACTAAGTTCAAGCTTCGTCCTATACCGTTCGCTCATCGGCTATCACAAATCGCGCCAAAGATATTACCATCTGTAGTCTTTGAGCGATTTGCACGCATTCGCTCTCATAGGACTCGCTTTCACTAAGTACGTTCGGCTTTAGGTGCTCTCCGTCGAGCACAAGCTGCCTCAAGCTGGTTAATCGAATACTACGATATTTTCTTAGTGAGAACATGCGGAAACTGTGGAATTAACATTGAAAAGAGTTTGCACTAAAAAGGAGAAGGGATATGGATATTAACCAATTGATCGAATTTTGCAGAGATAACGATGCTTCCGATCTGCATCTGACTCAGGAAGGCCGTGAGATAGGATATCGCAGATACGGCGAGCTTAAGAAAATGGAGCATGATATGGATTCCGGGGATGTGGATGGCCTGATCCTTTCGATTTTGAATGAGAATCAGAAAGCGGATTACAACCGTGGAAAAGATCTGGACTTTTCATATCAGACACCATCCGGCATCAGATGCCGTGTAAATACTTATCATCAAAGAGGGAGCCATGCTGCCTGCCTAAGACTTATGGGCGATTCCGTGCCTGAGTTTGAAAAGCTGTCTCTGCCTCCGGTTATAAGGACACTGGCAGATAAGCCCAGGGGCTTAGTGCTGGTGACAGGACCTACGGGTTCGGGTAAATCCACCACCCTGGCGTCCATGATCGATTATATCAACAGGACCAGGGCAGAGCACATCCTCACCATAGAGGATCCCATAGAGTATATGTACACTCCCGGTAAATCCACCATTCACCAGAGAGAGGTAGGAAGAGACGTGGACAGTTTCGCAGGGGCGCTGAGATCTGCTCTTCGTGAGGATCCGGATGTGATCCTGGTAGGTGAGATGAGAGACTATGAGACCATATCCGCAGCAGTGACCGCGGCAGAGACAGGACATCTGGTAATGTCCACTCTTCATACCACGGGCGTGGCTGATACGGTGGACCGTATCATAGACGTATTCCCGCCTCATTCACAGAATCAGATCAGAACTCAGCTGGCGTCAGTGCTTCAGGGCGTGGTGACCCAGAACCTCATACGACGCGCCGATGGTAACGGACGTGTGGTAGCCACCGAGATACTGATCGGAACCGAAGCAGTCTGCAACCTGATCCGTCAGGGCAAGACCTTCCAGATAGAGTCACAGCTTCAGGTGGGTCAGAATGACGGTATGCATTCTCTTAATATGGACCTCACCGCTCTGGTGATGAAGGGTATCATCACTAAGGAGATGGCTATAGCACGCTCCAATAACCCGAAGGAATTGAATCTGTTCTGATTCTTTGGTGTGCGCGGATATTTGATCATAGATATGATCGTTTAGAGTTAATAGAGAAGATATTTTGTGACCGGAAGGTTTTGCTTACCATGTCAAATTATATAGTGCTGGATCTGGAGTGGAACCAGGCCGCAAGAAAAGAAGATGAGATCAGGGATATGATCTTTGAGATACTGCAGATCGGGGCCGTAAAGTTGAATGACAGTTTTGAGACGGTGGACACCTTTGACAGCTATGTAAGGCCTCGTGTGTACAGGATCATGAATCCCATGACCCAGAAATTATTGCATATGGATATGAAGGCGCTCAAAAGGGAGCGCCCTTTTCCTTATGTCATGAGTGATTTTCTTGACTGGTGCGGGAAAGACCCGGTTTTTTGTACCTGGGGTACAAATGATCTGGCCCAGCTTCAGAGCAATATGGATTACTATGGTATGAAGCCTCTGTCCCAGGGACCTTTGCCGTATATTGATGTCCAAAAGCTTTTCAGCATAGGCTGTGAGGACGGAAAGAGCAGGCGTTCGCTGGAATATGCGGTGGGCTTTTTGGAGATGGAGCCGGATGAAACCTTTCATAGGGCTCTGGGGGACGCCGTTTACACCGCCCGTATATTTTCCGCGATAACAGGTAACGAAAAAGATTCATTTGATCATGCGAAGTATCCCGCAAATGAACTTTTGAAATTTGTATCCTATGACACCTATCGCCTTCCCCGTAATAAGGAAGAAGAGATCCGTGTAAAATTTCCCACATATTCAAAATATATATCGAGACCGTTTAAGACAAAGCACGCGGCCATGAGGGATATGGATGTGGTCATGGTGAACTGCAGCATCTGTGGCGCCAGGGCAAAGAGAGTGGTCAAGTGGTTTTCTCCCTCCGGCGGAAAGTATTATCTGGCGGTGTCCAGGTGCAAGCTTCACGGTTATTTAAAGGCAAAGAACCGGATGAAAAAATGCCGTGACGAGAGAGTTTATGTGGTAAAAACAGTAAAGCCTATAGGCACTGAGGAAGTGGACCAGATCAGGGCAAGATATGAAAACGCCATGCTCTCCCAGCGAAGGTAGTCGGATACGGTTTATGGGATTCAGTGGCGCGGTTGTGATGTCTGTATCAGCTGTATGACATGATTGATGTCATTTATCGGACCTATGATAAAGCCTCCCTCATCCAACCATATGGAATTTAAGTCCGATGTGGACTGCTTATTCTGATCAAATCTGATCCTGCCGCTGCCGTCAGGATAAGTTTCAATGCTCATAGGTGGTAAATTGTCCAGAGACAGTATTTCGGTTTTGGAATTCATATGACGGAATATCCTTTTTTCCGTAATGGCATAGAGGGTTTTCTTTCTGATGTATTTTTTGTGAATGAATCTTCCGATCGTAAAATACAGGCCGCACAGAATAAAGATAATTCCAAATATTATAAAAGGATCAAATTGTCCCTTTATAGCATCAGATACCCAGAAGATGGTAAAACCGAACCATACAACAGAGAAGGGGATCATATATCCGTCTTTTTTGCTTATAAGATGTGAGGTCAGTGGCTTACCCTTCCACAGTATGCTTTCACCTGTCATCAAATATTGATTTATCCAACTGTATTCATTCTTAAAATCCATGTGGTCTCTTCCTTTTGTAATTCATATTAACCTTTATTTTGATTGGCTGTTATATTTTAGCACAATTAACAGAGTCGATAAAGCATTAGATGTTCGGTTGTTTTTGAGAAACTTGTAAAATCCAGATAGATGTGTTAATGTAACAGAGTCAGAGA
>JAFRWW010000011.1 GCA_017441585.1 Lachnospiraceae bacterium
GACAGGGTACTTTTCGTCCTTTCCCTTGACAAGAAGTCCGGGAAGGAAAGAATCCTGATCGGATCAGAGACAGAGATCATAAAAAGGCTTTGGAACGATCCCGGTGCGATGGTCTATTATGACGAAGTACACCCCATCGGGACGCTTTTCATAAACAAAAGACCGGATGGGACTGACTGGACGGATAAGGTCTTCATGCCCTTATGGAAGGCATTGCATACGACAAGGTGGAAACAACCGGATCTGGAGCAGGCAGCCGCCGACTTCTGCTCCAAAATGTATCAATCAGGCGATCCCTTTGCCATCTATACCGCCATAAGGCTCTGGGATGGCTATCTGCGTGCCCGTGAGCCAAGAGACAGGGATAGAGCTGCCGAGCTGTTTAAGGTTGACCTTACGGGGCTTATATCACCTTTGGAGAAGTATTCGGCAGAAAATCTGCTTGAGCGTTCTATCACAGACGCAATAAGGCAGACCGGGGATGAGATGAAGATGGATGTATGGTATCCTGCAAAAACAGATGTGGAATGTGTGACGGCTTACCGCTCATTTCTGCCGGTGATCATGTATTACCACGCCAGGCTGTCCGACTGGAGCCTGTATTTCCGCACCTGCAAGGTCTGTGGCAGGGTATTCCTTGCCAAGTCATTGAAATATACGATATGCAGCGATAAATGCCGTAAGATACAGGGAACACAGGCAAAGCGTGACTTCGATGCCCGTGCCATAGAAAATGAATATGATCATATATACAAGAATGAAGCCCAGCGATGGGTTCACTATATCCACCGCATGGAAAAGACCGCTAATTGCGCGCCGGAACGCCTTGCCGAGATCAAGTCTGCCTACGAGAACTTTAAGAGCGAAGCAAAGAAGAGAAAATCAGCAGTCAAAAACGGAAAATCCACCGTATCTGAGTTCCGGGATTGGACGCTACGGCAGTTGGAGAGCATCATGTGATACGCCATAGGCTTCTGGACCGTCGGTCCAGAAGTGAGCATGGTCAAATGTTCCTGTAGATTCGCGTAAAATCGCTGATTTTCTATATTGCTTCATAATTACTGTAATGCTATACTTGCCCTTAAGGGTGTCACATTTTTCGCGAAAGCGTGGTGGACGGACTGGCCTTCTGATTTGCTCAGAGGGATTGACTGTTATCGCCCCTCTGAGTATGGAACTGTCGTACAGATGCCTCGGCATCGAGTCGCACCGGAAAGGAGGGCCTCGGATATGTTGACATTAGGTGAATTTATCGCTGTGATCAGCGTGTGCCTTACCAGCTTTGGCCTCGGCTATAAGCTTGGTAGAGACAGGTCATCGAAGGATACTAAGAATGAACAGGAATAGCCGCCCCGGTCGGTCAAACTTAGGCGGCTATTTCTTTAGTCTGTTTTAAGGAGGCCAGATCGTTGCCGGTGGCATCCTTTTTTATCTGTCTTTATGGTAACATTTTAAGGCACTTCTGTCAAATCAGATTTTTGAGGAAAACCTCTCAATTTGTCCACTCCCCGCCAACCAGAGCACCTTTATAGTCACCCTTTTTCTGCTTAATCTTAAAGGTCAAGGTCTTTGTACTGCCGTAGTTTCCGATACCC
>JAFRWW010000012.1 GCA_017441585.1 Lachnospiraceae bacterium
CATCTGGCAAAGGGCGAATACATAGCCTTTCTCGATGATGATGATGAATGGCTCCCGGCCAAGATAAAAAAGCAGGTCGAGTTCATGAAGCTTCATCCCGACACGGGCATGTGCTTTTGCAGGGGCTGGAGGATAAATGAGGCTTATGATCCGCCCTATATCAACGATTTTCAGGGAGACGCATTCTGCACTGAAGTCAGCTATAAAAGGCTTCTCAGGGGTGATAACATAGGTACTACATCCCAGGCCCTGATTCCGAAGACCACTTTTGAAAAGGTGGGGGAGTTTGATGAAAAACTGCCCGCCAGACAGGATTATGAGATGTGGATCAGGATTGCAAAATCCCTGCCCGTAAGAGGGCTTGATGAGCATCTTTTCAACTATTATAAAAATGGCGTGGGAGAGCAGATCACAAAGAACTGGGATAAGTGCATCAAGGGACACACTCTCTTATATCAAAAATATAAGACTGACATAGATGCGGACAGGCAGGCTAAGTTTAACGTGATATTTTATCTGGCCCATTATTACATGTGTAAGGGCGATAAAAAGGCCATGGTCAGATATTATGTAAACTCCTTTTTCATAAGCCCCATATGTTTCTGGAAAATGGGCGTATTAAAACTGCAGAGTATTAAAAAAGACAGGGAATTAAAGAAGAATGGGTGACTTTGGTGACAGACTGGATACGCTTTTTACGTATCTTTATCATAAGAGCCTCAAAAAGGAAGATTATCCGAAGGCTTTAAAAAAATGGTTCAAGAAAAAGACCGGAGAGGATCTGAATCTTGATGCTCCCCGCAATTTTTCCGAGAAGATACAGTGGATGAAGCTCTACGACAGCACTCAGGAAAAGGCGGATCTGTCGGATAAATATCTGGTGCGTGACTGGGTGAAAGAACGCATCGGCGAAAAATATCTGGTACCCCTTTACGGCGCTTGGGACAGGGCGGATGACATCGATTTTGACGCTCTGCCGGATTCCTTTGTGCTCAAGACCAATCATTCCTCCAGCTGGAACATCATCGTAAAGGACAAGTCAAGGCTGAATGTAAAGCAGGCAAGGCGCAAGCTGAATCGCTGGATGAAGATGGACTACAGCTTCTGCTGTGGACTGCAGATACATTATTCCCTCATAAAGAGAAAGATAATAGCCGAAAAATATCTGGAAAATAAGGACGGTCTGGATGACTATAAGTTCCTTTGCTTTAACGGGGAACCCAAGTACATCTGGAAGGACGTGGGACGCTTTTCCGGTCAGCACTATCGCACCTTCTATGATCTGGATTGGAAGATGCAGGATTTCAGATACCAGTATCCAACCCTGAATCAGTCGGATGAGCCGCCGGTATGCCTTAAGGAAATGACCGAACTGGCCCGCACCCTGGCTCAGGGCTTCCCCCATGTGAGGGTTGATTTCTATGAGGTGGATGGCCGTGTCTATTTCGGTGAGATGACCTTCACCTGCTGCTCCGGCATCGATCGCTTCTATCCCAGGGAGATGGATGATATCATGGGATCGTATTTTGAACTGCCCGGGAAGTGAGGAGGGCATTTATGGAAGCGGCGAAAGAACTTTATAATGCAAATATGATAAGTGAAGAACGTACCGTCATGGAAGCACATCAGCGATATCTGGCCATTCAGAATGGACAGAAGGCGTATTATGAACGTGAGATCGCTGAGATGAAGGAAGAGATGGATAAAACCATATCTGATTTAAAAAATGTTGTAGATGATCGGGATGCTGTGATAGAAGATCAGAAGGTGGAGATTGAAAGGTTAAAAGCCATGCTTATGAAAGAGAATACTTAATTTTGCTGTTCGAAAGCGGATCTGTGTTTATTTGGGAAGAGATAAAAACTTTGTAGAAGAACGTGAGCCCAGGAAATAGATTATTCCCTATACCCCCTCTATAATTGGGGGAAATTAAGTGAAAAAGAAAACTTTCCCCAATTATAGAGCGAAAACTTGCTTATAATTGGGGAAAGTTCTATGTCTTAGAGGATTACAAATAAAATAAAAAGTTGTGAATCAGGATGCCGAAATTGCATCCAACAAGTACTTTGTATACTCGCTTTTCGGATCCGAATAGATGCTTTCCTTAGCCGCCATCTCACAGATCCGTCCGTCATGCATGACGCAGACCCTGTCGGCGATGAAATTGACTACTGACAGGTCGTGACTTATAAAAAGACATGAAAGCCCCAGTTCCTTTTTTAATCGTTTTAAAAGATTCAATATCTGAGCCTGCACTGATACATCCAGGGCTGACACAGACTCATCGCAGACGATGAGATCGGGATTTAAGGCGATGGCCCTGGCGATACCGATACGCTGCTTCTGACCGCCTGAAAATTGATGGGGATATCTGTCAAGGGCGCTTTCTTTAAGATCCACCAGTTCCAATAATTCTCTTACGCGATCATCCATTTCCTCCTTGCTGTCGCAGACCTTCCAGACTTTTAAGGGTTCAGCTATGATATCCCGCACCTTCATACGTGGATCAAGTGATGAGGCCGGATCCTGAAAGACCATCTGCATTCTTTTTCTGTAAGGGCGGACATACTTTTCCGATAGGGAAGATATATCGATGCCGTCAAAGATTATCTCACCGCTATCAGCCTTGATAAGTCTCATGAGCAGCTTTGCAAGAGTGCTTTTTCCGCAGCCCGACTCTCCCACCAGCGCAAGGGTCTCTCCTTTGTACATGTCAAGGCTTACGTCGTTCACTGCAATATGATGTTTATTACCGCCAATGGAAAAACTCTTTGTGACATTTTTGGCGGATATGATCAGCTCGTCACTCATGATATTCTCCCTTCTCGTTCAACGCAAAAGCAGCTCACAAAATGATCTTCTGAGATCTTTGTCTCTCCTGGACGTTCAAAAAAACACTTTCTCTCGTCATCACTGCATCTTAAACAGAATTCACAGCCCACAGCCTCTTTGCCGGCTTCAGGAATGTTACCGGGAATGGTAGACAGGTACTCCGGATTATCACCGATCTTCGGAATGGAAGAAAGGAGTCCCTTCGTGTAAGGGTGAAGCGGATTTTCAAATAATTCCCTGACTGAAGATCTCTCCATGATCCTTCCCATGTACATCACATATACGCTGTCGCAAAGCTGTGATACCACTCTCATGTTATGAGTGATGATGATGGCGCTCATATTGTGAGATGTACACATCTGACGGATGAGTTTTAATATCTGTGCTTCAATGGTTACATCCAGTGCTGTGGTGGGTTCATCTGCGATCAATAGTTTTGGCTCGCAAATCATTGCCATGGCGATCATGACACGCTGCCGCATGCCTCCGGAGAATTCATGGGGGTAGGAGCGGTACCGAAGTTCCGGCTCTGAAATCCCCACTTCAGAAAGCAGACAGATCACTTTTTCCCTGGCTTCATTTCGGTTTTTGACCAGTTTATGGACAAGGAGCACTTCCGCCACCTGATCACCGATCCTCATCATGGGATTCAGGGATGTCATGGGTTCCTGAAATATCATGGATATCTCGGGGCCGCACATTTTCCTGAGTTCCTTTTCCTTAAGGCCCGTAAGATCTGTGGTTTCATCCTTTCCATGCCAGAAGATGGAGCCTTCCACCCGGGCCGATGAGGGCAAAAGTCCCATTATGGATTTTGCACTCATGCTCTTGCCGCAGCCTGATTCTCCCACCAGGCCAACTATCTCTCCTTTGGGCACGGCTATATCCACTCCCTTCACTATGGGAAGATATGATTTATCTTTTCGAACGGAAACTTTCAGATCCTTAAGTTCCAGCAGTATGTCACTCATAGTGTTTTCCTCTCGGGATCAAGTATATCCCTCAGTGCGTCTCCCAGAAAATTAAAGGAAAGCACCAGCAAAAGTATCATAACGGCAGGCGCTAGCACTAAATGGGGCGATGAAAAAAGATACTGTCTCGACGTGCCCGTCATAAGCCCTAAAGAAACCTGTGGCGGCTGTATACCGATGCCAAGAAAACTTAAGGAGCTCTCGGACAGGATGGAAGAGGGTATGTTCAGCGTAAACAGGACTATAAGAGTGGGCAGCAGATTTGGCAGTATATGCCTTAAGATGATCCATAGTTTCCCTGCTCCTATTGATGCGGCGGCGGTGACATATTCGCACTCCTGTATCTCAAGGGCAGCACTTCTTACCACCACGGCAATCCCTCCCCATTCCATGAGGATCAGGGATATAATGACGCTGGTAAGTGAACCACCCAGAGTGTAGAGCACTACCATGGCCAGCAGCATGCCGGGAATGGACAGCATCACGTCCGCAAGGCGCATGATGATAAAGTCAGCCGCTCCTTTAAAATGAGCCGCACACACCCCGGCCACAGTACCTACCGCTACGGCAAGCACCGTCGGAAAAAGACCTATGAGAAGTGATACTCTGGTTCCATAAAATACTCTGGTAAAAACATCCCGCCCCAGTTCATCGGTTCCGAAGATATGACCGTTGCCGGGGGGCATCAGCCTGTTCAAAAGATCCTGTCCTGTCTCATCATAGCGGGTCAAAAATGGTGCCAATACAGACAGGATAATGATAAGCAGGATGATGACCGTCGATATCACTGCCGCTTTATTCTGAAGAAATGCACGAAGGAATTCATGCTCCGATTTTTGTCTGTTTTCTTTTTTCATCTGTTACTTTCCTGTCGGATCTTAGGATTAAGTATCGTAGCCAGCACGTCTGCAACGATATTTCCGATGGCAATCAGCAGGGCCGTAAAAATAACCGTACCCTGTAATAGAGGCATGTCCCTGGTCTGGATCGCCCCAAGAGCCAGTTTGCCCAGTCCCGGTATGCTGAATATACTTTCGGTGATGACTGCGCCGGAAAGCATGCCGGACAGCTGCAGCGCCATCATGGATATGACGGGAACGGCGGCATTTCGAAGAGCATGTACCAACACCGCTTTTTTATACAGTAGGCCCTTTGCCAGTGCCGTATCCATATAGGGCGCACCAAGCTGCTCCATAAGGTTCGATCTCATCAGCCTTGCCACGCTTCCTGCACTGTTCCAGCCTAGGGCAATGGCGGGCATTATCAGCGACAAAAGACTGGTATCATAAGTCAGGGGTAAAAGTGAAAATCGGAAATAAAACAGATACTGCAGAAAAAGAGCCACTATAAATACAGGAACGGAAATCCCCAAAAGCGCGGCGGGGCGAAAAATATAATCAAGAAATTTTTCATTATACATCGCACTGATCACTCCGGAAATGATTCCCAGAGTCCAGGCAAAAATGATGGAAAGAAGAGTAAGTTTTAAGGTATAGGGAAATGCTTCCAGGATCAGTGCCGTCACAGGCTGTTTAAAAAAGTAACTTTGTCCCAGGTCACCTCTTACGGCATGTCCCAGATAATCCACAAACTGTTCAGGCAGGCTTTTATCAAGTCCCATGGACTGAGTGAGCCTGTCAATGTTTTCCTGACTTACATGTTCGTTTAACAAAACGGAAGCCGGATCGCCGGGGATGACCCTCAGCATCACAAAAACCAGCGCGATCACGCCGATAAGGACGATGATCACGCCGATCAGTCTTTTTGACAGCATTTTCAAAACCGCCACTCCTTTTACTTAAGTGTGATCTGGGCAAAATAGATATCGCTCCAACCCGCCCAGTGGGGGATGAACTTTTCTACACGATCGCTTTTTACAAAGAGATGCTTGACGGAGAACATAGGTACCCACACCGCATCATCCTGCACCAGTTTCTTTTCAAGCGCGGCATATTCGCTGTTGCGCTCATTTTCATCCACAATAGTCTTTGCCGCAGCTACTCTGTCCATGACCTGGGTGTCATGATAGTTACTGGAACGAAGCTTAGCGTTATCTTCACTTCCGAAGAAGGTATAGATGATGTTATCGGGATCATTAAAATCGAGGATCCAAAGCGCCATGTAAGAAGACATCTCTCCGCTGTTTCTATGGTCAAGAAAACTTGCATGATCGATGGTGCGGATGGTGGCGCGTATACCTACATCATTCAGATTCTGGGCGATTACCTGCACTGAGTTTTTGACAGCGTCTATGGCTGATGAATCAAGACAGATCTCCATATCAAAGCCATCCGCGTAGCCCGCATCAGCCAGAAGCTGTTTTGCGGCATCTGGATCATACTTAAGCCAGCCCTGGTTCTCATTGCTGTAGCCTATGCAACCGGTGGGATATATACCATCCTCAAGCTTTCCATCGCCTTCATATATCGAAGACAATATTGACTCACGGTCAATAGCACACTGTATGGCTTTTCTGACCTGTACATCCCCCATAGGCTCGACGTTTTCATTCATTATAAAGAAATTCATTCCCATTCTGTCGATGGAGACTATCTTGTCCTTATAAGCATCCGTTTTATAAGTGGAATCCACGATAGCCGAATCAAGCATGAGACAGTCGATGATATCCAGGTCACCCTTCTGGAAAGCCATATTCATGACCTGGGGCTCCATTACCGTGACTTCCACTCGCTTTGCACTGGGCTCCTCTCCCCAGTAATTAGGATTATACTCAAAGATGAGGCTGTTTCCCTTGTTCCATTCTTTTATGATATAGGGACCTGTTCCTATGGTCTTTTCGGGAACCACGCCGAAGTCATCACCGGCTTCAGTAACGATCTTCTCGGAATAAATGATGGTGGAAGGAGTGGCAAGGGATGCGATAAATCCTGCAAAAGGCTCAGCGAGGGTAATTGTAAAATTCCTGTCATCCTCTACTGCGATGCCCCTTAATGAATCGGCATTTCCATCAAGAAGTTCCTGGGCTCCGTCAATGGCTATGGCAAAATCCGTCTGGGCACTCTCGGGAAGCGTCAGTATACGCTCGAAAGTGAATTTTACATCCTGTGCCGTAAGAGGCGTTCCGTCTGAGAAGGTTACGCCGTCGCGCAGGGTGAAATGATAGGTTTTACCGTCATCGGATATATCATAGGACTCCGCCAGAGAATTGACTATCTGTGTGGAACCATCATCATTTTTCACTATTGAAAACAGGGTGTCGAACACATTCATGGGCACGATGTAATCATTGGTTGTCCTGTGGGCGTCCATGGTGGTGATGTCCGTGCTCGCTGCGAGTTTAAGCACACTTTCTGTGCCGGATGAAGCTGTGTTTTGAGCAGCTTGATCACTACCTGCCGGGGTGCCTGATGATTTGGCACAGCCTGTAAATACAAGCGCTATAAGTAATGCAAACGCAATGATGTTTCTTTTGGTCATTATTTGTTCCTCCGTTTAGAAATGACATTGTCGGACCATTCTACCACGTTTGGCATATATCTTCAATATTGTAAGCGGCAGATTTTGAGAGATCGTTTTTTCTCTAAACGCCTATAAAAACCTTTATAAAATTTCATGTTAACAAAGCAGCCTTTCTCTGATATAATGTCGTGGACACTTTTGGGACAGCTGCGGATTTTAATATTATGAAAAAGAATAAGAATATATTTATGCCCGAAAAATACACGAAATTCATTCGTGTCAGAGGGGCATCAGAGAATAATTTAAAGCATATCGATGTAGATATACCAAGGGACGCCTTTGTGGTGCTGACGGGATTATCCGGGTCAGGAAAATCTTCCCTGGCCTTTGATACCATATACGCCGAGGGACAGCGCCGGTATATGGAGTCCCTGTCTTCCTACGCCAGGCAGTTCCTGGGCCAGATGGAAAAGCCTGATGTGGAAAAGATCGAGGGACTTTCTCCCGCCATATCCATAGACCAGAAGTCTACCAACAAGAATCCCAGATCCACGGTGGGCACAGTCACGGAAATCTATGATTATATCCGTCTTCTCTATGCCAGGGTGGGTATACCCCACTGCCCGGAGTGCGGCAAGGTGATAGAGAGGCAGACTGCGGATCAGATGGCCGATGCCATAATGGCTCTGCCCCAGGGCAGTAAGATACAGCTGCTGGCGCCTGTGGTCAGAGGCAAGAAGGGACGTCATGAAAAAGTGCTGGAACAGGCAAAAAAGAGCGGTTTTGTGAGAGCGAGAGTGGATGGCAGCATATATGATCTGTCGGAGGAGATCACTCTTGATAAAAATCTTAAGCACAGCATAGAGATAGTGGTGGACCGTCTGGTGGTAAAGCCCGAGATCCAGACCCGTCTGGTGGATTCCATAGAGACGGTGTTAAAGCTTTCAGAGGGTCTTTTGCTGGTGGATGTGTCCGGGGAAAAGGAACTTAATTTTTCCGAGAGCTTTGCCTGCCCGGACTGCGGTATATCCGTGGCCGAGCTGGAGCCCAGATCCTTTTCCTTCAATAACCCCTTCGGAGCCTGTCCGGTATGTGCCGGAATAGGTTACAAGATGGAGTTTGACGAGGATCTGATGATCCCGAACAAAAAGCTTTCCTTAAATGAAGGGGCCATCAGCTGCATGGGATGGCAGAGTTCCAACGATCCCAAGAGCTTTACCTACGCTCTTTTGACGGCTCTTGCCAAATATTATAAGTTCTCCCTGGATGATCCTTATGAGACTTTGAGTCCAAAGGTGCGGGATATGCTGATCAACGGCCCTTCCGCAAATGTCAAGGTCCATTACAGAGGTCAGAGGGGTGAGGGTGTGTACGATGTGGTCTTTGAGGGCCTCATCAAAAATATGGAAAGAAGATACAGGGAAACCGGTTCTGATTATATGAAGGCGGAATATGAGGAGTATATGCGCATAACTCCCTGCAACGCATGCAAAGGCATGAGACTTAACAGGACTTCCCTGGCTGTTACCGTAGATGACAAAAATATACATGAGCTGACTTCCATGTCTGTGGATGCGCTGACGGATTATCTGGCACATATGGAATTATCCGACAGACATCAGATGATCGCCGCTCAGATCCTTAAGGAGATAAAGGCCAGGGTGGGGTTCCTCAATCAGGTGGGGCTGGGGTATCTCACATTAAGCAGAAATACCGCATCCCTTTCCGGAGGCGAATCCCAGCGTATCAGGCTGGCTACCCAGATAGGCTCAGGCCTTGTGGGCGTGGTATACATTTTGGACGAGCCCTCCATAGGACTGCACCAGAGAGATAATACAAAACTTTTGGCTGCTCTTAAGGATCTGAAGGACCTGGGCAACACCCTTATCGTGGTGGAGCATGACGAGGAGACCATGCTGGCGGCGGACTACATCGTGGATATAGGCCCCGGTGCCGGAGTACACGGCGGCGAAGTGGTGGCAGCGGGCACAGCGCAGCAGCTAATGAAAGTGAAAGAGTCCATCACGGGCCGGTATCTGGCAGGAGAAAAGTGTGTTCCGGTTCCGGATAAAAGGAGAAAGCCCACAGGTTTTATCACCATCAAAGGCGCGGCCCAGAATAATCTTAAAAATGTGGATGTAGACATCCCTTTGGGAGTGATGACTGTGGTCACTGGAGTGTCTGGTTCCGGAAAGTCCTCCCTTATCAATGAGATACTGCACAAACGTCTGGCCAGGGATCTGAACCGGGCCAGGATAATCCCCGGTAAGCACGAAGATATCCTGGGAATAGAGCAGCTGGATAAAGTAATAGCCATAGACCAGTCTCCCATAGGCAGGACTCCCAGATCCAATCCTGCCACCTACACCGGCGTTTTTGACGCCATAAGAGACCTTTTCGCATCCACTCCCGACGCCAAGGCCAGGGGATACAAAAAAGGACGTTTTTCCTTTAATGTAAAAGGAGGACGGTGTGAAGCCTGCGGCGGAGACGGCATAAAAAAGATCGAAATGCATTTCCTGCCTGACGTATATGTGCCCTGCGAAGTCTGCAAAGGTATGCGCTATAACAGGGAGACTCTGGAGATAAAGTATAAGGATAAAAGCATATATGATGTGCTGGATATGACGGTGGAAGATGCGGTGGTTTTTTTTGAAAATCTTCCCTCCATACGCCGCAAGATAGAGTGTCTTAAAGATGTGGGACTGTCTTATATAAAACTGGGACAGCCCTCCACACAGCTCTCCGGCGGCGAGGCCCAGAGGATAAAGCTGGCCACGGAATTCAGCAAAAGGGCTACCGGACGCACCGTATATATACTGGACGAACCCACTACGGGACTTCATTTTGAGGATGTGAGACGTCTGGTGGAGATATTGAGGCGTTTTTCCGAGGATGGTAACACCGTAGTGGTCATAGAACATAATCTGGATGTGATCAAAACTGCCGACTATATCATAGACATGGGACCCGAAGGAGGAGACGGCGGCGGAGAAGTGGTGGCCACCGGAACTCCCGAGGAAGTGGCAAAGTCCAAGAAGTCCCATACGGGTAAGTATCTTAAAAAGATATTAAAATAAATCTTTTGATTCTTGTTATTTATTTAAGCCGGCTCTTTGCCTGCGCGGGATGGACTGATTACAAGAGTTAATGCTTTTTTAATTCGAAGGTTGGAATTTAGTTTTACATTTGAGAATTAAGGGCATTGAGAATTTGGCGGGGTTAAGAAAATAAACGTATTATCCGATAAATACTTTGTCGGAAAGGACACCGTACAGTTATTCATTTTGCATAACATATCTGCCAGGGACGGCGAATTTTTTTACCCCTATAGATGCTTTATCTGTCTTGAAAAGTTTTTTAAAGTGTTTTATGATGAATAGTGCACAATTTTTTTATGCATTTGAAAGGGGATAAAGAATGCCTTATACAGACATAGGAATAGATCTCGGCACTGCCAGTATCCTTGTATATATAAGAGGAAAAGGCGTGGTGCTCAAGGAACCTTCGGTAGTCGCCTTTGACAGGGACACCAATAAGATAAAGGCCATAGGCGAGGATGCCAGACTCATGTTGGGACGTACCCCCGGTAATATCGTGGCAGTAAGACCCTTGAGACAGGGAGTTATCTCGGATTACACCGTTACCGAGAAGATGATGAAGTATTTCATCCAGAAGGCTATAGGAAAGAGGACTTTCCGTAAGCCCATCATAGCGGTATGTGTGCCTTCACAGGTTACAGAGGTGGAAAAGAAGGCGGTTGAGGATGCTACCTATCAGGCAGGCGCCCGAGACGTCAAGATAATAGAAGAGCCCATTGCGGCAGCCATAGGGGCAGGCATAGATATCACGAAGCCCTGCGGCAATATGATAGTGGATATAGGCGGCGGTACGTCGGATATAGCGGTCATTTCCTTGGGAGGCACTGTGGTGTCCACCTCCGTAAAGGTTGCGGGAGATGATTTTGACGAAGCCATAGTCAGATATATGCGTAAGAAGCATAACCTGCTCATCGGTGAGAGGACTGCCGAGGATATTAAGATAAAGATAGGCTCAGCCTTCAGAAGGACTGAGGTGGATTATATGGATGTCAGGGGACGTCACCTGGTGACGGGCCTTCCCCGGACGGTAAAGGTTTCCTCTGAGGAGACGGAAGAAGCACTTAGGGAAGCCACAGCCCAGATCGTGGACGCCATCCACTCCGTGCTGGAGCGCACTCCCCCGGAGCTGGCGGCGGATATCGCGGACAGAGGTATAGTACTCACCGGCGGCGGATCGCTGCTCAGAGGCCTGGAGGATCTGATCTGTGACCGTACCGGCATAAATACCATGACCACTGAGGATCCCATGACGGCAGTGGCTATAGGAACAGGAAAGTATGTGGAGTTCCTGGCTAATGACAGGGACTGATATGACATAATAAGCTTTTCACAGACCGCGGATCACGGGCGGAAACGCCCGTAAAGGATCAGGAGGTATAACCATGGTCAAAGGTTTATATACGGCCTACACCGGCATGATCAACGAACAGCACAGGATGGACACGCTGACCAATAACCTGGCTAATTTTGACGCCACCGGATTCAAGAAGGAAGGTGCTACATCCCAGTCATTTAAGGATGTCATGGGCGCAAAGATCAAAGATACCTCCGAGTGGAACATCCCCAAGAGGATGGGCGTCCTCAACATGGGTGTGAAGATCGGCGAGAATTATACCGACTGGAGCCAGGGCGCATTTAAAAATACGGGTAATACCTTTGATCTGGCTTTATCCGGCAACGGTTTCTTTGCTCTTGATTATACCGATAAAGAAGGCAACCAGTCCATAAAATACACAAGGGACGGCGCCTTCACCCTGACTAAAGAAGGCACGCTGGTGACCAAAGATGGTGATTATGTGATGGATGTGAACGGAAACCATATCACCATGGATCCTTTCGCCGAAATAGCCATCGGCAGAGACGGCACCGTCGCAGCCAACGGAGAGATAGTGGGCCAGATACAGGTCGCCGACTTCGAAAACTATGACTATCTGGAAAAGTACGGAGAAAATATGTACCAGATAGATCCCGACCAGCCCGTTCAGGCAGGAGAAGCCCAGATCTATTCAGGATATCTGGAGCAGTCCAACGTGGAAATAGTCCAGGAAATGGTAAACATGATCGCAGTCTCCAGACAGTACGAAGCGAACCAGAAAGTGGTCCAGACCATGGACGAATCCCTGGAGATCGCCACGGGACAGGTGGGTAGACTTCAGTGATAATGATCCGAGGCAGCCTGTGAGGACTGGCAGCCACAATCGGCCGACCTCATTTAATGAAAATAGTTGATTATGCCTGATCAGATCCGAGGCAGCCTGTGAGGACTGGCGGCCACAATTAGCCGGTCTCACTTAATGAAAACGAGCCGATTACCCCTCGCAAGGGAGAAAATCGTGCACAGATTAAAAAATACAATAAACTGGTTCCGATTTTCGGTAACGGGGCGAGGGGTGTTCTGAGGCGAAGTTTGAATTTAGTGATGGCCGAGCCGTGGCAGAAGTCCTTGCAGGTGCCGAGGATCGTATGAATCAAGTGTCATGGATTCCGATAGGAGGGGTACCTATGGTAAGATCACTATGGACAGCCGCAACAGGCATGATAGCACAGCAGCAAAACGTTGACACCATAGCCAACAACCTGGCCAACGTCAACACCACCGCATACAAGACAGAGACCAACGAATTCAAGTCTCTTCTCTACCAGACCATCCAGACAAAGACCACCACGGCCAACGGCGAACAAAAGCCCGTGGGCGCACAGGTGGGCCTGGGCGTCAGAAATGCAGCCATTACCTCCCAGTTTTCACAGGGCGCCTTCCTGGCGTCGGAAAATGCATTTTCCTTTGCTATAGGCGGAGACGGCTTCTTTGCCGTGATGGGTGAAGACGGACAGCCCTATTACACCAGAAACGGTAATTTCAACGTATCCCTGGGCGTGGACGGACTGACCCTTACCGATATGGATGGACATCCCGTGCTGGATACCGACGGAGAACCCGTGGTCATCGGTGATATCGAAGATATAGTAGCCAATAAGGTTCAGATAGATGCATCCGGCATGCTCATGTATCCCGATGATGACAATAACCTGCAGCCTCTGGATATACAGATAGGCCTCTGGCAGTTCCAGAATCCCGCAGGCCTTAATAAAGAAGGAGATACCCTTTACAGACCCACGGCGGCATCCGGAGAGCCCATAAACGAGGCTGATAACGATAATCTGACTCCCAGTACCGTAAGACAGGGATACCTGGAAGGCTCCAATGTACAGGTGGCTGATGAGATGGTAAACCTTATCGTGGCCCAGAGAGCATATGAGCTTAATTCCAAGGCCATAACCACCACTGATGAGATGATGCAGCAGGCTAACCAGCTTAAGAGGTAAATAAATGGACTTTGGTTCGATAAATAATCTTAATTCCCCTTATATGACGGATGCCCTGAGTAAAAAGGCAGACGCTTCTGCAAATGCGCTTAAGGATGCTGCGTCTAAGGATTATTCAGGTGCGGACGATGAAAAACTCATGGACGTCTGCAAACAGTTTGAGTCCTATTTTATCGAACAGGTTTTAAAGGAAGTAAAAAAGACTGTGCCGGATACTTCTTTCTCCAAAGATTCCTCAACATCTAATCTTGTGGATTTCTTTATGGATGAGACGATCCAGAAGGTTTCCGAAAATATCCAGTCCCAGGCCGGATTGGGACTCGCACAACAGATGTATGAACAGATGAAGAGGAATTATTCCCCTGCTTCGCAGATACCTGCCGTGTCGGAAAAGGGAGATTCTTCTTTGGGAGAAAGTAACGAAGCATAAATGCCACAGCTTAGCGGATATATAGATCATATCATTTTCAGAAATGAGAATAACGGATATACGGTCCTGGGACTGGAGGATGACAAAGGTGAGATCACCACTCTTACCGGTTCTTTCGGTACCATAGATGCGGGACAGTATATTCAAGTCGTGGGTGAGTTCACCCGTCATCCGGAATACGGAGACCAGTTCAATGTCAAAACTTATGAGATAAGAGAGCCTGAGGGTGTCGCAGCCATAGAGCGATATCTGGCTTCCGGTACCATTAAAGGCATAGGCCCTGCCCTGGCGCACCGCCTTACTTCTGCCTTTGGAGAGGATACCTTCAGAGTGATGGAGGAAGAGCCCGAAAGACTCGCATCGGTAAAAGGGATAAGTGAGCGTACTGCCAGATTCATAGGCGAGCAGGTGAGCGAAAAAAAAGACATGCGCAGGGCTATGATGTATCTGCAGTCCCTGGGCATCAGTCCTGTTTTTTCAGCCAAAATCTATGCAAAGTACGGAACCGGCCTGTTTGAGGTCATGGCAGGCAATCCTTATCAGCTGGTGGAGGATATAGACGGGATCGGTTTTAAAAGGGCCGATGAGATCGCCGCGAAGGTGGGTATCTCCACAGATTCTCCTTTCCGTATACGAAGCGGCATCATCTACACTCTGATGAGCGCCCAGACGGACGGGCACATGTATCTGCCGGCCGATATCCTGACCGAAAGGGCCGCCTCTCTTTTGGAGGTGACGCCGGAGACGGTTGCCGATATGATGGATGAGCTCATTTTGGAAAGCTGTCTGGTGGAAAATACGGTGAACGGGGAAAGGTGTATTTATACATCCGTGAATTATTATACCGAACTGGGCTGTGCCACGGCCCTGTCCCGTATTCAGTCTGAGGAAAAGGAAGATCCCAAGCTTTTTAAAAAGATATCAGGGATAGAAAAGGCCCATGAGATGGAACTGGACGAAGGCCAGAGAGAGGCTGTGTTTACGGCCGTAAGAAACGGCGTCAGTGTCATCACCGGAGGGCCGGGTACGGGCAAGACTACCATAATCCGCATCCTCCTTGATTACTTTGATCAAAACGGCATGGATGTGCTGCTTGCGGCCCCTACGGGGAGGGCGGCAAAGCGCATGAGCGAGGCTACGGGCTATGAGGCCAGGACCATTCACCGCATGCTTGAGGTGGGTGGCGAGAACGGCCTGTCCTTTGGAAGAAACGAGGATAATCCGCTGGAGACGGATGTGGTCATAGTGGACGAGGTGTCCATGGTGGATATCTTCCTCTTTAACGCCCTCTTAAAAGCAGTTTCCCCCGGCACGAAGCTGATACTCGTGGGAGATGCTGACCAGCTCCCTTCCGTGGGTCCCGGAAGCGTATTAAGGGATATAATAGGCTCCGGCGTCTACCCCGTGGCGGCCCTGACACAGATATTCAGACAGGCTGCCAGCAGCGATATCATTGTCAACGCACATAAGATAAATGCGGGTCAGAAGATAAAAATGGACAATAAGAGCGAGGATTTCTTTTTCCTTGAAAGGAGCGGCGCGGATATCATCATTTCTTCCATCGAATATCTGGTGGTCAAAAAACTGGCGGGTCATTTAAAGGTTAAACCTCAGGAAATACAGGTGATGGCTCCCATGAAAAAGGGACCGCTGGGAGTGGAAAACCTGAATAAGAAGCTTCAGGAACGCCTGAATCCGCCCTCCCATGAAAAGCATGAGCGCATGTACGGCGACACCATCTTCCGCGAGGGTGATAAGGTCATGCAGGTTAAAAACAATTATCAGACCGTATGGGAGATCCGCAGCAAAAACGGCCTTTTGATAGAGAGCGGTTCCGGAGTCTTCAACGGGGATATAGGCAACGTGAGACGGGTGGATAATGTGAACGGCCTGATGGAAGTGGTCTTCGATGATAATAAGGTGGTGACCTACCAGACACAGGAACTGGATGAGCTGGAGCTGGCTTATGCCATCACCATACATAAATCCCAGGGAAGTGAGTATCCCGCTGTGATAGTCCCGCTGGTGGGCGGTCCCCAGGGATTTTTGAGCCGTAATCTGCTGTATACTGCAGTTACCAGGGCGCAAAGGTGTGTGCTGCTCATAGGAAGCAGTGAGGTGGTGGAACAGATGATAGCAAACAAAAATGAGAGTATCAGATATACCGGATTGAAGGAGCGCATTATTGAGACAAAGAGCGGTATCGATCTTTAAAAAGGGATTGTCGGGGATACTGGACCTGATCTATCCGAAACGCTGTACCATGTGTGACTGTACCGTGGAACCATCGGATGATCTGATCTGTCCTTCCTGTGCAAAAAAACTGCGCTTTACCGCGGATCCCTTTTGCCTTAAATGCGGAAAACAGCTTTCCCGGGAGGAAAGTGAATACTGCAGCGACTGTGAAAAAAAGGTACATGCCTTTGATGCGGGCCGTTCCCTGTTTCCCTACAGCGACAGGGTCATCAAAAGCCTTTACCGGCTGAAATATTCAAATAGGCCCGGCTATGCAGCCTTTTACGGGATGAAAATGGCTCTCGTCTTTCCGGAAGTGATAGAGAAATGGGGCGTACAGGTGATAATGCCGGTACCCCTTCATAAAAGCCGGCTTAAGGTAAGAGGCTATAACCAGGCGGCCCTTATGGCGAGGGCTCTGGGGGCCGGGGTAGGCATTCCCGTGGTTGAAGACGGCCTTATCCGGGTCAAAAAAACGAGACCACAGAGGCTTCTTGATGCCCCGGCGAGGCAGGACAATTTAAAAAATGCTTTCAAAATAGGCCGATTTGATGTAAAATTAAAGACAGTGTTGCTTGTGGATGATATATATACTACGGGAAGCACCATAGATGAGGTCTGCAGGGTTTTAAGGCAGGCAGGCGTGAAGGAGATTTATTTTCTGACGGCCGCCGCCGGTTGCTGATCAAAAAACATACAGGGAGGTACTGTTCATGAATGTAAAGAATTGCAAAAGGTGTGGAAAGATCTTTAATTATCTGGTGGGACCGCAGATATGTCCCCAGTGCCGTGAAGCACTGGAAAATAAGTTTCAGGAAGTAAAGGCATATATCCTTGAGCATAAGGACACTGCCAATATTACCACTGTTGCCGAAGAGTGTAATGTAGATGTCAATCAGATCAAGCAGTGGGTAAGGGAAGAGAGACTTGCCTTCGGCGAGCAGTCAGTGCTTGGAATAGAGTGCGAGGTCTGCGGTACCATGATAAAGACCGGACGTTTCTGCGAAAAGTGCAAGAATGACATAACCAGAGGACTTATCGACGCAGCGGGTCTTAACAAAAAGGCCGAGCCCGAGAAGAAGGCATCCCACAGAGAGGCCGCAAGGATGAGATTCCTCGACAGCAGTAACAGAGGCTGATCAAATATGCTGGATGAAAGCAGGATAAAACTGATGACCAGAATGGCGTCCTATGAGGACACGGAGGGCAGGAAATCCATTCCCATAGCCGGATATTTCCGCGGGGATTATGTGAGCCTGAACGTGGTAAAGACCGCCATAAGCGCTACCATCGCGTTTGTTCTGGTACTGGCTGTCTATGTGTATTACAATCTGGAGAACTTTATAGCCGATATCTATAAGTATGATCTTGAGAGTATGGGGAAAAGGATATTTTCCGTATATCTCGTGTATGTTGCGGCATTTACGGTTTTTTCCTTTTTCTTTTACACCTGGAAGTACAGCAAAGCGAAAAAAAGCATACAGGAGTACAGCCTGGCATTAAAGAAGCTGGACTCAATGTATGAGGAGGAGTAATTTTTAATTTTTTTAAGTCATGACTGGATTACTGGAGATCAGGGAATACCTGAAGGATATTTACGGAAAGTATGATATTTACATACTTCCCGTTCTCAAACTGATACTGGCTATAATCACTTTTGCGGTGATAGGTGCAAACGCCGGCTACATGAGCCGGCTGTCAAATCCGGCACTCATTCTGGTGCTGGCTCTTTTGTGTTCCTTTTTACCTGTGAATGTGCTGGTGGTGCTCGCAGCTCTTTATTCCGTGGCAAATATTTATGCGCTTTCAATGGAGTGCGCCGTGGTGGTGGCTGCGGTATTTCTGATCATGTTTCTCGTATATTTCAGATTTGCCCCTTCCGATGCTCTTGTACTGGTGCTGACTCCCATCTGTTTTCTGATGCACATACCCTATGCGGTGCCGCTTTGCTGCGGTCTGTCGGGGACTCCTGTCTCTGCCATATCCTGTGCCTGCGGCGTCGTGGTATATTATATTTTTGATTTTATCAAGGTCAATGAGACCGATATAGTGGCTCTGGATTCGGAGACCACCGTCACCAGACTCAGATTCGTGGTGGACGGACTTTTGTCAAACAAGGGCATGCTGGTCATGGCTGCAGCCTTTGCCATCACGGTTATAGTCGTATATGTAATACGCAGGCTTGCTGTGGATCATGCCTGGACCATAGCCATAATGGCAGGATTTTTCGCTTCCATGATAGCAGTCCTTGCAGGGGATATGTCAGTGGGGGTCACCGTTTCCATAGGTGGAGTGATCCTGGGAGGCCTGGTTTCACTGGCCTTGGCCTTTGTTCTTAAGTTTTTCGTATTTTCGGTGGATTATACCCGCACGGAGCGTCTTCAGTTTGAGGATGATGAATATTATTACTATGTGAAGGCCGTACCCAAGGTTACCTTGTCCGTTCCCGAAAAGACGGTCAAAAAGATAAGCCAGCACTCCGGTGAAGACAGGACAGTCAGGGAAAACAGGGAGCCTAAGGAGGCAAAGGATTATCCCGTGTTCAATCAGGCAAGGCTTGATGATTCGGGTTATCCCGGGGCCGCAAGGCGACGTCAGGCACCTGCCAGATCTTCCCAGGCGCAGAGCCTGGTATCGGGCCAGAGGCCCGCAGGGGTAAGGAGAGAATCCACCCTTCCCAGAGACAGGCGTATAGTTCAGCAAAAGCCCGCTGACGGAAGCATAAATTATGGCAGGAGCAACTCCGGTGCAACCCCGGCCCGAAGCGCCGTGTCACCCCAGGGACAGCGTCCGGTAGCCTCTCAGGGTCAGCGCCCGGCATCAATGGGACAGCGCCCGACAGCGCATCAGGGACAGCGCACCACAGCCCCTCAGGGTCCCAGACAGGGTCAGCCACGCAGCGGCGGTAACGGTATCAACTATGGCAGACCCCCGGTGCGTAATACGGATGATACCAGGGTGATCAGGAAAAGACCGGAAGAATAATAATTACATGTAGCAGGTGGATGATTTGGAACGTATTGTCACATTTGTGGAAACCTATTTAAGTACCTCTGCTCTCCCTAAGATCGAGTGGACTGATATCATAGAGATACTTATAATAGCGTATCTGGTTTACAGGATTTTGATATGGGCAAAGGATACCAGGGCCTGGTCCTTAGTGAAAGGCCTTGTGGTTATCTTTGTCTTTCTTTTTATGGCTGTATTGCTCCAGATGAACACCATTTTGTGGATAGTGAAAAACGCATCAATGGTGGCTATCATGGCCCTCGTCATAGTGTTCCAGCCGGAGCTGAGGCATGCACTGGAGAGTATAGGACGTGGTAATGTGCTATCAAGCTTTCTGCCACAGGATGATTCCCGTCATTTGGATATGGATTTTACCGAAAAGACGGTCAATGAGATCAGCAAGGCCTGTTTTGAGATGGGCAGAGCCAAGACCGGAGCCCTCATAGTGGTGGCCAGGGCCGATTCCCTGGCGGACTATACCAGGACCGGCATTGATGTGGATGCACTGGTCACCAGCCAGCTTCTGATCAACATTTTTGAGCATAATACCCCGCTTCATGACGGAGCGGTCATAATAAAGGGAAACCGTATAGTGTCAGCCACCTGTTATCTGCCTCTTTCAGATAACATGGCTCTTTCAAAGGCCCTGGGTACCAGACACAGGGCGGGCGTGGGCATATCCGAGACTACGGACTCCATCACCGTGATCGTCTCCGAGGAGACGGGCAGGGTATCCGTGGCCATGAAGGGAAAGCTTTACGGTAATGTGAATCCCGATGACCTGCGGGAAAAGCTTCAGGCTGCCATAGTCAAGCCTCAGAAGGATGAGAAGAAGTTCTTCTGGAAGAAGCAAAGGAGGGACAATGAAGGATAAATTTATCGCCTTTTGGACCCATAATACGCTGCTTAAGTTTTTGTCTCTGGTGGTGGCATTCATACTCTGGCTCATCGTGGTAAACTATGATGATCCCACCGTGACCAAGACATATTCTTCCATACCCGTGGAGTTTCTAAACCCCGACGTGCTGACAGATAACGGTAAGGTATATGATATCGTGGATGATTCGGGGATGGTCTCCGTACAGGTAAAGGCCAAGCGTTCCGTTCAGAACCTTTTAAGCCGCGACGATTTCAAGGCTACGGCGGACCTGGGCAAGCTGTTCCCGGACAATACGGTGCCCGTGGAGGTTAAGGCCGTCAGATTTGCGGACAGGATAGATGCAGTGACCTTAAAGGGAAAGGGCAGCATCGCTCTTGTTATAGATGATTTCAAGGAACGTCAGTTTAATATACAGGTTGAGACCACCGGGGATATCTATGAGGGATATATGGTAGGCAACGTATCCCTGGATAAGAACGTGGTAAAGGTGTCGGGCCCCATGACCAAGGTGGACCAGGTATCCACAGCCAGCGTGACCGTGGACGTGGGAGGCATGACACAGGATATTTCCACTACCGAAGATATCATCCTCTATGATGAAAACGGCCAGCAGATCTTCAACCAGGATATTACCTTAAGCCGAACCTCTGTCGGTGTAAATGTCCAGATCTGGAAGGTAAAGACTCTGCCGGTGACTTATGGCTATCAGGGAGAGCCTGCCGGCGGTTATGGTCTCACGGGAGTGCTGAGCTGTGATCCCGAAATGGTCCAGGTGGCAGGCGTGGCCTCTGTGATAGATGAGGCCACCAGTCTGGTGATCCCTTCATCGGCTGTGGATATCACAGGATCCACCTCCGATAAAAAGGTGGTCATAAATCTGGAGGATTATCTGGAAAGCGGTATAATTCTCACTGATGATAATAAGACTGCCATAGTCACTGTCGGTATTTCGGCTCTTCAGTCGAAGATGATGGAGGTCCCCACAGCTAATATCCAGGTGCTCAATACACCTGAGGGCATGGTTTCCACCCTGGGAGGACTGGGTGAAGTGACTGCTGTGGAACTGACCGGTCTGGGACCTGCTTTTGACAGCCTTGACGCTGCAAAACTAACTGGTTTTGTGGATGTTTTGAGTATATATAATCCGGAGGAAGGGGAACCGGCTCCCGGAATTTATGAGACTGATGTGTACTTTAATCTCCCCGAGGGCGTGAAGGCCTCTGCTGTGAAGGCACAGTTGATCGTCAGAAATGAGGATGCTCCTGATGAACAGGATGAGTAAGAATACGGAAGCATGGCGTCGCCTTTACATGCTTGTGGGCGAAGCCGTGCTTGTGGCGTTTCATGTGCTTTTGATATATATCATTTTGCACTACGTATACAATAATGATTTCAGGACCCAGCTCTATGCCAGGGGTCATATTCTGGTACTGGGTATTTATACCGTGATCTATATAGGTTTCGGTCAGCTTTTCGGCGGGCTTCTGATCGGCAGCCGCAGGCCCGGGGAAGTCATGTTCTCCGAGCTGTTTACGGCCTGCTTTTCGAATGCGGTCCTTTATCTCATCGTCATGATGTACTCCTTCAGTTTCCCTACTCTCGTGCCGCTTACCGGGGCTACTGTACTTCAGCTTTTATTTTCCGCCTTCTGGATAAACCTGAGCGGTACTTTGTATAAGCGCCTGTTCATACCCTATCAGGTGCTGCTGATATATGACGGTGACGCCACGGACAGTTTTGTCAGGAAACTGGAGCAGAGGAAGGACCAGCTCACGGTCACTGATTCCATCTGCGCCACAGCTCCCACAGAGGAGATATACCGTAAGATAGACAATGTGCATACCGTTATAATCTGGGATCTGGAAGTGACCCGGAGAAATACCATTTTTAAGTACTGCTATGAGAATTCGAAGCGCATATATACCGCGCCGAAGCTGTCTGATATCATCTTCACCGGCTCATCTTCGGTCCACATGTTTGATACGCCGCTGCTTCTGACACAGGGCTCTCCCATAGGCTATGAGCAGAGGGTGATCAAGCGGCTTATAGATGTGGTGCTGTCCATAGTGCTATTGATACTCACTTCGCCCATCATGCTGCTTACGGCCATAGCCATAAAGCTTCAGGACAGGGGACCGGTCCTTTATAAGCAGGTGCGCTGTACCAAGAACAACAGGGAATTTAAGATCCTCAAGTTCAGGAGTATGGTGGTGGATGCCGAAAAAATGGGTATTCAGCTGGCTAAGCAAAAAGATGACCGTATCACCCCGGTGGGGCGTTTCATAAGGGCGGTGAGGATAGATGAACTGCCCCAGCTTATAAATGTGCTTAAGGGCGAGATGTCCTTTGTGGGTCCCAGGCCCGAAAGACCGGAGCTTATCAGAAAATATACCCAGGATATGCCTGAGTTTGCCTACAGGACAAAGGTACAGGCCGGTATCACGGGATATGCCCAGCTTTACGGCAAATATAATACCCGACCCTATGATAAGCTTAAGCTGGATCTGCACTACATTGAGAATTATTCGCTCTGGCTTGATTTTAAACTGATGATACTCACGTTCAAGATACTCTTTACCCCCGAGAGCACCGAGGGGGTGGAAGATGATGAAGCTGTCGTTTAATATAACAGCATACTGCTGATAAGGTGTTTTTATGTATGATGGATTGGTCAGTGTCATAATACCCGTTCATAATGCGGAAAGGTTTATAGAGGATACCATAGCCTCGGTCAAAAGCCAGAGCTATGAGAACTGGGAAGTCATCCTGGTGGATGATGCTTCCGAGGACGGGAGCGTAAGGGTCATTGAAAAATATCTTGATGATCCCCGTTTCAGACTGGTATCCCTGGAGAAAAAGAGCGGCCCCGCCAATGCGAGGAACGCCGGTCTAAACGCGGCAAAGGGCAGGTTTATAGCTTTTCTGGATGCGGATGACATCTGGTTTCCGGATAAGCTCTCCGTCCAGCTTCAGTTTATGGAAGAGCATGACTGTCCCTTTTCTTTTACCTCCTACGAATATGCGACTCCCGACGGCGTGGGCGTGGCCAAGATAGTGAGGGTACCCGCAAGGATCACCTACAGAGAGGCCATAAAGAATACGACGATATTTACCAGTACCGTGATCTTTGACAGGGATAAGCTAGATGAATCACTGATGAGGATGCCTGATGTGCCATCAGAGGATTCTGCCACCTGGTGGCAGGTTTTGAGAAGCGGTATCACGGGATACGGGCTGACGGAGCCCAAGACTTTGTACCGGCGTTCTGACGGGACGCTGTCCTCAAACAAGATAACAGCCATAAAGAGAGTGTGGAATCTGTATCGCAATGTGGAACATTTCAATGTGTTCTACAGTGCCTATTGCTTCTTCTTTTACGCTGTCAATGCAGTCTTCAGACGTTTGTAGGAGTGGACGGTATGGGTGTCTGTGTATTGCTGTCCGCCATGCATCTTGAGGATCATTCCCTGCTGGAGGAGCTCAATATAAAAAGCGATGCGGTGGTGATAAACCAGTGCGATAAAAATGAGGTCCGGGATATTAAGGAAGGCGACAGGCGGATCCTTTTTCTGTCCGAAAAGGACAGGGGACTTTCAAAGAGCAGGAACGAGGCCATCAGGCAGTCGGATGCCGGAGGCTTTGGCGATGTGTGCATATTCTGCGACAATGACTGTGTGTATGAGGAAGGGGCGGCCTCACAGATAGAGGCGGCCTTTGACAGGAATCCCCAGGCGGATATAATCGTGTTTTTTGTAAAAAGGCCCGAGAAAAGTGAGCCCGTTCTTAAAAAGGAGGGGCCTCTTTCATATATTGGGGCCATCAAGATATTTTCACCGGAGATAGCCTTCAGAAGAAGCTCCCTTATGGACAGGGGCCTTTTTATGGATGAGGATTTCGGGGCCGGCGCCAGGTATATGATGGGTGAAGAAAATATTTTTTTGTTCAAGGCCAAACAGATGGGCTTAAAGGTGGTCTATGTGCCCCTTCAGATAGCTCATCTTAAGGAAAATGAGTCCACCTGGTTTAAGGGCTATACCGATGATTATTTTAAATCCAGGGGAGCAGGATATCGCGCCATGGTGGGCAGGCTCTCCTTTTTGCTGATATGGCAGTTTGCCATCAGGAAGTATTCGCTATACAAAGCTGACAACGGTTTTTGGCGGGCACTCAGGATGATGAATGCGGGTGTGAGGGAATATGAAGATATTTGTAGTCGGCGATCATAAAACAGGAACAGGTCCGGCTAACGCCACAGCCTCCCTGCTTAAGGCCATGCCTGAGGATACCCTTTATCTTAAGAGTGCCAATAAGGCGGCGAGGCTTTTTGAGATCATAACAGGGGTTCCTTCCTGCGACCTTGTATTTTTGTCAGGACATTCAAAGCAGAATCTCTGGGCCATAAAGCTGGCCCGTATATTTAAAAAGCCTGTATTTTTTTGGATGCACGGCTGTGTGGAATATGAAAATGAGATAAATGAAGAGCCCGATGAAGACATGGCCCGTGTGGAAAGGCAGGTTTTAGAGCAAAGCGACAGGATACTGGCGGTTTCCCCGTCCTTTGAAGCCTGGCTCAAGGACAGATATCCTTCCTATAAAGGGAAGATCGGCTGTCTTCAAAACGGCATAGATACGTCATTTTTTGCGGGCTTCAAAAATGAAGGACAAAAGAAACCCGAAGAAGGTGCACCTGTAAGGATCCTCTGTGTCGGAGGAGGCATGAAGCGAAAGCGGATCGCAAGGGTCTGCGAAGCTGTGGATATGCTCAATGAAGATGGTATTACCTGCACGCTTGACATAATCGGGGCAAAGGGGGCGGATTCGGATCTTATAGAAAACAGTGCCCATGCGTCCTATAGGGGGCTTGTAAGCCCCAAAGAGGCGGGAGAACTCATGAAGCAGTCCGATCTTTTTGTCCAGAATTCCTGCTTTGAAACCTTTGGCCTGGCGCCGCTTGAGGCCCTTACCGCAGGCTGTGACGTACTTTTTTCAAGGCAGACCGGCGCCCTTTGCGTATTTGATGAAGGAAGCCTTATGGACATGGACCTTATAGAGGATACGGAAGATTCGCGGCATATCGCCGACAGGATAGTACATATAATTGAAGAACATAATCATGACCGTCTGATCGCCGGGATAGATATGCAAAAGAATTCCTGGGAGAATACGGTAAAAAGGCTTTTTGAGATGGCCGGAAAGGAAAACTGATTTGCAGACTTTGAATGTGGCACAGGAGGGGTTTAAATATCTGTGGCTGTGTCTTCGCGAATACAGCGGAGGCTATGGTTATTTTATCCTTTACCTTCTGGCCCTTTCATACATTATCATAAAGGGAAACGAGACTGAAAAGGTGGTGTTCGTACCTCAGAGCATATTACTGGCGCTGACGGTATATAACCCCTTTTTCCCAATGTTCTTGAACAGGATATTTGACGTAAATAATGAGTATTACAGGTTCTTCTGGATCACTCCCGTGGTCATACTCCTGTCTTATGTGATGGCAAAGCTCTGTTTTGGGCAGGTCAAAACTCCCACCCTGTTTTTTGCTCTTATTGCAGTTTTTTCCCTTGTCATTATCGCCGGCGGTCGTTTTCTTTATAAAGACGGATATATAAAGTCTCCCAACGTATACAAGATGCCCACGGAGATCCCCCACATCGCCAACATGATACATGATGATGCAAAAGGACGTTATGAAGGAGATTATTATCCAAGGGCCATCTGTGAATTCGATTATGAAATGTGCCTTCGCCAGTATGATGCCTCCATCATGCTCACCTGCTCCAGAGAAGAGTACCTTCGCGCCGTGACGGGACAGCTAGGCACACAGGATGTGGAAAGCGAAGAAGAGTATTATCCCCGCGTTCTTGCCGTGATGGTAAATAACTGGTATATAGAACCCAAGGAATTTAAGAAAGGTCTTGAAAAAACCGGCACGGAGTACGTATGCGCCAGCACCGCAAACACCGATCTGTGTGATTACCTAAAGGAGCGCTGCGACCTGAGAGTAGTCGGAATGAGCGCCAACCACACCCTGTTCCACTACGAACTGCAGGAATCCGAAGGCTGGACCCTCCCCGACTACCGGGACGTGTGGGAGAATTATTAAGAAAATTTTGGAAAAGATCCTTCGACTAAAGCCTCAGGATGACAGAGTGAGATTTTAATATATTAATTAATATAAAAGTTCATCCCGCGCAGGCAAAGAGTCCATCCCGCGCAGGCAGGCAGACTAAGGAGGATTCTCCTGACGGAGAATCTTTGAAGTCCCTCAAAGCCGGGACTGGCTCTCCCGATCAGAGATCGGGAGCAGATTTGAAGCGAGTTGGTTTTCTGTCTGAGCGTAAAAGTCTGCCGCCGTTGCAGGCAAAATGTACATCCTGCGCAGGCAAAGAATAGGCAAATAATACTACGAGGTAAATCATGGAAGAAAAAAGCTACATCATCAACAGACTACTGCAAGGGAAATTCACCCTTATCGCTGAGATCGGCGTTAACTACTACGACATAGCCCGCGAGCGCGCCATAACCCCCATGGAAGCCGCAAAGCTCATGATAGACGAAGCCGCCCATGCTGGCATCCATGCGGTCAAATTCCAGACCTACAGGGCACAGACCCTGGCCGCGGCAGATTCTCCGTCCTACTGGGACCTGACCGAGGAGAGCACCAGATCCCAAAGGGAACTCTTCAAGAAATTCGATTCCTTCGGCTATCCCGAGTATCTGAAATTATCCGCCCATGCCAAAGCGGCAGGTATAGAGTTTCTCTCCACCCCTTTTGATTTTGAAAGTGCCGACTATCTCAACGAGATGATGGAGGTATATAAGATATCCTCCTCCGATCTTTCAAATATACCCTTTATCGAGCATCAGGCTAAAAAGGATAAGCCCATACTCCTTTCCACGGGAGCCTCCAACCTTCCGGAGATAGAGAGGGCAGTGGATACCATACGAAAGTTTAATGAACGGCCTCTGGCCCTGCTGCATTGTGTGCTCCAGTATCCTACCCACATAGAAAACGCGAATCTGAACAAGATAATCACCCTAAAGGAGCAGTTCCCCGATCTGATCATCGGATACTCGGACCATACCAAGCCCACACCCGAGTTTGAGGTCATAACCACAGCCTATAATCTGGGGGCTCTGTGTGTGGAAAAGCACTTCACCCTGGATAAGACACTTAAGGGCAACGACCATTACCATGCCATGGATCCCGATGATGCAAGGCAGATCCTTTCACGTATAGAACATATGGATGTCATAAGAGGAAGCTATGAGCTTTCCTGTCTTGATTGTGAAAGCGCGGCCAGGGAAAACGCCCGCAGATCCATAGTCACGGCGGTGGATATAGCTGCAGGTACGGTGATCACGGAGCAGATGCTCACCTTTAAAAGACCAGGAAAAGGTATAAGCCCTGACCGCATGGAAGAGGTGTGCGGCAAGGTTGCGGCCGTGGATCTTAAAGAGGATACTATACTCATGGAGGATATGCTTAAGGAAGCTGTGGAAGAGGATATGTGACAGCTTCCCGGACAGTTTGTGATATGTCGGATAATAAGGTCATAAAAAGCGGACTATGGTACATAGTTTCGAATATAATGATAAGAGCGGTGGGGATAATCACCTCCCCCATATATACCCGACTCCTTTTGCCTGAGGAAAAGGCCCTGGCGGACAATTTTAACGCCTATATCAGTATATTTACCACGGTTACCTGCCTGTGTCTCATCTATTCCGTGGGCAGGGCAAAGCTTGATTTTCCCGACACCTTTGATTCATATATGTCTTCGATACAGACGCTTTCGTCTGCCTTTGGCATGGTGGTCCTTGTCATAGCCATGATAAATGTGGGCCGCCTGTCGTCTCTGATGCAGTATACCAGGTTTGAGATCTTTCTGATGTTCTTTTATCTGGTGGTCTTTCCATCCATTGATTATATGCAGTATAAATACCGGTTCGAGTATAAATACCGGGAAAACATACTCATATCCGTCATAATCTGCGTGGTGACGGTGATCCTGTCCATCGCCCTCATACTGTCCATGCCCTTTGATAAATCCCTGGCCAAGATACTGGGTACGGTGCTTCCATCCCTGACTGTAGGACTTTGGTGTTATATTACATTGCTTAAACGTGGCAGGGTATTGTATAATAAAGAGTATTGGTTTTATGCCCTTAAGATAGGACTGCCCATGATACCCCACGGTCTGGCCCTTGTGATCTTAAATAAGATAGACTCACTGATGATAATGAACTACTGTGGGAAGCATGACGGCGGTATCTATACCACGGGCTATTCCATAGCCGTCCTTTTGTCCGTGGTGACCAACGCCATAGGACAGGCGTACCTGCCCTGGTTTAATGAAAAACTCCACGCAGGCAGCAGAAAGGTCATACGCGATAACAATATCCTGCTCATGGCAGCGGGCTGCGTTATGACCCTTGCATTTATCACCGTGGGGCCTGAAGCCATAAAGCTTTTGACTGCCCCCGCATACCATGCATGTATGTATGTGCTCCCGCCGGTGGCCATAGGCACCCTGTGCCAGTATTTTTACACGAATTATGTAAACCTGGAACTATATCATAAAAAGACTGCCCTCATAGCGGTGAATTCCATAATTGCCGCTGTGGCCAACGTGATCCTGAACTACATCTTTATCAGGAAATACGGATACCTGGCAGCTGCTTATACCACGGTGGCAGGATATCTGATACTGATGATGCTCCACTGCTTCTGCACCAGAGTACTGCTTAAGGAAAAACTATACGCCGACCTGCTCTATTTTGTCATGCTGACGGTCACAGGTGCTATCGGCATCGCACTGCTGCCCTTGTATGAAAGGCCCTTCATGCGATACGCTGTTATGGCGGCTCTTCTGGGACTTATATGCGCCGCATTCAGACGACAGATCGCATTGTATGGTGGCATGATATTAAAAAAGATCCTTCGGCAAAAGCCTCAGGATGACATCGGTTAGTTTATATACTTAGATCAAACATAAAGTATAATCCGCGCAGGCAGGCAGACTTTGGAGCGAGTTGGTTTTCTGTCTGAGCGGAGAAGTCTGCCGCCGTTGCAGGCAAAGACCCGACCATGAATTCTTGAAGATACATATTGTGCTCCCCGTCAGGAAGGGTTCAAAAGAAAAAATCGAATACCCCGTACAGGTAAAGAGCTAATCATAAATAAATTAAGGTGAGATTATGAAGATACTTATTGTGATCCCCGCCAGGGGAGGTTCAAAGAGAATACCCAGAAAGAATGTCCGCATCATGTGCGGCAGACCCCTCATCCAGTATTCACTGGATAACGCCCTCTCCCTCTCGCAAAAGTACGAGACGGACGTAGTGGTCTCCACCGATGACGAAGAAGTGGAAAACATAGCCGGAAAGCGACAGGGCATAAGAGTCCTGAAACGCCCCGAGGAGCTGGCCAGGGACAGTATCACCCTGGATCCCGTCATCTATGACGCCCTCTGCAGGATGGAAGAGGAAAAGGGCTTTAAGTACGATCTGGTCCTCACCATGCAGGCTACATCTCCCACCCTCAAGAAGGAGACCCTGCTGGCGGCAGTGGAGGAGTTTATCGCCGGTGATCTGGATACCATGATATCCGTGGTGAACAGGACTCACTTATCCTGGAAGGAAGAGAACGGTAAAATCGTAAAGAATTATGAAAAGCGCCTTAATTCCCAGGAACTTCCCAAGAATTTTCAGGAGACCGGAGGCTTTCTCCTATCAAGGAGAACGGTTGTTAACCGAGACTCCAGGATAGGGGAAAAGGTGGGAGTATATGAGATAGACTCCTTTGAGGCAGTGGATATCGACACCGAGGAAGACTGGATAGTGGCAGAGGCCATCCTGAGGAGAAAGAGGATACTCTTCAGGACTGTGGGACAGCAGAAACTGGGCATGGGACATATTTACAGATGTTTGACCCTGGCCTATAAGCTGATAGGACATGAGCTTTTGTTTGTGACGGACGAGGAGAGCACCCTGGGCATCCAGAAGCTCAAGGAGAGCTTCTTCCCCATGAAGGTGATAAAGGATGAGGGGCAGTTCGAGCAGATCCTTTGCGAATATCGTCCTGATATAGTGGTGAATGATATTCTGGATACCGAAGCTGCATATATGCAGATGGTGAAGCGTTATGCCCCCAGAGTGGTCAACTTTGAAGATGAGGGTACCGGTGCTCCCTATGCGGATGCAGTGATCAATGCTCTCTACGAGCATGGGACGCGCCAGAAGACAAACGTGTATGAAGGCTTCAAGTATTTCTGCATCAGGGATGAATTTTTGGAGGAGCCTCCCAAGGAGTTTTCCACCGAGGTTAAAAATGTGATGATAATCTTTGGCGGAGCCGATCCTGCGGACCTTACAGGCAAGCTTTATCGGATATGCATGATGCTCCATGAGGCCAGAGAAGAAGTGGAATTCCACTTTATTACGGGCTTTGCCTACGGGAAAAAGGATGAGGTGGTGTCCATTCCCGAAAAGAACATATTTGTCCACCATGATGTGAAGAGAGTCTCCCAGTACATGGGAAGGGCCGATCTGGCCATCACTTCCCAGGGACGTACTATATACGAGCTGGCCAGCATGGGTGTTCCCGCCATAGTGATGGCTCAGAACGAAAGGGAGGCCGAGCATGTCTTTGCGGGCATCCAGAACGGTTTCATCAACCTGGGACTGGGAGAGAGATGTGATGCGGGAACGATAATGAAGACTATGGTGTGGATCATGGATACCCCCAATGTGCGCAGGGAGATGAGACAGCTTCAGCTGTCCCGTGAGTTCGCAAAGGGGCAGGATCGTGTCATAGCGCTGATACTGGGAGCCGAGTGATGGTACTTACGGATCGTAAAAGGGTATTTTTCATAAATGTGACCTGTGGCTACGGTTCCACGGGCAGGATAGTGACCGGTATATATGAGACGCTGGAGGAGATGGACTGTGTGTGCATGGCAGCCTACGGCAGGGGCAATGCGCCAAAGGGCTATAATACCTATCGCATAGGTGATGACACCGGAGTGTACATCCACGGTATAGCCAGCCGTATCACCGACAGACAGGGCTTTTATTCCACCCATGCCACCAGGGAACTCATCAGGCGGATAGAGAAATTTGATCCCGATGTGATACATCTTCACAACATCCATGGATATTATCTGAACGTTAAGGTTCTGTTTGAATATCTCAAAAAATGCGGCAGGAAGATAATCTGGACCCTGCATGACTGCTGGTCATTCACGGGACACTGTACCCACTTTGAGTATATAGGCTGCATGAAATGGCAGAACGGCTGCGGAAACTGTGAACAGCTGCGGGAATATCCGGGCTCCTGGATCGCGGATTCATCGGCAAAGAACTTAAGGCAGAAGAGGGAGCTGTTTTCGAATGTGCCGGATATGGTCCTGGTCACTCCCTCCAAATGGTTGAAGAGTAAGGTACAGTCCTCCTTTATGTCGCAGTATCCCGTCACCGTCATACCTACGGGGATAGATCTTGAGGTGTTTACTCCCTCACCTTCCGATATAAGGGCACGGTACGGCATAGGTGAGGATAAGTATCTTATATTGGGCGTGGCCAATCCCTGGAGGGACCGTAAGGGCCTGGATGAGTTTAAGCGCTTATCAAGGATATTGCCGGATAAATACAAGATAGTGATGGTGGGACTTAAGCCCCGTCAGGCGGCGACCCTGCCCCCTGAGATCATTTCCCTGCCCCGCACCGACAGCATAAAGGAAATGGCCCGGTGGTACAGTGCCGCGGATGTGTATGTGAACCTGACGCTGGAGGATACATTTCCCACTACGAATATAGAGGCTCTGGCCTGCGGTACTCCCGTAGTTACCTATAAGTCCGGGGGAAGTCCCGAGAGCATAACCGATAAATGCGGTATAGCGGTGTCAAGGAGCAATATAAGCGCCGTGGCCGCGGCCATAGATGTGATCGTTTCAAAGGGCGATCTGACGGACGCGTGTGTCAGAAGGGCTTCCATATACGGAAGCTATGAGCGTTTCGGTCAGTATTATGATGAGGTCTATGAAAAGATTCTGTTATAGATTCCAAAAATCCATACTGTTTTTCATGATGATGCTGCTCTACATAGGCAACTATGTGGTCTTTTTCGCCCTTTTGGGCCTTAAGAACAAGCAGCTTCTGAATCTCTCCAGAACTTCGGTGGTCATCACCTTTTCCTGGATCATAGTCACCTGCCTTTTGACCTCCATATACGGAAGCTATGACGTGGGTATCCGTAAATCAAGACCCATCATCACCTCCGTCACCCTGACTACTTTGATAAATGATGTTTCGTCATATCTGCTTCTCAACATCATGAACCGTAATGATGACAATAATAAGACCTTCAAAATAGAATTTATCGGGATCTTCATGTGCATCGTCATCATCCATATCATATGGATAACCCTGCTCACCAGGGCGGGCAACGGCTTTTATTTCCTGGTGAATGAGCCCGAGGATACCCTGGTGGTACTTAACGATATGTCCCAGGAGGAGTTCATGCGGCGCATAGTGGGGGTCTTCCACAAAAGATATAAGATCACACAGGTGATCGAGGATACATCACCACTGGTTGAAGAAGAGATATCAAAGTCAAAGACCGTATTTTTATATAATCTGTCCATGGTGCGCAGGATGGAGCTCATCGATCTGTGCTTCAGAAAAAAGAAGAATGTATATTTTAATCCCCAGATATACGATATCCTGATCCAGACCTCCATGCAGTCTCTGTTTGACGACGTGACCTTCCTGGCTTCCAGGCAGAATACCATGACCTTTGAGCAGAGGATCATCAAGAGGCTCATGGATATAGGCGTATCCCTTTTCGCCCTTATCATAACCTCTCCCATATTTGTGATAGCCGGGATAATGATAAAGGCAAATGATGGCGGTCCCGTATTTTTCAGACAGAAGAGGGCTACCATAAACGGTAATACCTTTACCATTTACAAGTTCCGCACCATGAAGACGGATTCGGGTAACCGATCGGTAACCCAGGATGACGACAGGATCACTTCCGTGGGAAAGGTGCTCAGAAAGTACAGGCTGGATGAACTGCCCCAGTTCATCAATATCTTAAAAGGCGAGATGTCCCTGGTGGGCCCCAGACCTGAGATGCTGGAAAATGTGGAAAAGTATACCAGTCAGATGCCTGAGTTCAGATACAGGCTCAGGATGAAGGCGGGACTCACCGGTTACGCCCAGATAGTGGGCAAGTATAATACCACCCCGGCGGACAAGCTGGTGTTGGATCTGTATTATATAGAGACCTTCAGCATACTGAGGGATATCTCTCTTTTGTTCCAGACAGTGCTGGTTTTGTTAAAGGCTGATGACTCAACCGAAGGATTTAAGAAATGAACATATTATTTGTCACACAGTTTTTTTATCCCGAAAATTTCAGAATAAATGACCTGGCGGTGCGCCTCATGCAAAAAGGCCACTCGGTGACGGTGCTCACCGGTATTCCCAATTATCCCCGAGGGGATTTTTATGAAGGCTACGGCCTGTTTGGCAAAAGGTACGAGCTCATGGACGGCGTTAGGATAGTGAGAGTCCCGGTCATCCCCAGGAAAAGGGGCTTTGCCTTTCTTTCGCTGAATTATCTCAGCTTCATTATATCGGGCTGCCTTAAGGCACTTTTTATGAAGGTGGATGATTTTGACATAATCTATGCTTTCGGGACCTCTCCCATAACCCAGGCCCTTCCCGCCCTGGTGGTGAAGAAACGCACCGGGTGCAGGGTGATCCTCAATGTCCAGGATCTGTGGCCCGATAATGTGACTGCCATAACGGGGCTTAAAAACCCTTTCTGTCTCTTCTGGCTCGGAGAGATGGTGGATTTCATCTATAACCGCTGCGACCTGATACTGGGCACCTCGAAGAGCTTTGTAAGGGCCATCAAGTCAAGGCACTTCCTTAAGGAGAAGCGTAAGGTCACCTTCTGGCCACAGTATTCCGTGGTGGAAAGATCCCTTGAAAAGAGACGGGATCTTCTTAAAGAGGGCGTATTTCATGTGGTATTTACGGGAAATGTGGGTCAGGGCCAGGGCCTTGATACTGCCATAAGGGCAGCTAAGCTTCTTAAGAAGAAATATGAAGGCAGGCTCTGTTTTGACATAGTCGGAGACGGACGGCACAGAGAGGCTCTTGAAAAACTGGCGAGGGAACTTTCGGTGCTTGGAAATAAACCGGATGTTTACGATGGAACAGGGATGGTGGTCTTCCACGGGAGCTTTCCAGAGGAGGAGATCCCGGCCATATTAAATACCGCCGACGCCGCCCTTCTGATCCTCAAGGATGATGATATATTCAAAAGGACCATACCCGCGAAGCTCCAGACCTATCTGGCCTGTGCCTGTCCCGTGGTGGCCTGTGCCAAGGGTGAGACCCGTAAGATCATAGAGGATAACGGCATAGGCATATGCAGCAGGGAAGCCTTCCCCTCGGATCTGGCAGACGCCGTGGAAAAGATGATGTGTGAGGGAGAGAAAGGCAGACGTCTCATGAGCCAGAGAGCTTTGAGACTCTCAAAGGAGATGTTTGATGCAGATGCTCTCATAAGCGAACTGGAGTATTACATGGAGCGCCTGTCATGATCATCACCTTTTTTTCGAATTATTATAACCATCATCAGGCTGCGCTGTGCAGGAGCCTTAGCGAAATACAGGATGTGGAATTCTACTTTGTGGAAACCGAGCCCATGGAAGCTTTCAGGAAGGAAATGGGCTGGGGAAATATAAACAGGCCGGATTATGTGATAAGCGCCTACGAAAATGAAGAGAAAAAGGATCTGGCCCTTCATCTGTCACAGGTTTCGGATGCGGTGATCGTAGGTTCCGCTCCCGAGTGGTATGTGGAAAAGAGGATACAAAGGAACGATCTGACCTTCAGATATACGGAAAGGCCCATGAAGGAAGGGTGGATCAAGATGTTCATCCCCAGGCTCGGCCTTAAGTTTTACCGTATCCATTATAAAAACAGGGATAAAAACCTGTATCTGCTGGGGGCCAGCGCCTTTGCGGCAGCGGATTATGCTATATTGCATTCCTATCCCGGCAAATGCCTTAAATTCGGTTATTTTCCCGAGGGCGAGAAGCTGTCCATGGAAGAGCTTTCGGGGATGAAAAAGAAGGAAGGCCCCCTTTCCATATTGTGGACAGGCAGGTTTTTGAAACTGAAAAGGGCGGATCTTCTGATAAAGGCACTTAAGATACTTTCCGACAAAGGACTTGAATTCACCGCCACCTTAGTGGGAGACGGTCCCGAAAAGGACAGGATCAAGGCGCTTGCTTCATCCTGTAAGCTTGATGACAGGGTGACCTTTTCGGATTTTGTGAAGCCGCATGAGGTAAGACAGATGATGAGATGCTCCGACATATATGTGATGACCAGCAACCATCTGGAAGGCTGGGGCTCCGTCATCTATGAGGCCCTGTCCGAGGGCTGTGCCGTGGCTGCAAGCCATGCCTGCGGCTGTACGAACTGGCTGGTAGTGCCCGGTGAGACAGGCTTGGTGTTTAAAAGCGGTGACCATGTAAGCCTGGCGGATAAGCTGGAGAGATTCATAACCGATGATGACCTTATGAAGCGCTGTCAGAGGGGGGCAAAGGAGCAGATGGAAAAGCTCTGGAATCCCGAAGTGGCCGCAGAAAGAATAGCAGAGTTTACCCGGCGATACAAGGCGGGAGAGGAGGTCTTCATATATGAGGACGGCCCCTTAAGCCCGGCCGGTATCCTTAAGAATAACTGGTTTGATGACTGAGAATAAAAAGAAAATCTTATACCTGCTGGAATATCCCCTGGATCTGCCGGGGGGAGCCCAGATGTCCACCCAGAGCCTTTGCGCCTCTCTCATGGGCAGCAATTATGATCCTGTGGTGGTGTGTCCCCATCTGCTAAAACCGGATTCCGTTTTCCCCTACAGGGTCATTACTTACCCTATGGGCAAAAACAGGATACTTAACCTGATAAAGAGGATCTTGTACTTTGAAAAGACGGTAAAGGATGAGGCACCGGATATCGTGCACATACAGATGCCCGAGTCTCTTATAACCTACGGATTCTGCTCTGTGGGCAGGAAGAAAAAGCGTCCGGCCCTTATTTTTACGGACAGGGGACTGTTCTACGGATACAGGGCTCATTCCATGTTTTTGATGAAAAGAGCCTTAAGACGCGCCGACCTTTTGCTGGTGACCACGGATTATAATAAAAAAATGTGGGAAAAGGGGACGGATATAAGGCCCATAGAGAAGATAGCCAATACCATAAGCTCTGCTTTCACCTTTTATGATGACAGTATCAGAAAGCAAAAGGATGAAAAAAAGAACGGTCTTCTGACTCTGGGGCTTGCAGGCCGTATCTGTGAGGAAAAGGACTGGCCATTTGCGGTAAAGCTGATCGAAAGAATGGCAGGTGAGGGTCTTGAGTTCAGGGTGGATATGGTACTGTCCACTTTCGAGGAAAAGGATGCCGAGATGGTGGAGATGATAAAAAGTACCCTGACAAAGGTTCTTGGCGACAGACTCACCATCAACATGGACTTTACCCAGCAGCAGATGCAGGAGTATTATTACGGAGTGGATATATTCCTTATGACCTCCGTGTTTGAATCCTTTGGCAAGGCGGCGGTGGAAGCCATGAGCAGGAAATGCGCAGTCCTGTCCACTGATGTGGGAGGCCTGTCGGAGGTAGTGGGTAAGGAAGATAACCTGTATACGAAAGAGGATCCATCAAGGGCTGTGGAATATGTTAAAAAATGCATTACGGACAGGGACTTTCTTAAAAAGGAACAGGAGTATTTCCTTAACAGGTACAGGGATAATTTTTCCATAGAAACCTGCCTTACGGAACATCTTAAGGTTTATGACAATATACTCTCCGGACATTGATATAAGAGCAACCGATACACTGGCAATATATGGATAATAAAAACGATAAAAACAAAGTGGATTCTCCGCTGCAGGGGTTCTTAAGATATTTCTACGGTAACTTTGTAGTGCTGCTTCTGGGCTTTGTGTCCATTCCTTTAATAACAAGAGTTATGTCAAATGAGCAGTACGGCAGGACCGGAATGTTTACCAGCGCAGTGACCATCCTTTACATTTTTGCTATCCTGGGAATGGATCAGACTTATATCAGATATTATTATCAGAAGGGGGTGGATCGAAGGGAACTGATGTTGAGATGCCTTCTGCCTTCCCTGGGAATAGTGTCCGTGATATGTATAGTTTATGCACTGTTATCTAATTATGCCAATGACTTTCTCTTCGGAAGCAGAGGTTGGGATCTCACCCTGCTGGTTATAGCATATACTGTTATTTCCGTTTTTGAGAGATTCCTTTTTCTGGACATCAGGATGTCCCAGAACGGCAGATTGTATTCCAATCTGAATATTCTGTCGAAGGTTATTTATATAACCCTGATTATTTTATTTGCCCGTATCATGGGGGATGATTTCAGGGTTGTGATGTGGGCCATGACCCTTTCCCTTGGTTTAATAACGATTGGCATTTTAATCCGTTATCTGGCCATCAATTTTGACGGAAAAATTGCAAAAGGCGATATTGAGCGGTTGAGTCAAAAGGAGCTTATACGCTACGGAGCCCCGTTTATACTGGTTCTTCTGCTTGAATGGCTTCTTTCATCCTGTGACAAATGGTCCATCAGGATCTGGTCGGACTATGGTGAGCTGGGCATATATAATTCGGCCATGAACATCATGTCCATCCTCCTGACCTTCAAGGCAACCTTCGTGGCCTTCTGGTCACCGGTGGCCATGCAGAAATATGAAAACGATACCTATGAAAACTGTGTTGACTTTTTTAAAAGGGCTTTCAACGTCACTCGGTTTTTATGCATCGCGGCAGGCATAGGCCTGATTTTGTTGCGGGGTGTTATCGTATTAGTCCTGGGACCGGACTACAGGGGGGCGGTGCAGGTGATCCCCTTCCTGACTCTGATGCCGGTGTTCTCCATTCTCTTCGAGATCACGAACCAGGGGATCAAGTTCAAGAAGCTTAACCACTATTTAAATTACGCCTCGTTATTTGCCATCGTGGTGAACATTTCCGGGAATGCACTTTTGGTTCCGCTCTACGGAGGAAAGGGTGCCGCCATTTCCACGGGAATTACATATCTAATGTATTTTGCCATCGGGACTTTTTTTTCTAACAGGTGTTATGAAGTGGGTTATGATGGAAAGAAGACCATGGTGATGGGAGCCATCCTCCTTGTGTATGCCTGTGTGGCTTCGATCTTAGAACCCTCCTGGCCTGATGCTCTGGTAGGACTTCTGGCCCTGGGACTTGTACTGCTGACGGACAGACAGACCTTCACCCTGTGTATCGGCCAGCTTATGCAGATGTTAAGTAGATTTAAAGTGAACAGGAGTTAACTTATGCCTGAAAAGGGAATAAAAAGAGTATATGAAATATGCAGGCTTTCGGTTCTGACCCTTGTCTGCCTTGTCTTTTCCATAGCCAGTCTCATATATAATAATAATGCACTGTCGAAGATCTTTCCCGTGCGTCTTTTTACCGACCAGCACATCTATCAGGATGAGGACTATGTAAATAAGGAAAGACCGGATGCTTATTTAAGGGAGCTTATCAGATACAAGTCGGTTTACGTGCCCTATGATGTGAAGCTCTATGAATATTACAATCCCATCAGGGATGAGAATGAACGAGGCTCCGGTTTCGTGAGGCGCTATTATACCGAAAATAACTATACCAGATATTTTAAGGAGTACTCAAAGGTCTGTATGACGGATGCATCTCTTCCCATGAACGAGGCGGTGGGAGAGGTCATGGAGGCTCATAGGGGGGATTTCAACGATCTGGGCATAGCCAATGACATGCTCAGATATACCTTCCTTCTTAACAAGGAGCATTCGAAAGAAACCAAGTATTTCTGGTATTCCTGGTATTATTACAGCTTTGCGCAGGAGGAAAGCTACTTTCCCCATGTGTACGTCAAGATGGATGAGGTCGCCGATGCGGATGAACTGGTGGCCATCTGGGATGAGGGCGAGAATCTGTATGTTACCACCAGAAGTGATTACGAGAACAGTTTGAAGGGCGTTTTCGGGGAGATAAAGTAAAATGACCAGAGAGTTCTTTTATATGATGAATCAGATATTCTGTATCATATTCCTCTACATGAGCGGATATTTTTTTCTTCGCATTCTGGAGGATGTTACCATCAAGTGGCAGAATAAGCGTTATAATACCAATCTTAAAAAACATGCAAAGCATTCCCATTCAAGGGCCAGGTGGAGATTTGTCCTGTCCTTTCCCATTGGACTGTCACTCTGGGCCCTGATCGGATTTTTCCTGCTGGTGCTGTCCATTCCCTATACTTATGGGACCATAGTACTGACCTATGGTATCATATATATGTCCTTACTTTATATGTATATAGATACCAGAAAGGATTTCATCATGCCCCGGGATGTAAAGATGAATCTGGCCATGCAGCTGGTGATAGTATTTACGGTGGCGCTGGTGTGCTGCAGCGGTCTTTTGCCCATAAGCATATCCAACGATTCCTATTATTATTATTCCGTCTTTCCCCAGACCATAGTAAAGGAAGGTTTTTATCAAAGATGCTATGATGTGTTCCTTACCGATGTGGGACAGGCTTCGGCCGTTATAGGTACCCTTCCCTGGTTCTTCGGCTTTGAGAATACTTACGGCATCCAGCTGTTCTTAGGCTTTGACCTGGCGGCTGTCTACGGTGTGACCATATATGAGAATGTATATAAATATATGCCCGGTAAGGCTGATGTAAAGTTTAAGAAAAGGTCGGTGGCTCTGTTATTGTCCCTGATCTCAGTATTGGTGTTCATCAGCTCCACCTGCTTTTACGTCATGACCAGATGGTCTCTTGCCAATATTTATTTTATGACCTACTTTTTCATCATCTTTGCCCTGACCATAAGGCTATCCCACGGCGAGGATGTGCTGACCAGAAGGGACAGGGCTCTGATCACCATCTTTATGGCGATGCTGTCCATACTGCGCATGGAGGGAGGGATGTTTGCAGGACTTCTCATCCTGTGTGCCTGCGCCCTTGACATACCGAAGAAGGTGCTGCTTAAGAATTATACCCTTCCTTTATTTGCCACCCAGATCCCCTATTACATAGTGGTGTTCGGCATATTGAGGGTGAATCCCCTTTACAGTTTCCTTCGGACCTCAAATATCATAGTCATGCTGGTATTCTTACTCATTATCTCGGTTTATATTGCGTATATCAGAGATAAGTTCTTTAAGGACCGGGGCCTTTTGTATGCGGTCTTGCTGCTTTTGGGGCTTTTGGCAGGAAATGTGCTGATATGTTTTATCAGCACGGAAAGATATATAGGAAACCTGAGATTCTTCAGGAACAATCTGATCCACTCAAACGGCTGGGGATATTTTGTAATACTCTTTGTGGTGCTCATTGTCTGTCTGCCCTGGGGGAAGAATCTCTTTAAGGGAATGCTTTTTCCTCTTACCTTTGATATAGGATATGTATTTTTTACTGTGGCTCTTTGCTGGGCCAGGGACGGTACCTTAAGAGAGGGTATAGGTGATTCGGGAAACAGGGTGCTCATGCAGATAGTTCCCTTTGTGATGTATACCTTCACCTTCATGCTGGTGAGAAAAAGGTCCGAGTCGGCGGAGTAGCGGATGGAAAACAGTATCTATCTTCATATACCCTTCTGTGTCAGAAAATGCGACTACTGTGACTTTTTATCCTTTCCGGGAGCACTTTGCTCCGATGATATAAAAGCCGCCTATGTCGATGCCCTGATAAGGGAGATAAAACTGATGCCAAAGGCTGCGGACAGGATATCCACCGTATATATAGGCGGAGGGACCCCCAGTCTTCTGGATCCTTCATATATGGACAGGATAATGACAACGCTTCATGAGGAGTATGACATAAGTCATGACGCCGAGATAAGTATGGAGGTGAATCCCGGGACTGTGGACATGGAAAAGCTGGGCATATTAAGGCGCCTGGGGATAAACAGGCTGTCCATGGGGGTTCAGTCCTTTGATGACAGGGAACTTAAGCTTTTGGGGCGGATCCATGATTCATCCGATGCGAAAAGGTGCTACGAAGATGCCAGAAAAGCCGGGTTTACAAATGTTAACATAGACCTTATGATGCATATTCCGGGTCAGAGCACAGGCAGTCTTAAAAAGACTCTTGAGGTGGTAAGACAGCTTGCCCCCGAGCATTTATCCTGCTACAGTCTCATAATAGAAGAAGGTACCCCCTTTTATGACAGGTATTCGCAAAGACCCATGGATGAAGATACGGAAGCAAAGATGGATGTCCTTATGAGAGAAGAACTTAAAGCCATGGGCTATGGGCGCTATGAGATCTCCAACTGGGCCCTGGAAGGCTTTGAATGCAGACATAATCTGGGCTGTTGGCACAGAGATCCCTATCGTGGTTACGGTCTTGGAGCCGCAAGTCTGTACAGGGATATGGATGGGAAAGAATACAGATTCACCGGCGAAAGAGATCTTCAGGTTTACATAACAAAGATGCAGGCTTTAAATCCAGGGGATGATCCTGACATGGGAGAGCCCCTGACTCAAAAAGATCGGATGGAAGAGTTCATGTTCCTGGGGCTCAGATGTATAAAGGGGATATCCTCTCGGGAATTTGAAAATGTATTCAAAAAAAGCATGGAGGAAGTCTACGGAGCTGTCCTTGACAGATATCTGGCCATGGACCTTCTGGAAAAAGATGGGGACAGATATTTTTTCACCTCAAAGGGACTTGATGTGTCTAATGTGATATTGGCGGACTTTTTATTATGAAAGAAAACAGGCCTTTTGGCTCAATGATAAGAGAATATGTGCCCGTTCTTATAATATTGATGGGAGCTTTGGTCCTTATGTACAGAGCTTCCTGTTCTTTTTGTTATTCGGATGAGACCTTTTATTTTTCCACGACCCACAGATTCCTGTCTGGTGACAGCCCCTTTGTCCATGAGTGGTTCCCCACCCAGATGGTGAGCCTCATCCTCATGCCCTTTCAGGCTGCATACCGGCAGCTGACAGGTTCTTATGACGGCCTGATCCTTTATTTCAGAATACTCTATGTGGTTTATGAATCACTGGTGGCATTATTCATATTCCGGGTGATAAAAAAGCACAGCGGTGTTATTACCGCCGTCGTGGCGGCGCTGTTTTTTCAGTTTTATACCCATCTTAATATAGCCACCCTGTCCTATTATACCATTTCCGTCAGCATGCTCCTTATAGCGCTGCTCCTTATCTTTAGCGAATATGACGGGGATAAGTCGGAAAAAGGTTCAAAGGAGAGAAAAAGATCCGACCTTTTCCTTGTGCTGTCGGGAAGCGCCCTTTCCTTAAGCGTATTGTCCCTGCCCACTTTGGCGGCGGCCTATTTTATAGCAGTATTCTTTGTACTGGTCACATCCCTTTTCCTTAAAACCGAAGGGAAAAGGTTAAGGCGGGTACTTTTCCTGAATTTCTGCGGAATAGTACCGGTGGCGGTCCTGGTCCTTATCTATCTATATTTTGTGACGGGGATCGGCGGCATAGCGGACAATCTTACCTATATACTGTCTGATGAAGAGCATACCCAGGGACTTATCTATCCCTTTAAAAACTTCTTCCTGTCCGTCTTTGACGTATTTGGCAGGGAATATGTGGCGGCAGAACTGCTGCTTGCTCTTTTGGGACTCATCTATTCCCTCCGTGAAAAGTTAAAATGTCTTATGCCCTTCTTGTGCCATCCCAAAGTAGATCCGCTTTATGTGAAGGGAATCCTCCTTTCTCTGGATGCGTTTTTGTATATGTATGCTGCGGAAAGAGGGGTCTGGCCCCATACGGGTTTTACCGGAACCATGCTTTGTCTATTTGCCCTGCCCCTTTTCATGGCCACGGAAAATGACCTTAAACAGGTGAAGCTGTTTTTTACCGTCTTTATGGGAGGCCTTGTTTTTTCCATGGTATTTTCTTATTCTTCCATGTGCGATCTTTATGTCATCAGCATAGGCCATAATCTGGCGGCGGTGGCGGGGATAGTTTTCTCCATGAGATTTATTGACGATCTGAGGCGCGTGTCTTTAAAAAAGAACGGCCTTGAGGAGTATTTTGGCATGATCAGCCCTTTTGTCCTGGCGATTGCGCTTTTTACCTGTGTCAGCTTAAGGCTTATCAATATCTACAGGGATGCGCCTTCTTCAATGCTTAAGTACAGGATAGATTCCGGAGTGGCAAAGGGGCTTTATACCACCTGTGAGCATAAGGCGGAATATGAAAGCCTTTTAAAGTGCATAAGAGAGAATACCGGTGATGATAGTGATACCGTTCTTTTTACAAAGCTTCTGCCCTGGGGATATCTGGAAAGTGAGGCAAAATGCGCTTCCTACACTACCTGGAGAGTACCTCTTTCCTCCGAAAGATTAAGGGAATATCATGAAGTCCATCCGGAGCGCATTCCAACGGTCATTATTTTACTGGATGACAATGTGGGCAGCTATGAGACCTGCGGCGATGTGGAGGCGGATCCCAGTCCTAATCTCAATGAGAAGGAAGGCTATGTATGGGAACTGATAAACGATCCCTCCTATGAGATGACCCGGTATGATCACTGTACGGTATACAAGGCTGTGAAATAGAAGCGTCTAAGCTGTAGGGAAGATGTTCTTTTCCTTTTGAGCCAGTATCCGTCTGTCCAGTTCCAGCTTTTCCCAGCCCGGGGGAGGGAAACTGTCCCAGTCAAACTTTGCGGGATACAGACACAGCTTCAGCATTGGAGCTTTATATATGAGGTCCTCATATTTTTTCAGATCGTACTCATCTATGAAGCCGTAGACGAACAGCTTGCACAATACATAGACGGGATTTCCCTTATGGGCCATGGCCAGTTCATCTTCGTCAAGCTTTTCCATTTCGCGGTGCATTCGCTCCGATATGTCCTCGTCATAGCGCAGTACGCCTGAAAAAATAGCATCTACCATGGCGTCATAGCTTATGTCGCTGCGGGTCTTTTTAAGGTCATTCAACAAAAAGATCTGCGCATCCCGTTTGAGGCAGTAGAGGAGCTGGCCGAATATGCAGACTCTGATCTCATAGGGGGCGTTTTGAGTCAGGGTGAAAAATTTGAGGAAGACCCTGCTGTTCATGGTATAGACTGTGGACATGAAGCGGCTTGGTGTGAACAGGACCTTACCGAAATATTTGCTTTCATGCAAAAAGGAGATGAGGTTGTCTTCGCAGCCTGAGTTTCTGGCTTCTTCCAGTATCTTTGTCAGAAGCATGAAGACAAGGTCGTGGTTTTTGATCTTTTCAGTGGCACCCTGGCATCTTAGCACTGAGGCGGTGGCTTTGAAGACCTGCCTTTTAAGCTCCCGTTTTATGTCGGTGGTTTGGTCTTCGTTCCAGTTTGCGGATATCTCACGAAATATGTTCTCCAGATTTTCCATAAGTTATGTAACCTCCCCTTTGGATGTAAAAGGCCTTATATTACAGAAAAAATAGTATCATTATGGTTGACATAATTTCTATTGTTGTATCACTACTTTACGTAGTATCACGGAGCGTGTTTACTACATAAAAGCCAATTTCGTGTCTGCCCTTGAAATGTTGTATGATTTATGAGAAAATAAATGGATTATGAATATACTCATCGTTTCACAGGAATATCCTCCCATAGGTGGCGGCGGATCCAACGCCTGCATGTTTTTAAAGAGCGAATACTTAAGGCGCGGCCATAAGGTGACTCTGGTCACTGCCCGTTTTAAGGATCTGCCCTTACATGAGCGACTGTCGGTCACAAACTTAAGTCTTGCGGCTGATGATCCCGAAGCTGCCATGGATATATACCGTGTCAGGTGTAAAAGAAAATATAAGGAACACTGTACTTTCACTGAGATGCTTGACTATGTGTTAAAGGCTATACCCGTCTGCTCGAAGCTGGTTAAAAAAGAGCATTTTGACGTCTGCATGGTATTTTTCGGCATTCCCGGAGGAGTGGCGGGCTGGTATCTTAAAAAGAGATATAAGCTTCCATACATAGTCAGGTTCGGAGGCGGGGACATACCCGGATTTCAGGAGCGGTTTAAGGCTGTATATAAGGTTCTGGGACCTTTTGTGAAGCAGATCTGGAAGGAGGCCTCGGGACTTGTGGCCAACAGCTCGGGTCTTCGGGATTTTGCTCTGAATTTCTGTGATAAATATAGGATCGATGTCATAACAAATGGCGTGGATGTGGCATCCTTCAATCCCGGGCAAAGAGATGAGCATGACACTTCAAAGGAAGTGCGCCTCTTATTTGTTTCAAGGCTCATAGAAAGAAAAGGTCTTCAGTTTCTGATACCCCATCTTTCAAGGATTGAAAAAGAATGTGAACGGTCGGTAACACTAACGGTGGTGGGAGACGGACCTTACAGGGAAACCCTTGAAGATATGGCCCGCAGTGCAGGGGTTCAGGATAAGGTGTTTTTTGAAGGCCAGAGGGATAAAAAAGAGCTTCCCGGGTATTTTGCCCGTGCCGATATCTTTGTACTGCCCTCCATGAGGGAGGGAATGCCCAATGTGGTCCTGGAGGCCATGGCCGGAGGACTGCCCATAGTCATGAGCGCCTGCGAAGGCTCGAAGGAGCTGGTGGACGGCAACGGATATATCGCAGGAGATGACTTTGCGGCCACTCTCATCAAGGCCATAAATGAGGGAAAGCTTCGTGAAATGGGAGATTTAAGTAAAAAGAGAGCCGGGGAGATATTCTCCTGGGAAAATGTCGCCGAAAGATACCTGGAACTTATGGAACAGGCTATAGAGGAGAGATAATGAAAAGCGTATCGGTAGTAGTACCTGTATATAACGAAGAAGGAAATGTAAAGGAACTCCATGAGCAGATCCTGAGGACCTGTCTGGAGGCGGAGCTTGATTTTGAGATCATCTTTGTGAATGACGGCTCCACTGACGATACAGCCCTTATATGCAGGGAACTCACTCCTTTAAAACTCATAGAATTCAGAAAGAATTTCGGTCAGACCGCCGCCATGGATGCGGGCATCAAGGCCAGCACGAAGGATTACATAGTCACCATGGACGGGGATCTGCAGAATGATCCCGCGGAGATCCCTAATCTCATCAGATATCTGGAAGAGAATGATCTGGATGTGGTCTCGGGATGGAGGAAGCACAGGAAGGATTCTTTCTTAAAGAAGTTCACTTCAAGAGGAGCCAATCTGTTAAGGTCCATCATAGTCAAGGACGGTATACATGACAGCGGCTGTTCCCTTAAGATATATAAAAGAGAGTGCTTTAAGGGCGTCAATCTCTACGGCGAACAGCACCGTTTCATCCCCGCTCTTTTAAAGATCAAGGGCTTTAAGGTGGGAGAGATGGTGGTGAATCACAGGCCCAGAGTGGCAGGAAAGACCAAGTACAACTGGCACCGTGCCATAAAGGGATTCGTGGATATGGTCTCCGTATGGTTCTGGAACAAATATGCCTCCAGGCCCCTTCACATCTTCGGCGGACTGGGCATGCTCTTCATGCTGCTGGGAGGCATCTGCGGCATCGAGACAGTGGTGATCTTTATAAAGGGTTATAAGCTGAACCGTTTTATCATGTGGCCCCTGATGACCATATTCTTCTGTATCATAGGGCTTCTGATGTTTGTGTTCGGTCTCATGAGCGAGATCATGATGAAGACTTACTACGGCGTCCACGTGGATATGCCATACAATATCAAGGAAGTGAGTGAACGGGATGAGATCCCCAAACTCCCCGAAAAAAAGTCAAAGGAAGAAAAGGCGGCAGATAAGAAAGCTCCACCGGATACAAAAGAACGCTCAGGTAAAAATGGAAAAAATAAAAAACGTCGTAAATAAATATTATCATTTTGTCTTTATAGGTCTGATACTTTTCTTCAGAGGGTTTTACCTTCTCAACGGCTGGGGACTGGGACATATGGCGGCGGATTCCAATTCATATCTTTATGCCGACCTGTCCATATCTGCCCTGGGAGGAAGGGTTCCGCTGTACCCTCTGTTTTTAAAGGTTTGCAGACGCATGGTGCGCTGGGATGAGTCCATGGCCTGCGCCGTGGCAGGCATACTTCAGCATATTTTGTCGCTCCTGGTGCTTATCCTTTTGTACAGGGTATTGCTGACCGTCACCCATATAAGGCTTCTGGCCTGGATCACGGTCCTGTTTTACGGCTGTAATGTGGCGCTTTTAAATTGGGACAGCGCCGTTATGAGTGAGTCTCTGGCCATAGATCTGGTCATAGTGTTCATCTATGTGACTGTCAGGTATTTAAAGAGCAGATCCGCCCTGTGGGGCTGTCTTTGCGTGCTGGTTTCGGTGGCAGCAGCCATGACGAAACCCACCTGCGCCGTGCTCACGGGAGTCTGCATAGTGCTTGCGGCCATTCAGTTTTTCCGTTTTAAGCGTATGAGAAAGACTGTCATAAAGGTGTCGGTGGCCATACTCCTGGCGATACTTTTCTACATGGCCTACTGTGCCAATACCTACAGGAATTACGGAGTGTTCAATCTCACCAGGCTGGGCCCCAGACACAATCTGGTGACGGTGCTGGTGACGAGGAGTTATCTCAATTATCCGGACAAGGAGCTGGTGGAAAAGATAGACGCCATAGTGAAGGCGGATGAGGCGGCCGGGATAAACATAAGACGTTATCCCACCACCAACAAGGTGATGGATCTTTTCGGAGACAGTGTAAAGGAAAAGAATCTGGCTCTGTCAAAGTTTAACAAATACTGCGCCAAAAGCGCCAGGTGGGACCATTTCATGTTCCACATCAATAACATAACCGATTACTGGGACACCCCTTATGAGAATACCGACTGGAAGCTTTGGGACTATGCCATAGAGTATTCCTCCTTTGAGCGTGGGGTATACTGGATCATGAAGAACATTTTTTCCTCCATGCACATATGGTTTTCCTTCCTTATGCTGGCGGTGACACTCATCATGAGCATATACACCCTCATCAGGGACAAGGACGTTCCCTGGTACTGGCTGGGGATGTGGGGGAGTATGACGGTGCTTTTGTATGCGGTATACAAAAATGCCTATGCATCCTTCTACAGGCATACGCTTTTTGTGCTGCCTTTTGTGTATATCAGCGTGGCTATGCTCCTGTCTGTGGGAGTCAGGATCATCATAAAAAAATACCTTAAAAAACAAAAAAACGACAGGGTTAATTCGTATAAAAATAAGCAGAGGTCTTAGCTGACTTTTGCGTTTTCAGATTTTGCTGTGGCGGCAGGCACGATTCCGTAAGATGAGTTTTTCCGAAGGAATGTTGATGCTACTTTGAAGCGCGGATTTTGGTGATATGGTCGGGTCGTCACTTCCATTGACCTGAAGTTTGCAATTCGGAGTGCCTCAGCAGTGTGAACGACTGATAACCATTCTGATCCGGGTAATGCATGCCCCGGAGAGGAAGCGCCGGATGGATGTCGACGGATTGATATCCGGCATGGCTTAAGGGAGTTTGCTCGGGCCTGCCTGCAAAGCTTTGATTGACCCCGGAGTTTACTGGCTCCGGTTTTTTTATGGGAAAAAGAGAAGAATGCTGTTTAATTCCATACAGTTTGCCGTTTTCTTTCCGATAGCGGTACTGGTCTATTTTATAATTCCATACAGATTCCGCAATATCTGGCTGCTTGTGACCAGCTATTTTTATTATATGTGCTGGAGGAAGGAGTACGCCCTTCTGATGCTCTTATCCACCCTCATAACCTACCTTAGCGCCCTGTTCATGGAAGGCAGATCCTTGGGCGCAAAAAAGGCGGCGGTGGCTGTGAGCTTTATCCTTAATCTTTCAATACTCGGGTTTTTCAAGTATTTTCATTTTTTCTTTGATTCCCTGGATTTCCTGGTGGATAAGGCGGGAGGCCATCTTGATAAGCCGGCCTTTGACGTACTGTTGCCCGTGGGCATATCCTTTTACATCTTTCAGGCCCTGTCCTATACCATGGATGTATACAGAGGCGAGGTAAAGTGTGAGAAAAACTTCTTAAAATATGCACTCTTTGTCTCATTTTTCCCCCAGCTGGTGGCAGGCCCCATAGAGCGGTCAAAAAATTTGCTGTGCCAGTTTGACGAAAGGCATGAGTTTGAATATAAGAGAGTGAGGGACGGCCTCTTCAGGATGCTCTGGGGCTTCTTTTTAAAGCTGGTGCTGGTGGCAAGACTCAGTGTCATAGTGGATCTTATATACGGCAACAGCGCGGACTGTACCGGGTATCAGCTCATGCTGGGCACATTTTTCTTTGCCCTTCAGATATACTGTGATTTTTCGGGTTATTCGGAGATAGCCATAGGTGCCGCCAAGGTGCTGGGCTTTACCATCATGGATAATTTCAGGCAGCCCTTTTTCGCCACCTCCTGCAAGGAACTGTGGAACCGCTGGCACATATCCTTAAATACCTGGTTTAGGGATTATCTGTATTTCCCCCTGGGAGGCTCCAGAAAGGGCGTTTTTCGAAAGTATGTGAACCTGATGATAGTCTTTGCCGTGAGCGGACTGTGGCACGGAGCGGCCTGGACCTTTGTGGTATGGGGAGTGCTCTCAGGACTCTTTCAGGTTTTCGGGGATCTTTTGAGACCCTTAAGGAAAAGGCTTCGGGAATTTTTACATATCGGCGAAAAGAATCCCGTTCTGTATGTGCTTTCCGTCATCATGACCTTTATGTTTTTCTGTATTTCACTGGTGTTTTTCAGGTCCCAGTCCATGGAACAGGCGCTTTTTATCATGAAGAGCATTTTTTCGGCCTTTGATTTCGGCAGTGTGATCACCACCTCCCCCGCTTCTCTGGGGCTTGGGGTATTTCACCTTGCAATACTCATATTTTCACTTATAATATTATTTGCTGTTGATTTATATAAAGAAAAAGGATATATTTTTACGGGAATATTTGCCCGCCGTCCCCTTGTGAGATGGGGGTTTTACTATATGCTGGTGACACTTATCATCCTTTCCGCCAACTTCGGCGCGGAAGAGTTTATTTATTTTAGGTTCTGATCATGAAAAAGTCCACTTATTTTAGGAAAAATTTTACGCCCTCCCTTTATCTTTTGAATCAAAAGTTCAAGGGACAGAGCACTCCTTTGGATTATCTGAGGGTCATGAGGGACGGACTTATCCCGGGCAGGAGGCTTTATCCCAGGCTGGTGATGGTGATGACCACCTTCTGTTCTCTTAAGTGCAGGGACTGCAACAATCTCATGGCACGTTATAAATGTCCCACCCATTATGAGGTAAAGGACTTGTTCTACGATCTGGAAGCGGTGCTTGACGGACTGGATACTCTGACTGAGCTTGAGCTCATCGGAGGTGAGCCCTTTATCTATCCCCATCTGGCTACGGTGATCAAAAAGGCCCTTGCCAATAAAAAGATAATGTTTGTGTCTCTCACCACCAACGGTACCGTGATACCTGATGAAAGGATGATGAAGCTTTTGTCCGATAAGAGGATCAGGGTGGAGATATCCGATTACGGCGTTAAGAGCCAGAAGATCGATGATCTGGCGGAGGCCTTTGACTATCACGGCGTCAGATACGACAGGAATCTGGACCTGTCCTGGGTGGCTCCCGGAGATGTGACTCCCAGGAATAAATCAAGGGAACAGCTGGCTGCGGAGTATCAGCAGTGCTTTTCCTTTAAATATTGCAATACCATTTTAAAGGGCCGGGTATATCATTGCAGCAGGGCTGCGCACCTTACGGATCTAGGATATATGGATCATCCTTCGGATTCCTATGACATACATAAGGTCAGGAGCCGCGCCGAAAAGAGAGATGCCTTCAGGCATTATTGGTTGGCTCCCTATACCATGGCCTGTGATTATTGCGATCATGCGCTGAAGATAAAGGTGAAAGCAGGAGTGCAGGAGGATAGCAATGCTGTTTAATTCCCTTGCCTTTGCCATTTTCCTGCCCATAGTTTTCATACTTTACTGGGCCATACCGCATAAATACAGATATATCGTACTTCTCATAGCCAGCTACTATTTTTATATGAGCTGGAATCCGAAGTATGTTCTTTTGATACTTCTCACCACCATCGTTTCATACGGCTGTGCCATAATGGTGGAGAAGTATGTTCCCGTATCAAAAAAGAAGGCGAAATTCTGTGTTTTTGCTGCTCTTTTGATATGTCTCGGAGTACTCTTTGTATTCAAATATTTTAATTTTGCCAGCAATTCACTGTGCATCCTTTTGTCAAAGCTTGCGATACCCATGCATCCCGTGACCATAAAGGTGATGCTGCCGGTGGGTATATCCTTTTATACCTTCCAGTCGCTGTCTTACGTGATAGATGTGTACAGGGGTGAGGTGAAGCCTCAGAAAAATTTCCTAAAGTATGCCCTGTTCATATCCTTCTTCCCCCAGCTGGTGGCAGGTCCCATCGAGCGTACGAAAAATCTGATGCCCCAGCTTTTTGAGGACCGTCCCTTTGATGAGAAAAAGGCGGTGTGGGGCTTGAGGCTCATGCTGGTGGGCTTTATCAAGAAGCTGATCCTTTCGGATTTTCTGGCTGTATATGTGGATCGTATCTTTGACAATGTATATGACTATTACGGTATGACCTTTATCTTTGCGGCCATATTCTTTACCTTCCAGATATACTGCGATTTTTCCGGATATTCCGATATCGCCGTGGGCTGTGCGAAGCTTCTGAACATAGATCTGATGCAGAATTTCAACAGTCCTTACCAGGCCGTTTCCATAAGGGATTTCTGGAGCAGATGGCATATATCGCTGTCCACCTGGTTCAGGGATTATGTGTATATCCCCTTGGGCGGCAGCAGGTGTTCAAAGCTTAAAGCCGACGTTAATACCATGATCACCATGCTGGTCTCGGGACTGTGGCACGGGGCGGATTGGACCTTTGTGATCTGGGGCGGACTCCACGGTCTGTACCAGATAATCGAAAGGCGTCTTAAGCGTGGCCCTCTCAAGAATATATTTGATGCCTCATTTACAGAAAATCAAAAGACTCAAAAACGTATATACACCGTAGGTCAGACAGTCATCACCTTTGCGCTGGTGTCCTTTGCCTGGATATTTTTTAGGGCGAATTCCATGTCGGACGCCTTTTATGTGGTCACTCATCTGCATAACGGCGTGATACATGTGACGAAGGCGTTTTGGAGGATGATGATAGACATGACCCTGGACTGGGCCAAGCTGTTTAAGCTTCTCATCTGTCTGGTGGGCCTTGGCGTATATGATCTCTTTTCAAAAGAGAGAGACGTCCTTTCGGATATGGATAAGATCCCCGTTGTGATCCGGTGGATCGGTTATGTGGCAGTGGTTACCGCCATAATCGTGGAAAAGGTACACGGTGGTACCACCCAGAGCTTTATTTATTTTCAGTTCTGATTCGGGACGGGACGAGGTTATTTGGACAGATGAAAAGATTTCTTTTAAAATGTGCCCTGTTTTTCGGCATTATATGTTTGATCTTTCTGCCGGTGGCATATATTATAGACCCCTATAATGTATTCCATGCCACCCACCCCATAGACCGCGGGGTGGAGCCGGACAAGGCTTATTTAAAGCCCCTTAATGTCATCAGAAAGCCCGGGGACTATGATTCCCTGCTTTTCGGATCTTCCAGGGTTGGCTTTTTTGATGTATCCAGGATGAATGACGGCAGGTATTATGACATGATGTCCTCCGAGGCGGTGCCTGCGGAGCATCTGATCACGCTGAAGGCTTTGATAAACAGGGGTTTTGTGCCGAAAAACGTGATAGTGGGAGTGGATGATATCTCATATTTTGTGGATCCGGCTCCCCATGACCAGGTTCTTTTCAGGAAGATGTATCCCTGGGACGGTTCCCTGCCTGACAAGCTGGGCTTTTTCATAAAGTTCATGGACCCTATCACCATTTATGACTCACTGGAGACCATGAGAGAGTACAATAAGGTGGATGAGCACCGCTTTGACAGGCTTCTGACCACCGGTACCGAGCCCCTTGACATAGTCCCGAATTTTGATACCGAAAAGAATTTAGAGCCCTATTGGGCGGATTATTATATGCCCCGCAGTGAGTCTCTTGAGGATATAAGACAGCTTAAGGAGCTTTGCGATGAGCATGGGATCAAGCTTACGATATTCACAAATCCCGTTTTCGGACATACCTACGCAAAGGACATAGATAACGGATATCTGGTGTTCCTGGAGGAACTGGCAGGGATTGTGGATTATTATAATTTCAGCGGCTTCAATGATGTGACCCTGGATACCAAATATTACTACGAGAACAGCCATTATTCCACGGAGACATCCAATATGATCATAGACAGGATCTTTTATGATCAGGTGGATGAGAGGCTTTTGTCACAGGGCTTCGGCTATTATGTGACAAAGGATAACGTGGATGAGTTCATGGATATATTGAATGATCAGGTGGTGAATTTCGATTTGCCGGTCAATACATATTCGGACACCCTGAACCGTGATACACAGGAACATACTGAAGATTAAGTGTATTGTCATTCCACAGATCAGGTTTCTGTCATTCTGAGCGGAGCGAAGAATCCTGAAAGAATACAGACCGATACGAAACTACGCACAGGAGGAGTAACATGAGCCCCATAACAATAGTAAATTCCATTAAAAAGTTTACCGCATTTTCCCTGACGGCGGCCCTTCTTTTGACCGCGCCGGGAGTTTGTGTTTTTGCAAACGAGACCGGATCGGATTCCATGACGGACGAAAATGTAACATCCCTGCAGGACGATATGTCCGAAGAGGTGGTCGGTGAGGCTTTACCTGATACGACGGATGCCGCATCTGATGTAAATGAGACGGTTGCGGATACTGCCGGTGTCGATGCCAAAACGGATATTGCCGATGTGGCAGAGGTTTCGGAAGAAAGCGTGCTGGGCGAAGCAGCATCTGAGGATATAGTGGAAATACAGGATGAGCAGATGGTGGGTGATGACGACAGCGGTATGGAGGGTGAAGGCGGAACCGAAGCCACCCTTGATTATGATCCCGAAGCCATAGTTTCATCTCTCTCCGGAAGCGTGTGCGAGCCCGGTGTCTTCTGGGCTACCCCCATGGTCTTTAAAGGAGAAAATGTCATAAAGCTTCAGTGGAAGTTAAGAGGGGCTTCCTACTATACCATTGATTCCTATAAGACAGACGGCAGTTATGACTGCCTTATGGTCAGGACCAGAAAAAAGAACTTTACCGATTCAGAGGCCTTTTTGAGCGTGAATAATCTGCATCTTTACAGACTGAGAGCCTATGATTCAATGGGTATGGCCATGGGAGATTATGTGACTGTTCCCAGGCCTCAGATCATGTCCATCGCAGGCGGCACCTCTCCCGGCACGGTTAAGGCTGATTTTGTACAGATGGGGGCTCATTACAGATATGTGGTGGAAAGCGCTCCCAAAAAGAAGTTTGATTCCGTACAGTCCGATCTTTCTGTTTATCCGGATGATGAAAAGACTACCGTTTCGGACGGCTCCGTCAGGGGAACTTCCCTTAAGGTAAAGGGCTTCAGCTGTCTGGGCGTTACGGATTCCGATGTGTCCTTAGTAAATAACAAGACCAATTATTACAGAGTTCAGGCCATACTCGATATAAACGGCCTGGAGTTTAAGTCGAAGCTTTCCGACGTGGCTGCGGTAAAGACCGCAAAGCATGAAGCGCCCATCATAACCAGGATCAGCAGGTATATGAACGCCGCCGATGCCGAGGAAGACGAACTGGAAAACGACCTCATCTTCAATGAGGGAAATATATATGTCAGGTTTGAGAACGGCCTGCCCTACTCCGTGGATGCCACGGACGGACAGTTTGTGGTATACAGGGCCGGAAAGAAAGGCAGCTATCGCAAGATAATCACCGCTTACATAGATGATCTTACCACCGTTCTGGACGGAAATAAAAAGGTCAATTATGTGATACCCTATGATAATTTTCCGCCGGATGAAGTTTACGATTACAAGGTGGCGGTATCTTATAAGGGAATGGGCGCCTTCAGTGAGCCTTTTGAGCGCACCTGTCATTATTCAAACGTGGATGTGGTAACGGCGGCCGAGTATTCCTATAACAGTGTGCGTCTGGTATGGAGATCCGATCCCTGTGCCAAGAAGTATAACATTTACCGCTCCTTTGACACCTGGGACAGCAAGGATGACGCGGAATACGCTATGACCGTGCTGACCAAGGATGACTTTAAAAAGGTGGGAACCAAGAATAATGACACTCCCCGTGAGGGCGTAAAACTGGAATATGTGGACAGAAAAGGCCTGGAGATAGGCATGTACCATGTTTACCGCATAGTTCCCGTTTATAAGAAAGAGGCGGAGTTTACCGCTTATTGTAAGCCCATGGCCATAAAGGCCTATCCTTCTTCTCCCGAGGAAGTGTTTGAGTATCCCGTAAATCTTAATACCATGGATATAGTATTCTCGCCCGTGTCCGGCGCCAAGGTATATAAGATCCAGAGAACGGATACCATGGTAAACGGTGAGCCCATATTCTCCGAGCAGACCGGCGTGGAATTCCTGGAATGGGAGTATGATTCCAATTCAAAGGCTCTTGAAACTGTCAAGTACAGCAGCAAGGATGATGACGACGATAAGAAGGATACTGACAAGGAAAAGATAAAATACGGAGATGTGGTGGACGAGTTCGGCGATCCTGTCAGAAATTACAGGTATCTCACCGTGTCTACAGGAGACAGTGACACATCGGTTGTCCGCGGCAAGAAGTATTATTACAGAGTGATCGCGGCCACAAAGGTGGGGGAGGCCATAATCTGGGCTGATGAGGACTCTGCCAACTGGACAGAGGCACACACACAACTGGCCCCTGTCAGGGATATGATGGGAACGCTCTACGGCAAGTCTTCTTCCGATGCATCCAATGTGGCGCAGATCAGCTTCAAGCCTTCGGGACGCGCCAGCAATATGGCAAGAGAGGGAGATAAGTGGGATTACGAGCAGGTGGATCATTATGATATAGTGACATCCACCACGGAAAAGGGACTGGACAATGCCACTCCCATGGTGATAGACGGTAAGACCTTCTCTTATACCAGCGTTTCCAATGGAACCACTAACACAAACAATGTGAACCTGATCACAAATTATGATACCAAGCTTTTCAAGAATGTGAGAGGCGTGAAGAGAGGCAAGGAGTATTATTTCGGCGTGCGCAATGTCTATAAGGAAGGCAATGAAGTGATCTATGGTAACTGGACGAAGCGTAAGTTCATCCTGCCCAACGAAGTGTTCTTCTATCCCGAGGGCAGCAGCAGAAATACCATTAACTCCGAGAAGCAGCCTTATGAGATACCTTCCGGTTCATCCAAGGATTTCATTCTGGAGTTTGATCCCTTTGACACTACATTTACGGATGTGACCGTTACCGTGACGTCGGATGAGGGTACCGTATTCTCCAAGTCCTATGATGCCAATAATGTGAAAAAGGACGGAAGCCATTACTTTACCGTTACGGCGCCTACCATGTATGCGACCTCTACCATAACGCCCAGAAGCCATATCACGGTGACGGCTATTAATTACAATGCCACCGGCGATGTGAAATCCCGTCTGGTAAAGACCTTCTATGTGAAGTGTAAGAAGACCACCAGTACCACCACAAAGTAGGCCGAAATGAAATGATCATAAAAATGCTCCCCGATGTTTTCGGGGAGCGTTTTTTATGATAGAATGTACAGGTTATGAAAAAAAACAGTTACTCGTTTATTGCAATAATATATACTGTCATTTTTGTGCTGCTGTTCGGGATCGCCTATACGGGCTTTTTTCACGGCGGTATGACTTTTGTGACCAAGGTGGACGGTACTGATCAGTACTATATGAGTTTTCTGTATTACGGAAAATATCTGAGGGAACTGATCTCGGGCTTTTTATCCGGAAATCTGACCCTGCCCGTGTATGATCTGTCCATCGGTATGGGTGAGGATATACTTGGAGCCCTTAATTATTACGGCTTCGGGGATCCTCTGTATCTGGTGTCCGTCTTTGCCGACGCTGCTCACGGTCCTTTTCTTTTTTCCATGATGTTCTTTGTCAGGCTTTATCTGGCGGGACTTTCCTTTCTTGCTTACTGTCACAAAATGCAGTTTGCCCCCACAGCCTCTCTTTGCGGTGTGTTCTGCTACATTATAAACGGCTTTACCTACGGAGGCATGACCTCCTACATGGGCTGGGGCAGCATTCTTATTTACATGCCCCTCATCCTGTGCGGAGTGGAGGAGATATTCCATGCCGATGCTGAAGGGATATCATCGCTTAACCGCTCGTCCTTTAAAAAGGCGTTTTTCTACATTTTTCTCCCGTCGGTCTATGCTTCCCTTTGCGGATTTTATTTCCTTTACATGCTCTGCGTTTTTCTGGTAGTCTATTGCGCCGGCAGGGGGATCTTTGTTTTCGGAATTAAAAATATTAAGACCATCCTGGTGCGTAGTCTGTATGCGGCCTGCTTTCTGATCCTGGGCATCATGATGAGCGCCTGCATCTTTTTGCCTTCGATATCGGGGTTTATGGGATCGGAAAGATCAAATATCAGCATCACCTCCCTGATATTCGATATAAAGAACTGGACTCCCTACTGGCCTGTGTATCTTTCCTTTATCAATAAGCCGGAGAGTTATTATTTTAAATATATCTGCAAGGTGACGCCGGCCCAGTTCATAGCCGTGGCCGCTGCCTTCTTTTTGCCGAAGTCAAAGGGAAAGCTCCAGCTTTGTATCGCCAATACGGTTATCTTTCTGGTGGTGGCGCTGCCCATCACGGGTTATCTTTTTTCGGGCTTTGGCGAGTCGGGCTTTGAGGTGAATACCCGCTGGACCTTTCTTATGCATTTTATTTTTGCGCTCACCCTGATCTATGTTCTGGGAGCCAAATGGCATGACAGGTTTTTAAAGCTGCGCCCTGTGATCCTGGCCTGTGCCTTTATCATGGTACTGGTGAGCACCGGATCCGAAGTTTTATCCAATCCCCAGAAGAAAATGAGCCGTGTGGATCTTGATACGGTCCTTCGGAATATGGATTCACCGGTGAATTATTCAAAGGTTGTGAAAAATGATCCCGGGCTTTACCGCATATCCCTTGACCGGTTTATGACCACCTCGGACAGACCGGAAAACACGGCAATGATAAGTGATTATTACGGCATCACCTATTGGCTCAGCATCATGAATAATTACACGCAGAAGGCCTCGGATATCCTCATAGGCTATGAGCAGGAGTGGAGGAGCGACGGCTTTTCCCACGTGGGCGAATATGAGACTGCCCTGGGCGGCGTGAAGTATTATTTCTCAAAAGGGGAACATGATATTCCCGACGGATATGAGAGCGTCGAAAGCTTTGAATATTACGGTGAAACCTGGACGGTGTATGAGAATAAAAGGTGGTTCGGCCTTATTTATACCAGACCGGCGGAATCCCTGCCACAGGAAGATATCGCGGATCATAAGAGTTATTTTGGCAAAATGTGCGACATGGGGGCCTCATCTCCTGCCCGGGATATTTCCTGGGATGATAAAAATTGTGTGTTAAGGTTTACCACTGCGGATAATGCAAATGACGAGGCAGTTATCATGCTCCCCTATACAAAGGGCTTTAAGGCGTATATGGACGGCAGGGAGGTGGAAACTTATGTGACGGACCTTATGTGCATTGGGATAAAGACCGGCGGCGGCGTTCACGAATTGACGCTTGTCTATGGGAATCCGCTTAAAACTGCGGCGCTGATCATGACTGTTATGGCTGTATTTGTACTTTCGGTTTTATTTTATCTGTCTAAAAAGCAAAAAAACTGATATAATGTTTGACATTGTATTTGTGAACGGATAATGATGCGAATGAAATGAGTGTCATTCTGAGCCGAAGGCGAAGAATCTTATAGTATCAATTGGATAGGAAAAAGAGGAGGATAAAAATGGCAAGTGAGATCAGAGACATCAATCTGGCAGAGTCCGGATACAGGAAACTGGAGTGGGTCAGGAGAAACTGTGACCTTTTAAGAATGCTTTATGATGATTTTTCAAGGGAAAAGCCCTTTGCAGGTAAAAAGATAGCTCTCTCGGTGCACCTGGAAGCCAAGACAGGCTTTTTGTGCCAGGTACTGGCAGCGGGCGGCGCACAGATGTATGTCACGGGATCCAATCCCCTTTCCACCCAGGATGATGTTGCTGCGGCCCTGGTAAAGGACGGACTGGAGGTCCACGCCTGGTATGACTGTAATCCCGAGGAGTATGAAAGACACATAAAGGCCGTTCTCACTCCCGGACCCAATATCATAATCGATGACGGCGGTGATCTGGTGCACATGATGCACACCGAACTCACCGACCTCATACCCGGGGTGATAGGCGGCTGCGAAGAGACCACCACCGGTATCATCAGACTGGAAGCCATGAACAGGGCGGGGAAACTTAAGTTTCCCATGGTCAGGGTAAACAATGCCGACTGCAAGCACCTCTTTGACAACCGCTACGGCACCGGTCAGTCCGTATGGGACGGCATAAACCGCACCACCAACCTCATCGTGGCAGGCAAGAGAGTGGTAGTGGCAGGCTACGGCTGGTGCGGCAAAGGTACCGCCATGAGAGCCAAAGGCCTCGGCGCCAGAGTCATCGTTACCGAGATCGATCCCATCAAAGCCATTGAAGCCGTCATGGACGGTTTTGACGTAATGCCCATGAAGGAAGCCGCAAAGGTAGGTGATTTCTTTGTGACCGTGACCGGCTGCGACAAAGTAATAGACGAAGAGGATTTCATGGAGATGAAGGATGGCGCCATCCTCTGCAACGCAGGTCATTTCGACTGCGAGATAGACATGGCCCGCCTGAGGGAGATCGCCGTGGACAGCACCCCCATGAGAAACAACATCATGGGCTATAAGTTAAAGAACGGCAACACCCTCTACGTCCTGGGCGAAGGCAGACTCGTAAACCTGGCCTGCGGCGACGGCCACCCCGCAGAGATCATGGACATGTCCTTCGCGATCCAGGCCCTCTCCGCAAAATACCTGGTAGAACACGCCGCCGAACTCAAAGAAAAACTCATCGACGTACCCCGTGAAGTAGACCTGGACGTAGCCCTGCGCAAACTTAAATTCCTCGGCAAGGAGATCGACGTCCTCACCCCCGAGCAAGAGGCATACCTTAATAAATCATTGTGATACGGTACTGACTTAAGTATAAATGGTAGACCCCGTGCGGCAAAACATATATCCCGCGCAGGCAGGCGGACTTTGGAGCGAGTTGATTTTCTGTCTGAGCGTAAAAGTCTGCCGCCGTTGCAGGCAAAAAGTCCACCCCGCGCGGGCAAAGAGTCAGCTTAATATTGTTGCATTTTTTTCGACATATCACCGATAATCTACCGCAAAACTACAAAAATAAGAAATATATTCCCATAATTCGCAAAAAAATCTTGCATTATTTACGTAACTTATGTAAAGTAGTAGTGATTGCTTTGTTATGTAAACAAGTTAGATCAAGTTTTCAGAAAGGATGAAGAAATGAGATTCAGGATGCTTAAAAATTCAAAATTTCATAAGCAGGTTGCGGCCATCTTGACAGTAGCCATGGTTATGACGGGATTCACCATCCCCGCAGCAGCTTCCGAGTCAGAGGATGTCTTTGCGGATTCTTCCGTTATCGAGACAGCCCTTGAGACTGAGGATGTTGACGTACTCGGCGAAGAGGCAGTATACGAGGAAGAAGCAGAGTCCGAGGACGCCGAGCTTGTTGCCGCAGAAGATGTCATCGAGATTCCCGCAGTAAATGATGAAGCCGAGGCAGAAGAAGTCGTTGAGGCCTCTGAAGAGGATATCGTAGGCGATGACGTTGAGGTAAAGGATCACGCCATAAATGTAGAAGGTGCAACCGAGTTCTACGTTTTCCTGGGCGATACCGTCAGCGGCGATTCCATAGAGCGTGCCGTTTCGGGAAATAAGGTTACGATACTGTTCAACGTCTCAGGCAACAGTACCTACACCGGTTATACCCTTACTGATGAATTTGGAGAGACTATCGACTCTACAGATTTCGAGGCTGATGAATATGAAAACTATGATCATGGTATTTCCTTCACCATGCCCGATAAGGATGTATATGCAAGTATAGAGAGCGTAGAGACCGAAACCGGACTTCCCAGCGCTACCGATGCCAAGACCTTTGTATTCAACGGTATGAAGGCTAAGTATGATGCTTCAAAGAAACTGTGTTACGGTATCGTGACCGGCGGTAACGTAAAGCTGGTTTACAAGATCCCCGGAGCAAAGTTCTACGAGATCGCCAGAGTCAGCTATGTGAAGACCGGAGCAAAGGTCACCATGGTGAAGACTCTTAAGGATAATTATAAGACAAAGAAATTCCAGGATAAGACCTTCAACGGAAAGGATCTGGGACTCTATTTCGTGGCAGGTTATGACGGATCGGGAAACATGGTTGACAAGTATGTGATCCTTCCCACCACACGCGTGATCACTGCCAACAGCATCGGCAAGGATGTCCAGGTAGAGTTCGTGGCTATGGGACATGGATGCCAGTATGTTATAGAGCGCGCTGAAGACAGCAAGTTCAAGAAGGGCTATGAGTCCTTCACCGTAAGCGACGATCAGCTGACTCCCAGCATCGTTGCAGGCAAGAAGTCATTTATCTATACAGATAAGGACAAGGCCATGGTAGGCGTAGGTAACCTTAAGAAGAAGCTTTTCTACAGGGTTACCGTAAAGGCAAAGGTAAGTTCTACTCTTTGCGAGACCACGGATCTTGAGTCTAAGGTTTCCAACAAGCAGGGCTGCTACGGCGAGAGATATTCAGCACCTACCATCGTGGATATTGAGGGAACCAGTGATCCCAGAGATGGATATTACAGAGGATCCGTTATATGGTTCACCATTTCGGATAACTTCATCGGACAGGCTGATGATGATGTGAGAAGCTCAAAGGTTACCTATGAGGTATACAAGACTACTTCAGCCCAGTCAAATGAGATGATCAAGTCTGTAAAGGGTACCAACCTTCGTGCAAAGGTTGTGGACGGTAAGATCAGATATGGTATCAATACCGACGGAATGGTTCCCGAGACCCATGCTTCTTATTCCATCATCGCAAAGAAGAATTCATCAAAGTCCGAGATGAGTAATTATTACTATCTCTTCTATTCTTTCCCCGATGTGGATGAGATGACTCTTGAGCCTATAAATACCAAGTCCGTAAGACTTAAGTGGGAGAGCGCATCATGTGCTACTTCTTATGCGATCTATAGGACAAAGAACGGTTACAGCACCGTTTCCGAGGCTGCCGTAAAGATGCAGAAAGCATACGACGAGCTTCTGGGCGGTGAGATCACCCAGGTTAAGGGCAAGGATCTCAAGAAGTATGAGATCAAGAAGTGCAGCACCGTATTAAATGAGATGGTTTCCGGTTCTGAGCTTACAGCTACCGTAAACGGCCTTAAGAGCGGACTGATGTATGCATTCCTGATAGTTCCCGTAAATGACAAGGCATATGGTTATGATGATGCAGGTCTTATTCTTTCGGATGCCACCATCAGCTCACCCAAGACCCTGAGCTTTACCGATAAGGGTATGTCAGGCTTCAAGCTTAAGTGGAACAAGATCTCAAAGGCAGAGGGTTATCTGGTAGAGAGAGTGACCAGCGACGATCAGGCCATACTTGACCAGCTTAAGGGTACAGAGGACTGGTATGAACTCTTCTCAGTATCAGGAAACTACCTCGCAACCGAGTATCCTTCAAGCCAGAATGAGATAACAATTACATCAGGCGACGGCAAGACCATGGAGACAGCCAAGCCCGGCGTATCATATGCTTACAGAGTACTTTCAATCTACACAGTGAACGGCACCAGATATGTAACACCCGGAATCAGGGACAAGTTCAGGATCTGCTGCATAGGACCTAAGGCGGTTAAGGATCTTTCCGCTTCCATGGTTACCAGAGAGGTCAGTGGAGTTACCTACTGGGATAACGGTACAGGAAACACTGCAGTTAAGAAGAAGACCATTTCAGGTGATGTAGTCAAGGCCCGCGGTGTGGAAGTTAAGTTTACCGTAGCTGATAAGAAGAATACCGACCATTATGAGGTTGGCAGAAGTGATGATGACGGATGGACCTTTAAGTCACTCGGAAAGCTGGTTCCCGGTACTGCAAACTCTGCAGATACTTATAAGTCAGCTTCAACTGAGATAACCTTCTACGATCATAATCTCGCAAGAGGTGTAGAGTATGTATACAGGGTACGCCCCGTAGCTTCCGACGGAACTGCAGGCGTATGGAAGACAGTAGACTTCAGTGTACTCAAGAACTGGAAGGTATACGCAAAGAAGAACTCCAACTTTAATAATGACAGATGTACCACTACAGGTTCTGCAATGCCTATAAATGCAGGCGCTACCGAGAGATTCTACTTCAGACTCGATCCTTCGGAGCCTACATACATGGATTATGATGTATCCACCTCAAAGGGCTTTGTAGAGGCAGGAAGAGGAACGGAGAAGATCAATGATTATACTACACTTTACTATGTAGATATAACCGCTCCCGAGTCTATCGGTACAAAGGCGCTGATCAAGTTTAAGTATAAGCGCAGATATGATGAGAAGGATAAGGGTAAGGTTGAGGCTACGCCTACCATCTCAATGTATCTCAAGACACAGTAATCACTGAATCTCTTTAAACGGGGTGTCGGCAGGATATGCCGGCACCCCGCTTTTATATATGTTTAAACAATGACATTTTGATACTCAAACATTGTCATTTTGATATTCAAACATTGTCATTTTGATATTCAAAGATTGTCATTTTGATATTCAAACATTGTCATTCTGATATTTAAACATTGTCATTCTGAGCGAAGCGAAGAATCTTATCCCGAAAGGACGACCATGTCTGCCAAAATCTATGTTTCCGATATAACACCTCTCATGGATGAAAACAAACTGAACAGTGTTTTGCCCCTGATACCAAAGTGGAGGCAGGAAAAAATATTACGTTTCCGGTTCCTTAAAGATCGGGGGGCCTCGGCAGGGGCTTTTCTTTTGCTCTCCCATGCTCTTGAAAGGGAGGGGATCCATGCGGGATATGATATGGATGAATTTTGTTATAACAGTCATAATAAACCTTATCTGCTGCCTCCCGAAAATGAGCAGATCTATTTTAATCTTTCCCATTCGGGAAAATATGTGATGTGTATCATTTCCGATACGGAGAATGGCTGCGATGTGCAGGAGATAAAAGAAGGAGGCGACGACATCGCCGAAAGATTTTTTTCGCAAAAAGAAAAGGAATATTTAAGGCCCCTGTCCCCGGATGACAGGGTCAGAGCCTTTTATGAACTCTGGGCTCTTAAGGAAAGCTGCCTTAAGATTGTGGGGAGTGGGCTTTCCCATGAATTGTCTGCCTTTAGCGTGGACCCAAAAACTTTTAAAATCGAGGGACTTGATGGCCTTGCCACCTGCACTCTGAGGCTATATAATATAGATCGTGAATATATTTTTGCGGCCTGTGCATCCGATCTTCCCGAAGATGTTCAGATCGTTGGTCTGAATGTATGATCCTTATTTCAGGATGGATGTCGCTGTCATACAGAGGAAATGTTACAGTCATCCTGAGGATATTTCGATGTCATCCTGAGCGAAGCGAAGGATCCTGAAAGAAAACGCACATTAATAAATTTGGCAGAAAATTCATAAATGTACGACCATTGATAAAGGAGTCTGAATATGAAAAACCGAAAAGCCTATGCAGTAATAACAGGTGCCAGCTCCGGTATAGGAGCGGCCTTTGCCCCTCTGCTTGCAAAGGAGGGATATTCCCTCATATTGACGGCGCGGCGCAAGGACAGGCTGGAGGAGATACAAAAGCAGACAGAGCCTTTTTTGCATCCTGATGCCATATGCCTCGTTCATCCCATGGATGTGACCGATCCTAACGCCTGTGACAGGCTCATGGACATGATCAGGGATGTAAATGTGGGCGTGTTCATAAATAACGCGGGCTTTGGAGACTGTGGTGATTTTTTGGACACCGACGTGGCGAAGGAAATGGACATGATCGACGTGAACGTTAAGGCGTTGCATTATCTCACAAAAAAAGTACTGGATAAGTTCAGGCAGCAGAAGATGGGATATCTGCTTAACGTGGGATCCGTGGCGGGACTCATGCCGGCGGGACCCTATATGGCTGCCTATTACGCCTCAAAGGCCTATGTGGTATCCCTGACACGTGCAATCCAAAAAGAACTTAAGGACAGGCGCAGCAGGATATATGTGGGCTGTTTGTGCCCCGGCCCCGTGGATACGGAGTTTAATCAGGTGGCAAATGCACAATTCTCAATGCCTGCCATCAGCGCCGATAGCTGTGCATCCTATGCCATTAAAAAAATGAAGCAGAAACAGGCTGTGATAATCCCTTCCTTTGGGGTGAGGGTCCTTATGGCCCTGGCCTATGTTGTCCCCGTGCCGATCATTATACATATGATCAGCAGGGTTCAACTGAGAAAAAAATAAACTGGTAAAAAGCGTCCTTCTGAGTGAAGTTAAATTGGTAAAAAAGTCATTCTGAGCGTAGCGAAGAATCTTATGGAAATTTTTGTGTTAATGATTTGAAAAATAATATAGTTCACAGAGGAGATATATAGATGGATTACAGAAAAGAATACGAGTTTTGGTTAAACGATCCCTACTTTGATGAAGATACAAAGGCGGAGCTTAAGGCTATCGCGGGAGATGAAAAGGAGATCGAGGACAGATTTTACAGAGAACTGGAATTCGGAACAGGAGGCCTGAGAGGCGTTCTGGGAGCCGGCACCAACCGCATGAACATATATGTGGTCAGAAAGGCTACACAGGGTCTTTCAAATTATATAAAAAAGGCCGGAACGCAGGATAAAGGCGTGGCCATATCCTTTGACTCCAGACGTATGTCACCGGAGTTTGCGGACGAGGCGGCTCTCAATTTCGCGGCAAACGGGATAAAGGCCTATGTCTTTGACAGCCTTCATCCTACCCCCATGCTTTCTTACGCAGTGAGGGAACTCAACTGCACAGCGGGAGTCATGATCACAGCCAGTCACAATCCACCCGAGTATAACGGCTACAAGGTTTACTGGGAGGACGGAGCCCAGATCACCGCTCCCAGGGATAAAGAGATAATTAGCGAGGTGCTGGCTGTGACGGACTATGCACAGGTTCTTTCTATGGAAAAGGAAGAAGCCATGGCAAAGGGTCTGTATGAAGTCATCTCTTCTGAGCTGGATGATAAATATATGGAAGAGCTTAAAAAGCAGATCATACATCCCGAGCTGATACATGAGGCTGCGGATAAGCTGAAGATCGTGTATACACCTTTTAACGGAACGGGCAATCTCCCCGTGAGACGCATACTTAAGGAACTGGGATTTAAAAATGTGTACGTGGTTCACGAGCAGGAGAATCCGGATCCCGATTTCACCACCCTGGAGTATCCCAATCCCGAGGATCCCAAGGCCTTTACCCTGGCTCTTAAGCTGGCTAAGGAAAAGGATGCGGACATAGTGCTGGCCACGGACCCCGATGCGGACAGGCTGGGCATATATGCCAAGGATAAGGAATCCGGTGAATATATTCCCTTTACCGGAAATATGTCGGGAATGGTCATCGCAGAGTATATTTTAAGGGAGAGAAGATCTCTTGGCATCATGCCGGAAAATCCCGCTCTGGTAACTACCATCGTCACCACCAATCTGGCACCGGTGGTGGCAAAGAATTATGACGTAGCCTGCATCGAGACCCTTACCGGCTTTAAATACATAGGAGAGCAGATCAAGTGGTTCAAGGAGAGGAATACTTTTAATTATGTATTCGGTCTGGAAGAGTCCTACGGCTGTCTGGCAGGCACACATTCACGTGATAAGGACGCCGTGGTGGCAGTAATGTGTCTGTGCGAGGTAGCTGCTTACTGCGCTTGTAAGGGCATCACTCTCTGGGATGAGATGAAGAGAATATATGAAGAGTACGGTTATTTCAGGGAGGGCATCCATACTGTCACCTTAAAGGGCATAGACGGCGCCCGTCAGATAAAGGCCATAATGGATAAAAACCGTACCACTCCCGCAAAGGAGATAGGAGGACTTAAGGTCCTGGCCCTCAGGGATTATAAGACAGGGGAGAGGACGGATCTGCTCACAGGTGAAAAGAGCCGGTTGGAACTGCCTGAGTCAAATGTCCTTTATTTCGAACTGGAAAATGATTCCTGGTGCTGTGTCAGACCTTCCGGAACCGAGCCCAAGATCAAGTTTTACATGGGCGTCAAGGGAACTTCCCTTGAGGATTCCGAGGGAAAGCTTGAATCTCTCAAGGCTGATGTGATCGAAAAGCTTTCAAAAGAATGAGAAAAGTGCTAAAGATTGAATAATCATGGCGTTTATGATAAAATGAGGGGTAGTTTTTTTATCAAAGAACAGGAGGTATTTGGGGTATGTACAATAAAGAATTTGAGCGCTGGCTTTCATATGATCTGGAGGATCCGGATTTGAAACCGGAACTGATGGGGATTCAGGGTAATGATGATGAGATAAAGGAGCGTTTCGCTGTATCATTGAAGTTTGGCACCGCAGGTCTTCGCGGCACGCTTGGCGCCGGCACCAACAGGATGAACATCTGGGTGGTACGCCAGGCTACACAGGGACTGGCAAACTGGGTTCTGACCCAGGGTGGCACACAGACCGTGGCCATATCCTATGACAGCCGTTTAAAGAGCGATGTGTTTTCCAAGGAAGCAGCGGGAGTCTTGGCTGCCAACGGCATAAAGGTACGTATCTATGATGCGCTGATGCCCGTTCCGGCTTTGAGTTTTGCCACCCGCTATTATAACTGCAACGCAGGCATAATGGTGACGGCTTCTCATAATCCCGCCAAGTATAACGGCTACAAGGCATACGGCCCCGACGGCTGCCAGATGACGGATGACGCCGCAGCCATAGTATATGATGAGATACAAAAGACCGATGTGCTCACCGGAGCAAAGGTCATGTCCTTTGCCGAGGGTGTGGAAAAGGGTCTTATAAGATTTGTGGGAGATGACTGCAAGAAGGCTTTCTATGAGGCCATAGAGGCCAGACAGGTAAGACCCGGCGTGGCAAAGGATTCGGGACTTAAACTGGTTTATTCGCCCCTTAACGGAAGCGGCCTTGTACCCGTGACAAAAGTGCTTTCCGATATTGGCATCACCGATATCACCATCGTGCCCGAGCAGGAATATCCAAACGGATATTTCACCACTGCGCCTTATCCCAATCCTGAGATTTTTGAGGCTCTTAAATACGGATTGGAACTGGCGAAAAAGACCGGCGCCGATCTGATGCTGGCTACGGATCCCGACGCCGACAGAGTGGGCATAGCCATGAAGTGTCCCGACGGCAGTTATGAGCTGGTTTCCGGTAATGAGATGGGAGTATTGCTCCTTGATTATATCTGCGCAGGCCGTAAGGAACAGGGTACCATGCCTGAGAATCCTGTGGCAGTCATGTCTCTGGTTTCCACGCCTCTGGCAGATGCTGTGGCTGAGCACTACGGAGTGGAGCTTCGCCACGTGCTGACGGGCTTTAAGTGGATAGGAGACCAGATCGCGCAGCTTGAGGAAGCGGGACAGGTGGACAGGTTCATCTTTGGTTTTGAGGAGAGCTACGGATATCTTGCAGGACCTTATGTCAGGGACAAGGACGCCGTAATAGCATCCATGCTCATCTGTGAGATGGCTGCATATTATCGCAGCACGGGATCTTCCATAAAGCAGAGACTGGAAGAGATATATGCCCAGTACGGCCGCTATCTTAATAAGGTGGATTCCTTTGAATTCCCCGGCCTTTCCGGCATGGATAAGATGTCAGGTATCATGAAGGGCCTTCGTGACAGCGCGCCCTCTGAGTTTGCCGGCATAAAGGTTAATTCGGTTAAGGATTTTGAAAAGCCCGAGGAGACTGGTCTGCCTAAGGCGAACGTGCTCATATACGGACTGGAGGACGGTTCTTCCGTGATCGTGAGACCCTCCGGTACAGAGCCTAAGATAAAGATATATTACACCACCAAGGGTACGGATCTTAAGGATGCGGAGGATAAAAAGGAAAAGCTCGCCGCAGCCTGTGCCCCCATACTTGCCTGAGAAAGTTTTTTGGATAATACAAAATTAAAAAAATTTAAATATTTAATGATGCTGATACTTGCAGCCCTGGCTTTGATATCACTCATCCAGGGCTGTAAGAATGCAATACAGTACAGTCAGGATTTTCAGTGGGATGCGGCTAAGGTGCTCACTTTGAGGATGAATCCTTATGATCTTTCCCTAAATCCCACGGATGAGCTCAAGGCCCTGGGATATGAGGAATATTACCTACAGATGGAGGCGAACCAGTTTCCCTCCCTTTTGTGGATACTGTTTCCTTATACGCTTTTACCGCCACTTGCGGCGAGGTACGCCTGGCTTTTTTCGAATCTGGTATTTACAGCCCTGCTTGCCTGGCTTTTTTATAAATTGTTTTTTAAACCCGGAAACAGGGATGAGTTTATCATAGTCACCCTGGCCATGATATCCGGTATGCCCTGGCGGAATCACATAGGCGTGGGCCAGCATACCATATTTGCGTTAACCTTCTTTCTTTTGTCCGTAACCCTTTGTAAAAGCGCAAAGGATAATACCGGAGGCAGGAAATGGCTGTTATTTTTTCTTTCGGCCTTTTGTCTTGCTGTATCGTTTTTTAAATATACACTGACGGCCCCTCTGGCCCTTTATTATGTGTATAAGCGAAGATATGACATTCTTGGTCTGGCGGTGCTGCCACATATAATCCTGACGGCATTTTCCGCCCGGTGGCTTAATGACAGTTTCATGAATATGATAAAAAAGCCCCTTCAGGTGGCCTCATGGCTGGCAGGAGGGGGAAGCCTTGACATAGGCGCCGTTATCGGCAGCATTTCCCCTTCTCTGGCTTCAAAGTCGGTACTTTTGACCGGCGTATTCATGGCTTTGCTTTTTGTATATGTCCTCATGATCCCGGCGGGCTTTGACAGGGAGCTTTTGACGGTACTTACGCTGTGGTCCATGGTGATCACCTATCACAGGATATATGATTATTTTGTCCTGGCATTATGTGCACCAGGAGTGTGGCTCATCGCATCGGCCCTCATCAGAAATGGACAGACCGATGCGTCGGAGGATGAAAAGGACAATGCGCGGGAAGGGGATCTTATAAGCCGGGTGTTAAAAAGTCCGGATATGATCCTGTACCTGGCGGCCCTGCTGGTGATATTTTATCTCATCAGGGTGTTTCATGAGGCTGTATTCATCATGGTGGCAGCGGGTGTGTTGTACTACGCCCTGACCATTTTTATGACTGTTGGATTGTGGAGCCAATTACATTTCTCGAAACGAAGTGGAGAGAAATAGTTGGTTGTTTCTCCTATCGGAGAAACTTTGATGTCCTCAAAGCCGGACGGCTCCCCCGATTAGAAATCGGGGGCGGAAATGGACATCCGACAAATCGAAAAAGAATAGATTACGAAACAGAAGAAAAAGTCAGTCAGATATAAACAGAGGTTTATAGAGGAGGAGCAGAAAGTTTTGAAAATTGAGAAGGCGGCGGATAAAAAGAGCGGACTTTTGATGCAGATATTTAAATTTGTGATAGTGGGAGGTCTCTCCTTTGTCATTGACTTTGTGATATATTCCGTCATGGTATATACCTTCGGATGCAATCTGTATGTCTCCGCTTTTTTCGGATTCACCATATCACTCATATTTAACTATCTGGCCAGCATGGCCTTTGTATTTCAGAGAAAGGATGACGCCAGTCGCACAAAGGAGTTTATCATATTTGCGGTTCTTTCGGTGATAGGACTGGGACTTAATGAGATCATCATCTGGGTGTGCGTGCTGATAAACGATCATTTTGTGGCCGGACAGACCAATTTTTTTGCCATGGCTGTCAATTGGATCAACAGCCTCATAGACGGTATGGCCTCATGGGCTTATTCCCTGATGCATAAGGAATATGAGGCTGTGGACTGGGTGCCCATCGAGGCAAAGGTAGTGGCTACGGCTGTGGTGATGGTATACAATTTTGTGACCAGAAAGATCTTTTTGGAAAAGAAAGATGCCTGATATAAAGAATAAGACCTTATCGTATCTGAAGAGAAACGGAGTCAGAAAGACACTGCGCATGTGTATTCAACGTCTTAGGGAAGAGAGAGCCGAGAGCGGTTATGACGCCTCTTTTAAGGCTTCCAGGGTGACGGCCGAAGAACTTACATTGCAGAGGGAAGAAAAGTGGGATACAAAGCCTTATCTGTCGGTGGTGATACCTGCCTATGAGCCTTTGGAGGATCATTTCAGGACCCTTCTTGATTCGCTTCTGATACAGAGCTTTGAGAATTTTGAGGTGATCATTGCCGATGCATCCTCAAACGAAGATATAAAGCTGTTGCTTGGCGAATATGATGATGAGAGATTGGTTTACATAAAACTTAAATCCAACGGCGGGATATCTGATAACACCAATGAAGGTCTTCGTCATGCAAAAGGCAGCGCGGTGGTATTTTGCGACCATGACGACTTCATGGAGCCGGATGCCCTCTATCATGTGGCAAAGGCCCTTAACGACGGAGCCAGGCTGGTCTATACGGATGAGGACAAATATGAGGAGACTTCTCCCGGGGAGGGCAGGTTTTACCGTCCGAATATAAAACCGGATTTTGATTATGACCTGCTTTTGTCCAACAATTATATAAGTCATTTGTGCGCCGTGGATATGGAACTGGTCAAAAGTCTGGGAGGATTGAGGAATAAATATGACGGATCCCAGGATTATGATCTGATATTGCGGTGCGTGGACAGGATCCTTGGGGAAAACGGCTTTTACAAGGGCAAGTTATCATCTGTTTACCACGATATCGTACATATACCTAAAGTACTTTATCACTGGAGGGTCCATTCAAACTCCACTGCTGAGAATCCTCTTTCCAAGGATTATGCATATGAGGCCGGACGCATGGCGCTTATTCATCATCTTAAGAACAGGCGGTTAAATGCTTCGGTTAAGCATTCCGAGCACTTGGGCTTTTATACGGTAAGGTATAAGGATGCTTTTCCGGAGGATGAACTGGAGTTTAATATCCCCGAGGGTTTAAGGGAACTGACGGGGGATGTGAAAAAAGCGGCAGCGGGCTATTTTTCAAGGCCTGAGGTGGACGCGGTGGTCTTCCGTATCATAGACAAAAGCGGCAGGATCGAAGAGGGTGCAGGGAAAGGCCGTAAATGGTGGGATTCAGGCGTCATGCACCGTCTGGCTGTCAATACCGATCTTAAGGATGTCGAAGGCTGTGCCTACTGTGTGCGAAAGGGACATACCGGAGGGCTTATTGTGTATGTGCCCGGAATTGTATTAAAGAGAGTGTAATGATGGATGTAAGTGTGATCATCCCGAATTATAACGGGAAAAAATATATAAAGGACTGTATCACATCCCTTAAGGAGCAGACTATAGCCGACAGGATGGAGATCATACTGGTTGACAATGCTTCCGAGGACGGCAGTTCTCTCATGGCCCTTGAGGCTGATGAGAGAGTGATCGTGCTGCCCCTTGATGATAATTACGGCTTTTCAAGGGCTGTAAATGAAGGCATTAAGCTGGCAAAGGCTCCCTTCGTTCTTTTGATAAATAATGATACGAAGGCGATGCCTGATATGGCTGAGAATCTGCTTAATGCCATAAAACAGGATGATAACATTTTCTCCGTGGCGTCAAAGATGATACAGATGGATGATCCGGCCCGGCTGGACGGTGCGGGGGATCTTTACAGTGCTTTCGGCTGGGCATATGCCAGAGGCAAGGATAAGAGTGTGAAGCTTCGCAAATATGAAAAGCCCTGTGAGATCTTTGCGGCCTGCGGCGGCTGCGCCATTTACCGCAAGAGCATCCTGGATGAGATCGGATATTTTGACGAATATCATTTTGCCTATCTGGAAGATGTGGACATGGGCTACAGAGCCCGGATAATGGGCTACAAAAACGTATATTGTCCGAAGGCCGTGGTTTATCATGCCGGCAGCGGTGCCAGCGGCAGCAGATATAATGATTTCAAGGTCAGGCTTTCCGCAAGGAATAATGTATATATAGTGTTTAAGAATATGCCCCTGCTTCAGCTGATCCTGAACCTGCCCCTCCTTATCATAGGGTTTGGTATCAAGGCTCTGTTCTTTATCGTGAAGGGATACGGGCGGCCCTATCTTTCGGGGATCAAGCGCGGGTATCTATTGTGTCATGAAGGACTTCATGTGAATTATGACAGCAGGAACTTTAAGAATTATGTCAGGATCCAGTTTGATATCTGGGCAGGCATGTTTAAGAGGCTTGTGAATTGATAAGAGATAATCAGATGCTGTTCAACCGGCTCCAGGTCGTGATTGATGCAGCCATCATCGTAATTTCATATATCACCGGATACAATCTGAGGTTCTCCCCCAGGTGGTATGATGATTCCATAAACCATCTGCCCATGAGTTCCTACAACATGTATCTTCTTTTGATAGTACCCATGTTTCTTCTTTTGTACTATCAGTATGATCTTTACTCTTCACGGCGTATGTCAGGCCGTAAAAAAGAGCTGTTTTCCATTATTCAGGCTAATTCAATAGGTGTTCTGGTATTCATCGTATTTATGTACGTGGTTCACCAGAATGATATTTCCCGAGGCGTGCTGGCTATTTTCTGGGTGGTTGACATAATATTGGAAACCCTGGTGAGAAATATCATCCGGTACATCATGAGGTTTTTCAGGCGCAGAGGCTTTAATCTGCGCTATGTGCTTTTGGTGGGATATTCAAAATCCGCGGAGCAGTATATAAACAAGATCAGGCTCAATCCCCAGTGGGGTTATGTCATAAGAGGTATTCTGGATAACCGTAAGGAAGCCGGTACCATGTACAAGGGTGTAAAGGTGCTGGGAACCATTGAGAATCTGGAGATCATCCTTCCGGAAAACAAACTGGATGAGATCGCCATCACACTGAGTCTGGACCAGTATCAGGAACTGGAAAAAGTGGTGGGACTGTGTGAAAAGTCAGGCGTTCACACTAAATTTATCCCCGATTATAATAACTTCATATCAGGGAGAGCTTATATGGAGGATCTTCAGGGGCTTCCCGTCATAAATATCCGTCACGTTCCCCTTACCAATACTGTGAACATGGTGATGAAAAGACTGGTTGACATAATTGGAGGGTTAGTGATGCTTGTGGTATTTTCACCAATTATGCTCATCAGCGCCATAGCCATAAAGCTGTCTTCCAAAGGACCTGTTATCTTTACCCAGGAAAGAGTTGGTTTACATAATAGGCCGTTCAAAATGTATAAATTCCGTACCATGGTGGTTCAGGATCCGGATGAGGAAGAGAAGGCCTGGACTAAAAAAGATGATGAGCGCGTGACTAAGATCGGAAAGATCCTGCGCCATACCAGTATGGATGAGTTGCCCCAGATATTTAATATCTTAAAGGGAGATATGTCACTGGTGGGTCCCAGACCCGAGCGCACCCAGTTCGTGGAAAAGTTTAAGGAGGAGATACCCCGTTACATGATAAAGCATCAGGTTCGTCCCGGTCTTACAGGCTGGGCCCAGGTCAACGGCCTCAGGGGGGATACTTCCATCGAAGAACGTATCAGGCATGATATCTATTATATAGAGAACTGGACCATGCTCTTTGATCTCAAGATCCTGCTCATGACCGTGATAAAAGGATTTGTGAACGAAAATGCATATTGAGGATTTTTTGCTTTCGGCGGCAAGTTCCTCAGGAGGACCGGCGGGAAGCATTAGTTGGTTAACTTAAAAGTTTGATGTTTATTATGAGGAGGGATACCATGAAAAAAAGACTGATAAGCACAGCCCTTATAGTATGGATCATAGGCTTGGCTGCCTTGTTTCAAAGCGCTGATCCTGCCATCGTCATGGGAAAAAGCGTAGATGATGCGTCGGCCGTGGAAGATGCAGGCGTCATCGATGATGCTCCCGTCATGGAAAATCTAAAGGACGGCGAAGAGGAAGTGAACGGTATACTCTCCGCCGATGAAGAATGGTCCTATGTGTTAAATGATGCAGGAGAAGCCGTCATAGTGGGTTATACCGGTTCTGAGGTCAGGGTGGAAGTACCTGAGACCATCGATTCAAGGATAGTCAGATCAGTAAGACCGACCACATTCAGAGGTAATACGTTCATTAAGTATGTTTATATGCCCGGAACCGTTGACACACTGTGGGCCGGTAGCTTTGCAGGTTGCACTGCTCTGCAATGGGCGGAACTGGTGGGAGTTGTCAACCTGGGTGAGGGTATGTTCAGGGGCTGTACTTCGCTGAAAAGTGTGGAGCTTTATGAAGGCGTGAAGATCATTCCCGCGTCGTTTTGTGAAGACAGTGCCGCCAGGCTTAGTGTATATCTCCCCAAGAGTCTTGAGAGCGTGGGTGAGAATGCATTTAAAAACTGCATGACTGATTCCTGGTCAAATGTATACTATACGGGAAGTGAAGAAGACTGGAAAAAGGTTACTGTCGCTGCAGGAAATGAAAATTTTTGTGCAAGGATCCAGTATGATTATGATCCCGGAAGCGGTTCGGAAGACTCAGAGCATTATGACAGCACAGGTAACTGGATATATAAATTTAATACCGATGAAAGTGCTTATATCAGCAGATATGTCGGTCCCCAAAAAGATGAAGTGACCCTGCCTTCGGAGATTGACGGCTATAAGATAAAGCAGGTGTACCGCTCCGGCTCTGCGTATGTGATAGGGAGCGGCAATCCCGTAAAAAAGCTCATCGTGTCTGAAGGGATAGAGGATCTGGATCTGAGTGGTGCATATGTGGATGAAGTTGTGTTGCCCGGCGGTATAGATTCCTTTGATTTTAGCAGTTCGCAGATCATGGAAGTGGATTTTCCCGCAGGGCTGAAAAGCATTGAAAGTTATGCTTTTTCATATTGCCGCAGACTGGTCAGGATCGATGTGCCAGATACAGTTAAAACTGTCGGAAATTATGCATTTAGTGAAAGCGGTCTGAAAGAACTTACGCTTCCCGGAAGTATCACATCTTTCGGAGAGGAAATATGCAAAAAATGTGATTCCCTTAAAAAGCTTACCCTGGGTGAAGGCATGACCACAGTAAATGAGAACGCCTTTAAGAATCTTAAGGGACTTGAACAGCTGACCTTGCCTTCCACTTTGAAAAGCATAGGAGCCGGGGCTTTTACCGATTGTGTCAGCCTTAAAAATGTGACTTTGCCGGAAAACCTTGAGTCTGTGGGTGGATCTGCCTTTTCGGGATGTAAAAGTCTGGGCAGCATCACCATACCTTCATCTGTAAAACAAGTGGGAGGAGCTGCTTTTTCCGGCTGCGGCAACTTAAAGGATATTTATGTGAAAAGCGGTGTGGAGTCGATAGGAGATGGTGCTTTTGACGGTGATATGGCAGATCTCTGGTATGAGGGTACAAAGGCGCAGTGGGATGAGATATATCCCTACAGCCTGCCGGATGCCATAAGGCTTCATGTGCAGTGGACTCAGGAAAGTGAAACCAAGGATGATTTCGCCTTTGAAATCTCAGGGGGCAAGGCCGCCATTACGGGTTATTATGGCAGAAGCGATGCAGTGAATGTGCCGGGCAGCGTGAAGCTTGATGATGTGGATTATGAAGTAAGTGCCATAGATGATGAAGCTTTTTCCCAGTGCCGCAGCATTACTTCCGTGACACTTCCGGCCTCTGTTAAGAGCATAGGAGATAAGGCTTTTTATGAGTGTACTTCCCTTGCCGGCATTACCTTCCCGACAGCTCTTGCTGAAATAGGAGAAGGCGCATTTTATGGTTGTACATCTCTTGAGAATATAACTCTTCCGGCAGGCGTAGATAATGTCATGAAGGAGACTTTTTATGGTTGTACTTCACTGCAAAAGGTTACTTTCATTGCAGGATCAGGTGTTTTTGTGGGTGAGAGTGCTTTTGAAGAATGTACTTCACTTAGTGAGATCGAGCTGGAAAAATGCTATGATGTGGAAAAGCGTAGCTTCTACGAATGTTCCTCTCTTAAGGAGGCAGATCTTTCAAACCTGCAGTACATTGGTTCTGAGGCGTTTTCGTATACCGCGCTTTTGGATGTGAGCCTTTCTTCCGAACTTAAAATTTTGGGAGACAGTGCATTTGGGAATTGTAAGCTGCTGAAAAGTGCAAGCTTTGCCCGTTATCCCAAAGATGGATATGAAAGCATGCTCGGAACTTCTGTTTTCTATGGCGACAGCGCTCTTGAAAGCGTGACCCTTTCCGATGATTTTGAACGCATCAGCGATTCCATGTTCTCAAACTGTGAGAAACTTGAAAGCATATATCTTCCCTCAGGAGTGGATGATATAGGTGCAATGGCCTTTGATTATTGTAAAAAACTGTCTGTTATCACAGTCGGGGCCGGGCATATAAAGAAACTGGGTGAAGCAGCATTCAGAGGCTGTAAAGCTCTTACGGATGTGGAATGGTTTGGAAATGCCGATATCACGGCGGTTCCCGACAGAGTATTCTACGAATGCGAGAATTTACGCAGCCTGACTATTCCGGCCGGTGCCGAGTCAATAGGTAATTATGCTTTTTATCATTGTTATGCCCTCAGTGAGGTTAAGGGTCTGTCTGCTTCAAATGTTACTGTTATTGACACTTATGCCTTTGATCATTGCTATGCCATTAAGGAACTGTCCCTACCTGCAGGATTGACCACTCTTGGTGAGTATGGAGTTTTCAGACTTACCGGTCTGTCCCATATGGTGCTCCCTTCCGGTATCACCCAGATAAACAGGGATTGTTTTTCATATTGCTACGGGTTAAGGTCTGTGAGCTTTTCCGCCAATGTAACTAAGATACAAAGGGATGCATTTACAGACTGTCCCAAGCTCAAGTATGTCTATTATGGAGGTACTTTGGCAGACAGGAATGCCATGACAATAAATGATGCTGCCATAACGGAAGTTGAATGGATTTATGGCGGCAGTGATACGGACAATTATGAAGGTGATTTTGTTTATACCCTCTCAGGTACCGGACTTCTGACGATCATCGATTACACGGGAACAGACGGCAATGTGGTGATACCGGAGTATCTTGCGGGTAAAAAGGTATATGAGATAAAGGATGGTATATTTGACGGAAATGAAAAAATTGTGAGCGTTGAGTTTGATGCTAAACCCGGTAAGGGCAATCTTCCCACCTTTAAGAATTGTCCGAATCTGAAGGTCATAAAGGTAAATAGTGAATGGGCAAATGGTCGATTCTGGCCGGATAAGGCGTTTTACAACTGCAGGTCACTTAATTATGCCGATCTGGGAGGAAGCATCCCGGGAAATTATTGTTTTGAGGGCTGTGTCAAGCTGCAGTATGTTACTATGGATGACTCGGCGATGGAAATCGGATCCGGAGCCTTTAAGGGCTGCGTAAGTCTGGAAAGCATAAAATTGCCTGCGGGGCTTCTTGACAGTCTTGGCTATGGTCTCTTTGAAGACTGTGCGGCACTTGAAACCGTAAGGGTCCCGGCCGGCGTAGGTAATCTGGGGAAAAATGTCTTTAAAAACTGTGGAAGTTTAAGGAGCGTTATACTGCCTTTTGTCTACAGCATAGGAGACAATGCATTTGCAGGCTGTGACAATCTGGAAACAGTATGTACCAGCATGACCGGTGCGCAGTGGGAGCAGTATGCCAAAGTTTCCGAAGTGGGCAATTCCTCTTTTGTTGCAGCGAATATGATATATGAATATGACGGTCCTGAATTGTTAGCCTTTGACGAGGAAACTTATGTGTTGGTACAGGGGCAGGAAAACGTGTCGGAACGTATCAATGTATACCCTGCAAATGCAGACCTTTCAGCCATGGCCTATACTCTTGACAGCGATATAATAGAAGTTCAAAAGGATGAAACGGATCCTGCGAAATTTGCCATCAAGGCAAAGGCTCCCGGATTTACAAGGATCACAGCGGTATGCGGAGCGGCCAGATCCATAGCCAATGTTTATGTGATCTATCCCAAGCCCATGCCGGTAGTGGACGGATCATTCATAAACGGATTGGTCCCCGGAGCTTTATATAAACTGGATAATGAAGAAGGCAAATGGAGATATAAGACGGCGGATCCCGATGGACGTATTGAGATAGTAGGCTGGTATGAATCATTTAAACAGTTTACGCTGAGTCTTGCTTATGATTCAACCCACACAATACAACGGGTCTTTGACGACAATGAAAAATGTAATTCCCAGGCCGTTAATTTTTATATAGGGAAAAGGCCTGCGGATCCGGCGGTACCAGAACTTGTGGAAAAGACTGACAGCAGCCTTAAGGTTAAAAAGACGGAAGGTTATGAGTACACCATCGACAGAGGACTCACTGTCAATGAGACGGGAGAGTTTACGGATCTGGCGGCGGGCACTGCTTATTCGGTGGGCTGCCGCATAAAGAAGAACGGTGAATATGAGGCAAGCGGCTGGGCTTATGCCAACTTTTCAACTGAAGGAAAGAAGCCTCCCAGATCCTCAAGCTCGAAGAGCTCATCCAGCTCATCTGAAGCGACGGAGCCCTCAGATCCGGACAGATCATCGAGCTCTTCAAAGCCCCATGACTCTTCGTCCTATGTTCCTGCCGTTTCATCTTTCTGGAATGTGAAGACTGCGGAGGGTAATACCGTTACTTTCACGCCCGGGAGTGAGTTTAAAGATGAAAAGGGTAATCCCCTTATCTTTGAAGTTAAGACTCTGATCAGTGTTCCCTATACCGGTAAAAAGCATGTGGGTAAAAATGATCCTGCCAGGAAAAATACTTCAAATGATGTGGAAGTGACTGTTGCTTCGACCATCACGGAATATGCCGATGTGAGCCTTAAGTTTAAGAATAATAAGATAGTGCCCGTAAAGAGCGGAAAGGACCCTCAGTTTATCATTTCACTCAAGGCAAAGAAGACTGCCAGCCCTGAGCAGAAGGCATTGGTAAAGACTATGGCTAAGGAACTTAAGAAAAAGCCGGTTTACTTTATCATCGCTCCGGCCGACCTCACCGGCGCATCCATTAATGAGATAAAGCTTAACGGTAAGAAGGATAAGGTGTCAAAGGCCATCGTGGCCATAGACGGAAATACCTTTAAGTTAAAGGCCGGAAAAGACTTTGACTATAAGATAGAAGAAGGCAAGGTGACCCTTACAGGCAAGACTAATTTCAAAGGAAGTATTGATAAAGCGTTGTAGTTTATTTATGGGGACGGTTCTTTAAAGGAGCCGTCCCCTGATTTAAATGCGCGAAATTTGACATTTATGCGCCAAATGTAGTATCATTACCCGGAGTGTGCACAAGAGATAGTTGCATGACGAATGTAAGATAAATCGTTGATCATATACAGGTAAGTACAGATGGCTACATCAAGATCAAACAGATCTGCGGGAAGGTCCGCGGGATCGAGAGGCAAAAAACGCAGACATAAGAAACTGAAGATATTTCTTCTCGTTGCTGAATTCATAGTTCTCCTTATCATGCTGGGAGTTGCCTTTGTTTTCATAAAGGGAGATAAGATCCAAAAAGACGAGACCATAGGTCATACCGATGCGGCGCTCAGCATTAATGATGAACTGAGCGAGATGGAGCAGGTTGCCTCAGAGCAGGGCGGAGACTGGAATATGTCCGGTTATACTACCATTGCTCTTTTTGGAGTGGATTCCAGAAATAAGACACTGGGCAAAGGCAACAGGACGGATACCATCATGATCGCCGGCCTTAATGAGGCCACAGGCGAGATAAAGCTCTGTTCATATTTCAGGGATACCTATTGCAATGTAGGTAATGACACCTATAACAAGGCAAATATGGCCTATTCAAGAGGCGGCCCTGAGCAGGCCATACAGATGCTCAATACCTGTCTGGATCTGGATATCAGGGATTATATTACTGTGGATTTTTATGCTCTCATAGATCTTATAGATCTTTTCGGCGGAGTGGAGATAGATGTAAAGGAAGCCGAGATAGAGCATCTGAATAATTATCAGATCTCCATGGTGGGTAAGGAAGACGGTCTTAACGCTTTCGGAGAGCAGGCCTACACAGCCACTCCCGGCGTGGATTATACTCCCGTCACTACCCCCGGACTTCAGAATCTCAACGGACTTCAGGCTACGGCATACTGTCGTATCAGATATGTAGGTAACGACTTTGAGAGAGCCGAAAGACAGAGGACCGTTCTTTTGAAACTGTCGGAAAAGGCGTCTAAGGCTTCCGTGACTCAGCTGAATTCCGCCATTGATACGCTCTTCCCCAAGATCCTCACATCCTTCTCATCCTCGGATCTGGTGGCCTATGCTTCAAAGGCCTCGACCTACAAGGTGACCTCGGGTGACGGTTTTCCCTTTAACCGCGTGACCGGTACCATGGGTAAGGCCGGCAGCTGTGTGGTGGCTGAAAATTTTGCCGAGGATGTAAAAACACTGCATACATTCATGTATGGAGAGGATTCATATACACCTACCGCAAGGGTCATGGAGATAAGTGATAAAGTGGCCGCGGATAAGGCGAAATATTTAGGTAATAAGTGATGGCTCAGATAAGGATTGATGTAATAATTCCCACTTATAAGCCTGATAAGAAGTTGTTGGATCTCATAGCGGCTTTACAGAAACAGACTGTAAAGCCGGCAGGCATCATTCTCGTAAATACCGAGGAGAAGTATCTTAATTCTCTTTTCTACGGCACCGATTATCTGAAAAAATATCCCCAGATACGTATCAAGAATATTTCAAAAAGGGAATTCAATCATGGAAAGACCAGGAATCAGGGGGCAAAGCGCTCTGACGCCGAGATCATGGTCTTTATGACTCAGGATGCCATGCCGGCAGATGAACACACCATCGAAGAACTTATCCGCCCCATGACTGACAAGGAAGTGATAGTGTCCTACGCCCGCCAGATCGCGTACCCTGACGCCAATCCCATAGAGACTTTTTCCAGACAGTTTAATTATCCCGATAAGCCCATGGTCAAGAGTGAGGAGGATCTTCCCGAGCTTGGAGTGAAGACTTACTTTTGTTCAAATGTCTGTGCCGCCTATAAGAAATATGCCTTCGATGAACTGGGCGGTTTCATCAATTTTACCATATTCAATGAGGACATGCTCTTTGCGGCCAAAGCCATTAAGAACGGAAAAAAGGTGGCCTATGCGGCGAATGCCAAAGTGCTCCACTCCCATAATTACAGCGGGATAAGGCAGCTCCATCGCAATTTTGACCTGGGAGTATCCCAGGTGGACCATCCTGAGGTCTTCGCCGATGTGAAGAGCGAGAGCGAGGGCATGAAGTATGCAAAGGAGACCATGGCCTATCTGTGGTCCGAAAAAAAAGCATATCTCATCCCGAAGTTCATATATCAGTGCGGCTGCAGGCTGCTGGGATATAAGCTTGGACGCAATTATAAGAAGCTGAATAAAAAGACTATTTTAAAACTTACAGCCAACAGGACATACTGGTACAGATATTGGGACAAGAATGAGATCCCCGTAAATGTATATGCGGGATACGGGAAGACCGAGGAGGAGAATAACCGCTCACGCAGGGATGATTCCTCTAAGGCGCAGCTATCACAGAAGTGACGAAGCTTTCACTTTTTGGACATAATTTGAACACAATTTACTGCTATCCTCATTCTCAGATTTAGATATAAAGCAAGGTGAGATTCTTTAATTTGGATGATATTTGATCATGTCATCCTGAGCGAAGCGAAGAATCTTGAAGAAACAGGAGGTAGCAGTTATGTATAATGATGAAACCTACGGAAAGATACCTGAGGGTATGACGGATACGTCTGACAGTTCATCGACCACGGCGCCTGATTCCGTTACAGCGTCTGACAGCGGTAATACCACAGCGCCGGGGAACACACCCTTGACGGAAAATTCGGGAAGTACGTACGGAGGGAATCCGGCGGGAAATACTTCCGGTACATATGGTACGAACCCTTCCACCGGCACGAATCCTTCCACGGGTACGTATGGTAATAATACATCCTCCGGTACTTACAGGGCAGGATCCACCGGCGCCCATAATCCGGGGGCTGCTACCGGTACATACACTGCAGGCTCTGCTTCAGGCAGACGCGTTCACAGGGAAAAGAAGAGCGGCGGATTTTGGAAAAAGCTTTTGACCGCCTTTGCCTGTGCGCTGGTATTCGGCGTAGTGGCCGGAGTGATAATCTTCAGTATCATAAAGATCGGAAATAAGATACTTTCCAATGTGGATATTAAGACCTCCCACAGTTTTGAAACCTTTGATCCCTTTGACGATGACGATGATTTTCCCAGGATAGAGTCCACGAAACCCATCGGGGACGGGGACGATAAGGAGGATAAAAAGGACAGGGATGATGAGGACTCGAAGAAAAGCGAGATAGCATCGACGGATACCGTTAATCCTGGCCACTCACATGAAGGCGTGGAGGTTGTAGATGTTTCTTCAATAGTGGAGGAAAACCTTCCCTGCATAGTGGCCATCACCAGCAAGTCGGTACAGTATTACCAGTCCTTCTGGGGTATGCCTCAGCAGTTTGAGAGTCAGGCCAGCGGATCCGGCGTTATCGTGGGACAGAATGATGAAGAACTTCTCATAGTGACCAACAGCCACGTCATAGCCGATGCAGAGGAACTGATCGTTAAGTTTAATGATGGTGAATCCTATGACGCCATGGTAAAGGGTTCCGATTCGAGAGAGGATATAGCGGTGATAGCAGTATCCTTAAAGGATATGTCGGATGACACCATAAGCTCGGTCAAGATAGCCACGCTGGGTGATTCTGATTCCCTGGAGCTGGGAGAGCCGGCCATAGTGGTAGGTAATTCACTGGGATACGGTACTACGGTTACCTACGGTATCATCAGTGCACTTAACAGAGATTTTAAGGATCCCGATACAGGTATCACCAGACCTTTGATCCAGACGGATGCAGCCATAAATCCCGGTAATTCCGGCGGCGCACTTTTCAATTACAGAGGTGAGGTAGTCGGTATCACCGAGGCGAAGATAGTGGCGACTTCTACCGAGGGCGTGGGTTACGCCATCCCCATTTCCACAGCCGAGCCGGTTATAGATGATCTGTCTGAAAAGAATACGAAATCAAAGCCCAAGGATGAGGACGCCGGTTTCCTGGGAGTTTCGGGAGTGGATGTTGCAGATCAGATGGCTGAAGTATATGACATGCCGGTAGGCGTGTATGTGGCCAAGGTTTCATCCGGCTCCGCAGCTGATAAGGGCGGTATCAAGAAGGGCGATATAATCACTGATTTTGACGGTGAGAGCATTTCTTCAATGGATGAGCTCATGCGCGCGGTGGCTTCTTATCCCGCAGGTACTGAGGTAGAGGTGAAGATCCAGAGAATGGGACAGGACGGATATGAAGAAAAAGTGTTCCAAGTCACCCTGGGCAGCAGGTCAGAAATGGAACAGGAGCAGGAACAGGAACAGGAACAGG